>QHVS01000149.1 GCA_003223635.1 Acidobacteriota bacterium | reverse complement strand
GGTGCTACTGACGACGATCCTCGTGCGGCCGCGGCAGACGATCGGCTCGATCGTCACCGAGTCGCGGTCGCGCGTCGTGGTTCCGCTTGTTCTCCTGGCCACAGCATCCGCGGTCATCCGCGACGTCCGTTGGCAGGCCTACCGCCATTCCCCGGAGCTCCACTCGATGGCGCCGAGCGGATGGATCATCGCCTGCGTTCTCGTTGGCGTGTTCCTGGCCGCGCTCCTTTTCTTTTATGCATTCGCTCTTGTCGCCTGGGGAGTGGGCCGAGTCCTCGGCGGCAACGCTGAGCGACGAACCGTGCGCCTGGCGCTCGCCTGGTCGCTTGCGCCGGTCATCTGGGCGTTGCTCTACCGGATTCCCGTCGCCTTGTTCGCGCCGGCGATCGTGGCCAAGTCAGCGGGGATCGGCGACATCATCACGGTTTTCA
>QHVS01000223.1 GCA_003223635.1 Acidobacteriota bacterium | reverse complement strand
TTGCCAGATGGGGTTGGCGGCCTGATTGAGGTCAAAGCCCTTCCACAGGTCATAGCGTGCCCCCAGGTTCAAGGTGATCCGTTGACTGAGCGCCCAGTCATCCTGGAGGTAGGCGCTGTACTGCTTCATCGGCGTCTTGAACCCAAGAAATCCTCCGAAGATCACGATATCCGTGACCGGCGAGGTCGGATCGTCTCGCAGCATCAAATACTGGCCAGCGAGACCGGTGGAGAAGTCGCCGCCGAGGATCGGCTCGTTGATGTAATTGACACCTGTCTTGAAGTCATGACGCTTACCGCCAAGCGTCGAAGACCACGAGAAGTCATCCTTGAACTGGTGCTTCTTCTGGTGCGTCGTCTGCGGCGTGTTCGGATTCTGTCCGACGAAGAGGCCGCTCGGAAAATTCAGATTGGGTTCGCTCGAATTCGCCGTGATGCTGTTGTCAAACTTGGTCCACTGATAGACGAATTCGTTCAACTTGCTCCCGCCGATGGTCCAGGTGTGACCGCCGAGGACCGACGAATACTTGTTGGCCGTCGTGCCGAGAGATGAAGGCGGACCCAAATTGCTGGCGCCGTAGATGTCGGTGTTCTTCTGATAGCCGTAGCGCACCTGCAGGAACTGGGCTGCGCTCAAATTGACGGATCCCTTTGCCGTGATCAGCTCATCGCGAAATGGGGTGGGAACGATCTGGCCATCGAGATTTGGATAAATTCCGCCTGTGGTGACAGGGTAATTGGTGTCGCGGTTCAGCTTCTCGTAGGTGGCGAAGAAATGCGCGAGATCACGAACGATCGGCCCTCCAAGCGACGCACCGTATTGTTTTCTCTTGTAGTCGCTCTTCGGAACGCCGGCCAGCCTCTCGCTCTCCGTCTTCTCGTTGAGGCTCTTGTCGCGGAAAAATCCTAAGACGCTGCCCCTGAAATCATTCGTGCCGCTCTTCGTAACGACGGTGAGCACGCCGCCGGAAGACCGTCCGAACTCGGCTTTGTACTGCATCGTCTGGATCTTGAATTCCTCGACCGCCTCCAGATTGAAGTTCTGCAGCGCGCCGCCGATGGTGTCGTCGGTGTTGTCGCCGCCGTCGATCACGTAATTCACGTTGCGGCCGGTGCCTCCGTTGAGAGCCACGACGAGCTGACCAGGCTTGGTCGGATCGCTGTTGACCGACAAGGTCGTTCCCGGAGCCAGCGAAGCAAGATTGGCGAATTGCCGTCCGTTGAGCGGCAGATTCTCGAGCTCGCGCTGATTGACGACCGTCCCCACGCTGGGCGTGGTCTCGATCAGCGGGGCCTGAGCGGTCACCGTGATCTGCTCCTTCACCGCCGCCTGCTTGAGCGTTACGTTGACGTTGTTTTCGCTGGCCACGTTCAACTCGACGTTGCGCGTGGTGACTGAGCCGAAGCCTGCCAGCTCGGCCAGGACGTTGTAGGTGCCGACCGGCAGACTGGGAAAGCGGTAGGAGCCGTCCGGAGCGGTCGTCACCGTTCGATTAAATCCGGTCGCGTTGTTGGTGGCCGTCACCGTCACGCCGGGTAGCCCCCCTCCTGTGACATCCATGACGCGTCCGCTCAGAGCAGCACCGCTGGCCTGGGCGAACAGCACGGAGGGAATCATCAGTAGCAGGAGCGCCGAGAGAAAAAGTGCCCGATTGGATCGCATGCGAACCTCCTCGCAAAAAAGGACGAATTTCGGGCGACTATATCAAAACCGATTGAGCGGTAGTTACTTTTGTGACAAGAGATTACGGGCACCCGCTCGCTGAGCGTCATAGGCGCGGCCGGGAGGGAGGCGGGCCAGGAGTTCCTGCCATTGGCGGCGGGCCCCCGCCCGGTCCCCCGCCACCTGCAGGGCGATTCCTCGGTTGAGCTGTGCCTCGTAAAAGTCGGGGGCGACCTGCAGCGCGGCGTCGAAGGCTGCGATCGCTTCCTGCGGCCGCCCCTGCTGCACCAGGACGGCGCCGAGGCCGTTCAGCGCATCGACGTAGCGCGGCGAAAGCTCGATGGCCTTCCGATAGGCGATTGCCGCGTCGTCCAGCCGCTGCATCGAACGGAGAAGGTTGCCCTGGTTGTTGTAGGCGCGCGCGTTTCGGGGGTCGAGCTCGATGGCTCTGCGAAACTCGGCGGCTGCAGCATCCGGGCTCCCTTCGCTCGCGTACGCCACGCCGAGCGCGTTGTGAGCCTCGGGGCGCCCCGGCTCACGCTTCAGAACTTCCTCCAGCGCGGCTCGCGCCTCGCGCATCGATCCTCCATCTTCGAGAGCCGCAGCCAGGTTGTACCAGGCGTCCGCATCGCTCGGCGCCAGGCCCACGGCTTGCCGATAGAGATCGATTGCTCGTCGCACGTTTCCCACCTCGCGATATGCCCGAGCAAGAGCGGAACGGAAAAGTGGGTTCGCCGGATCCGAAGCAACCAGTTTCTCGAGCAGAGGCAACGCCTCGCGCGGCTGATGCAGATTGAGGGCGAGCATCGCTCGCTCGAAACTGGCGAACACCGGCGCCATCGCGACCGGATCACGTGACGATGGCCCAACCGCACCTGTCGGGGCAACGTATCCGAGCGAGGCAAGCTTCGCTCGCGTCTCCGGATCGACCGCTGTCGTTGACGAAGTCACGGCAGTCGATCGGATTCGCTCCGCGGTCGCCTGCAGCTCGTGATACGCGCGCCGATCCGACGTGGCAAGGTCTTTCGTTTCGCCCGGATCTTTGCTCACATCGAAGAGCTTCGAACTCGGACCGGCGATCAGCTTGACGCTGCCGCGCCTCACGGCCGCGAGATCGCTCCATCCGAATTGCAGCGGATATTGCGATTCGGAATAGAGATCGTGCTCTGTCGGATCACGACCGCGACGCAGATCATCGGACAGATCGCGTCCGTCACCGGCAGGCATGGCCAGGTGAGCGAGCGCGGCAACCGTCGCCGCGAGATCGACCGATCCCACCGGCTGCCGAACTGAACGCGCCCGTAAGTCCGGCGCGGCGATGATCATCGGGACGTGAAGCGTCGGCTCGAAGATCAGCAGGCCGTGGGTCAACTCTCCATGCTCGCCTAGAGATTCTCCATGATCGCCGACCACGACGACGATCGTGTTCTTGCGATCGATCGACGAGAGGAGGCGGCCGACCTGCTGGTCGACAAAGGCCACCTCTCCGTCGTAGGTCTGCGGATAGGGAGGGGGCGGCGCGTATGGCGCGTGCGCGTCATACAGATGCACCCACGCCAGAAACGGACGCTGGTCCAGGCGACGGAGCCAGTTGAGAGCCGCGTCGACGACCGCGTTGCCGCGGCGCTCCGCTTCGAGCGACGACGTCACATCGTTGGGATCGCGCTCGATCGCGTCGTCGTACACCTCGAATCCACGATTGAGACCGAAGCGATGATCGAGTACGAACGCGCCGACGAACGCCGCGGTGCGGTAGCCGTTCCGAGCCAAGAGCGTGGCCAGCGTCTCCCGATTCGCTGGAAAGGATCCGGCACCGTTGATCCGAACCGTGTGATGAAGCGGGAGCAGCCCGGAGAGGATCGCTGCGTGTGCTGGGAGAGTCATCGGAACCGGCGCAACGGCGTTTTCGAAACGCACCGCCTCGCGCCCCAGCCGGTCGAGGTTCGGCGTCAGCGGGCCGATGCGATCGGCGCGAAATGTATCGAGGGTGATGAGGAGGACGTTGGGATGCTGCGCTTCACGACGGGCGCAGGCGAATGCAGAATGCAGAATGCAGAATGCAGAAACAATGCGCCAGAATTTTCTGCATTCTGCATTCAGCATTCTGCATTCCCGCTACAGCGGAATGTTTCCGTGCTTCTTCGGCGGATTCTTGTCCCGCTTATTCCTGGACATGGCGAATGCCGTGATCAGCTTCCGGCGCGTGAAGCGCGGCTCGATGATCTCGTCGATATATCCGCGCTCGGCGGCGATGTAGGGATTGGCGAATTTCTCGCGGTACTCGTCGATCTTCTCCTGCTTGTCCTCATCACCGCGATAAAGAATGCTCACCGCCCCCTCCGCTCCCATCACGGCGATCTCCGCGGTTGGGTACGCGAAGTTCATATCAGCGCGGATGTGCTTGGAGTTCATCACGCAGTAGGCGCCGCCGTACGCCTTCCGCGTGATCAACGTGATTTTCGGCACCGTCGCCTCGGCCAGCGCGTACAGGAGTTTCGCGCCGTGGACAATGATCCCGCCGTACTCCTGGTCCGTCCCGGGCAGAAAACCGGGAACGTCTTCGAGCACCAAGAGCGGGATGTTGAACGCATCGCAGAAGCGGACGAAACGCGCTCCTTTGCGGGACGCGTTGATGTCCAGAACACCCGCCAGAAACGCCGGCTGGTTGGCAACCACGCCGATGGAGTAGCCATTCAAGCGGATGAAGCCGACCACCAGGTTGCGGGCGAAATGCTGATGCACTTCCAGGAAGTGACTGTCGTCGGCGATCTCTTTGATCAGGCCGCGAATCTCGTACGGCTGGTTCGGACTCTCCGGGATGAACGTGTCGAGCTGCGCGTCGATCCGATTGATGGAATCGCTGCTCGCCGCCCGCGGTGGATCTTCCAGATTGTTCGATGGAATGAACGACACCAGTTCCCGGATCGTGGCCAGGCAGTCCTCGTCCGACTCGGCAGCGAAGTGGGCCACACCGGAGATCTGATTGTGCGTATCGGCGCCGCCGAGCTTCTCTTTAGTTACCTCTTCGTGGGTGACGGTCTGGATGACGTCGGGCCCGGTGACGAACATGTAGCTCGTCTTCTTCACCATCAGGATGAAGTCGGTGAGTGCCGGCGAGTAGACCGCGCCGCCGGCGCACGGTCCCATGACTGCGGAGATCTGGGGGATGACGCCGCTGGCCAGCGTGTTGCGGAGAAAGATGTCCGCGTAGCCGCCGAGGGAGACGACGCCTTCCTGAATGCGAGCGCCGCCCGAGTCATTGAGACCGATCATCGGCGCGCCGTCCTTCATGGCCAGATCCATGATCTTGACGATCTTGGCCGCGTGCGTCTCGGAGAGCGATCCGCCGAACACGGTGAAGTCTTGAGCGAACGCAAAGACCAGCCGCCCGTGCACCGTGCCGTAGCCGGTGACGACCCCGTCGCCCGGGACACGCTGCTTCTCCATGCCGAAATCCGTGTTGCGATGGACGACGAGCTGATCGAGCTCCTGGAACGATCCGGGATCGAAGAGGAGGGCGATGCGCTCGCGCGCAGTGAGCTTCCCTTCGGTGTGCTGGCGCTGGATGCGCGCTTCGCCGCCGCCTAATTCACTTTCGCGCTTGCGGCGTTCGAGTTCTTCGATGTTCTTGTCGGTTGACATCAGGTTGAGGCCGACAGCCTACAACACGAAGTTCCGCTCTGCCGCCACGCGGCGCATCTCTTCGGCCAGCTCACCGTTCGATGGATCCCGATCTCCGATGGATTTGATCAGCCGGCCGCGCGCTTCCTGCTCGATGGAGTCGT
Organism: Acidobacteriota bacterium; assembly: GCA_003223635.1. Classification (GTDB taxonomy): domain Bacteria; phylum Acidobacteriota; class Thermoanaerobaculia; order Gp7-AA8; family Gp7-AA8; genus QHVS01. Next base: position 4,312 of record QHVS01000223.1, on the reverse strand, counting down.
AGGCCTGAAAGTTCTCTTCCAGCGTCCGAGCCACGATCTGGATGCCCACCTCGGCGTCGCCGAACTCCACCAAGCCGCGGTCTTCCAGGCGATTGACGATCGCTCTGGCCAGAAACTCGATCTGCTTGATCGTCCCCATTCAGTTGAGGGCTGCCGCACCGATTCTAAAGCATGATTTCCGCCCCGAACGCGCCGGCTGCGTAGGGGTACCAGGTTTCGTCCGGCGCGATTGCCACAATGCGGCTGGCGTCAATCGTGCCGGCGCGTCCATCATCACAAAGGATGTGGATCGTCCGATTCTCGATGGGGGCCAGCAGGGCGATCGCCTCCGGCAGCGTTCGATCGACCTGGCCACGGTGGATCGCGCGAAGATGGAACCAGGCACGAACCGGCCGCGCGCGGTAGCTCGGACGAAACCAGTTCGGCGGCTGAGACTTCGACACGCGGCGTCGCTCGATGGGCCGTCCCTTGCCGTCATGCGCTGCCGCCGCTTGTTCGAGATCTTCCGCGCCGACCAGCGAAGGGAGAAGCGCCGCTCCGACGTGTGGCGCAAGGCGAACGTGCCGGGGCGCTTCGCGCTCGCTGCCGGCACGGCGAAGTGCACCGACGACGCGTTCGACCACCTCGAGCGAAAAGCCGGCCAGGTCGACGATGGCCCGAATCGGCGGCCGGGCGATGGCCACATGCACGCGCCGCGTGTTCTCGCTCCACTTCGCGCCGTTGCAGTCGTGCTCCGCAGACCCTTCGCTCACGATCAGCCTCTCGAGGATCAGAGGAGGCTCGACCAGCGCTTCGATGGCGCGCGCCGCTGCATTGGCCGCGGTCGAATCGATTTCCGGCAGATGCTTCGCTTCGAGTGGCTTCACGGAGAATGTCGTCCCGTCGTCGACGGCCTCCCCTGCTTCGCTTACGCGCACCAGGTGCTCTCGCTCGCGACGGATGACGCGGCCCCGCTTTCGATAGACCTCCTTCACGCCAACTCCGCCGTGACGAGAAGCGGCGCGTGGGAAGCGACGAAAAGCTCCTGCCCTTCGCGCGAGCAGATGACGCCGGGATAGCGCTGCGGACGGCCCTCCGCGCCGATGAGCGCACGCGCGATCTCCCGTCGCGAAGCGCGAATCGTGAACGGCGACAAGCGTTTCGGTCGATCGTTCTGCACCAGATCGGCGATGGCGACCCGAATCGTGACCGATTCCGTCAGCGGCTCATACGCTCCGCCGCTCACGAGATGAATCTCGATCCGCCGCGTGGGCAGTTCGAACGGCGCTCCGTTTTGTTCGACCTTCACACTGGTCATGCGCGGGAGCGGCACATCGCGGAACGACTCGCGTCGGACCGCTCGGGGCAGCTCGCCGGCGAGCAGATCGGCGAAGCCGGCTGCCGACTCGTCGCGCGCGCGAAGCCAGCGCGGCCACGACAACGGCGGATGCTGATGTTCCGCCGCATGTCCCGCCGCTTCGTGCAGCAGCACCGCCCCCGACCCATTCCGCCACACGATTGGCAGGGGGCGGTCGGGATGGCGGGCGGCGGTGGAGGCGAGGAGCCGAGCGAGCGCCGCGTGATCGGAGATGAGATTCTCGGGCGTAGTGACTACCGAAACATCGGCGATCGTGACGACAATGGTGGTCTGAACGGAGACGCTACCACCGTATGTCGCGGTCGTCACCATGCGGATCCGGGCGTCGGTGAGTCTGGCGATGTCTCTTGAAATCGCGCCGGCGGCGTCGCAAGCACGGCGCAGCTCCTCGCGGAGGCCGCGATCGTCGAACGAATCGCTGGCGATGATTTCGGTTCCCGATTGATGGGCCTGACCGTGCGTGAGCCGCGTCTCCACGAGTGCGCCGCGCGACCACAATTCATCGCGGGACGCCATGGCGAAGAACTCCGACATCACGCTGCGTCGGTGAGGTTCCAGCCCAGGCGGCGTTTGAGCGTGGCACGAAGAGGGCGGGAGCTGTTCCGCGCCCAATCGTAGGCGCGATGGAGCCAGTCAGCCGACAGCGTCTGACGTACGCGCGGATGCGTGTGCAGATACACTTCCGCGGCGCGCTTCATCTGTTTCGGCGTGCCGATGAAGCGGACCTCGCGCTTGCGCGCCTCGTCGAGCTTCGCCGCCAGTTCCGCGTAAAACTCCTGGTCCCCGCGAAAGTACATGTTCTTCAGCCAGCAAAGCCCTTCCTTCACGCAGGCAGGCTTGAGGATCTCGAATCGCTTCTCGTCGTACTCGATCTTGTTCCGGCGCAGAAGCACTTCGCGCATCTCATCGCGCATCTTGGTGAAGGCCGGACCGTTCCAATGCTCGGTCATCGTCCCCTGGTGAATGTTTCCCAACGGCTTCATGCTCGGATGCAGCAACAGACAGCAGGGACGAATGTCACCGTTGCCGGTAATGGCTGCCGTGTACCAGGCGAAAAAGCATCCGGCGTTCTCGTCTTTGAAGGCGGGCGCGGTCGGATAACTGTTCTGGGCAGGCGCATCCACTTTGGCTCGCGCCTGGTTGAGCATTTCGTTCCAGCCGCTGATGGCGAAGTCGATCTGCAGCAGCCCCGCATCGCGATCGCGTTCCAGAACGGTCTCCACGTACGGCCGCGCCGCTTCGCGATCTTCGGGAGCGAGGAGGATGTTCTCCTCGAACGATTCCTGCGGAACTTCGAGGACCGCGTTGAGTGCGATGCGATCGACGCCCAGCGAACGCCCCAGGTCGTACATCTCAGGAAGCGAGCGGAAATTCTTCCGATCGATCAGGAACTGCGCGACAACTGACGGGTAAATCGACTCCCCCCGCATGGCCAGCAGGCGGCGGATGTTCTCCAGCACCTTGTCGAACAGTGCAGGCTTCACCTGCATCATGCGCGCGTAATCGGCGGCGTTCACCGCATTGAGCGAGAAGATCACCTCGCGCGCTTTGTTGCCGATCAGCCGCCTGGCTACTTCTTCGGTCAGCGCTACTCCGTTCGTGGTCAGGTTGTCGACGACCACACCGCGCAAGGCCAGGTGATCGAAGACATCGAGAACCTCACGATGGAAGAGAGGATCGCCGCCGCCGGAGAGCCGAACGGAGCGAAGACCATTGCCGGCCATCTCATCGATCAGGTCACTGAGGCGCGGAAGCGGAATCTGCTCTTTCGTGCGCAGGCTCTGCTGATTGCAGAAGTAGCAGGCCACATTGCAGCGGTCCGTGAGGTCGAGCTCCGCATGGACGGGGCCGCGCGTCGCGGTTCCAGCGACGATGGCGTCGATGATTTCACGCTTCCGCTCCGCTGAAACCTCGGCCCATCCATGTGTTCCGCGCATCTGGCTTGCCGAACCTAGCTTACCTGAAGGGAATTCCGACTGGAACAGATCCTTCGGCCGTCTCCGCGGCTTCTAATGACGCACCCCTCATCCGGTCCTTCCCCTTCGCTACGCTCAGGGTCAGGACCACCTTCTCCCCGCATGCGGGGAGAAGGAACTCATGCGAGATCCCTCGCCCCGCGAAGCGGGGAGAGGGTGCCGCGAAGCGGCAGGTGAGGGGTTGTCATTGCCTCACCATCGGCGCTGCGCGCCTCCGTCAGTTCAGCTTGTAATCGAAGCGCCGGCTCTGCGGATCGAAGCTCACGTTGAGTCGGTGGTTCGAGGCGGGGAGGATGTTCTGGCGAAACGCCCGATGCTCCTGGATGCCCAGCGAGGAGATGACGACCCACACTTCGACATCGGCGTTCTTCGGCGTGATGGTCTTCATCACGTTCACCAGGCGCGGCGTCTTGCGGCGGAAAATACCACGGCCCTTTTCGTCGTACAGATTTTCGTGGGCCACCACTTCGCCGCCCACCTTGACCATGATGTAGCCGTCGTTCACCGGGCTGTTGAAGACCGTCGTGAACTGAGCGGGTGTACCGCCGATCGCTCGCACCGATCCGCCAGCAGGGACCACCTGCCCGACCGGTCCACCGATCACCGGGCGCGGCTGACCCTGCATCATCATCTTCTGCTGCCTGGTGAGCTGGTCCATCGCCTGGGCCAGCTTGAGGTAGTTCACCGTCGCGTCCGAGCTGGGGTTGAGATGAAACGACTCCTCGAATGCCTTGGCCGATTCCGGATATTGCTTGTTGTTGTAGAGCGCCACCCCCTCATCGAACTTCTGCTTGGCCAGCGCGAGCTGTTGTTTGCTGATCTCGTCCTGCTGGCGGATCAGCGACAACTTGTGAACGATCGCGGTGATGGCGGGTGCGTCGGGCGCGAGTTTGCTCAATGCCATGAACTTCTCGTATGCCTCGGTCACCTTCCCCTGCCGAAGCAGCTCGTTGGCCTGCGTGCGCAACTGCCGTTCTGC
>QHVS01000222.1 GCA_003223635.1 Acidobacteriota bacterium | reverse complement strand
CTCTTTGTAGCCGCCAAACGGCGACGACGGATCGAACTTGTTGTACGTATTCGCCCACACCACGCCAGCGCGGAGCTGCTGGGCCATCTTCAGGATGCGCGATCCTTTCTCCGTCCACACGCCCGCGGAGAGACCGTACGGCGTGTTGTTCGCCTTCTCGATCGCTTCCTCCGGCGTGCGGAATGTCAGAACAGAAAGCACCGGTCCGAAGATCTCCTCTTGTGCGATGCGGCTCGACTGCGCCACGCCTGTGAAGAACGTCGGCCTGAACCAGAAGCCGCGGTCGGGAACGGTGCACGACGACTGATACATCTCCGCCCCTTCCTCGACACCGCTGGCCACGAGCTCCTGAATTCTTTCCAGCTGCGCGCGCGAGTTGATGGCCCCGACGTCGGTGTTCTTATCGAGCGGATTGCCTACGCGCAAGGTGCCAATGCGATGACGAAGTTTGCGGATGATGGGCTCAACGATCGACTCCTGCACGAAAAGCCGCGACCCGGCGCAGCAGACGTGTCCCTGGTTGAAGTAGATGCCGTTGATGATTCCTTCTACGGCCTGATCCAGCGGCGCATCTTCGAAGATGATGTTCGGTGCTTTGCCGCCCAGCTCGAGGGTCAGTTTCTTTTTCGTACCTGCCGCCGCTCGCTGGATGCGCTTCCCTACTTCGGTTGAGCCGGTGAACGCGATCTTGTCGATGTCGCCGTGCGACACAAGGGCCACGCCGGTCGCCGGTCCGCCGGTCAGGATGTTCACCACGCCCGGCGGCAACTGCGCTTCCTGGAGAATTTCCGCCAGCAGGAGCGAAGTGATCGGCGTCGTCTCCGCCGGTTTGAGGATGACGGTGTTGCCCGCAGCGAGCGCGGGGGCGATCTTCCACGCGGCCATGAGCAGCGGGAAGTTCCACGGAATGATCTGTCCGGCCACACCGACCGGCGAGATCTCGCGATTGGGAAACGCATACTCCAGCTTGTCGGCCCAACCGGCGTAGTAGAAGAAATGCGCGGCGGCGAGCGGGATGTCGATGTCGCGCGACTCTTTGATCGGCTTGCCGCCGTTCATGGTCTCAGCGACGGCCAGGGCTCGCGACTTCTCCTGAATCAGCCGGGCGATGCGGAAGATGTATTTGGCCCGCTCGCTGGGAGCGAGCTTGCGCCAGACCTTCTCGTACGCGCGACGCGCCTCGCGCACCGCGCGGTCGACGTCTTCCGCGTCCGCCTCGGCGATCTCCGCAATCGTCTCTTCCGTCGCCGGATTGATCGTCTCGAACCAGCGCTTGGAGTGCGGCTCGACGAATTCGCCGCCGATGAAGAGGTTATAGCGCGACTGAAGCTTGACGTGATCCGTCGACTCGAGAGAGGGGGAGTAATGCCATTCCACCAGAGAGCTACTGGCTGCTCCGGGCGCTAGGCGATCGCGGGTTTCAAGAGTCGTGGTCATAGGCTGAAATGCAGAATGCAGAATGCAGAATGCAGAAAGACCGTCGAGCTGGATTCATTCTGCATTCTGAATTCTGCATTCTGCATTCAGTCTAACGTGAAGTAGTCCCCGGACTGGTATGCGCCAGTCCTTTCCTTCCGAATCTGCATGAGCAAATCATTCAGAAGCGAGGAGGCGCCGAAGCGGAACAGATCGGGCGTCATCCACTCGGGGCCCATCGTCTCGTAGAGCAGCACCAGGTAAGCCAGAGCCAGCTTGGAGTTGCTGATGCCACCGGCCGGCTTCATTCCGATTCTCTTACCGGTGAGGTGATGGAAATCGCGAATGGCCTCCAGCATCACCAGCGTGACGGGCAGCGTGGCGTTTGTCGGCGCCTTCCCGGTGGAGGTCTTGATGAAATCGCCCCCGGCGAACATGGCGATGAGCGACGCCTTGCGCACCTGATCGTAATTGGCCAGCTCGCCCGTCTCCAGAATCACCTTCAGATGCGCCGGGCCGCACGCTTCCTTCACCTCGGCGATCTGGTCAAACACTTTCTGGTAGTCGCCGGAAAGAAACGCGCCGCGATCGATCACCATGTCGATCTCGTCGGCGCCGGCAGCGACAGCCTGCTGCGTCTCTTCCACTTTGATCTCGATGAATGTCTGGCCGCTTGGAAAACCGGTGGCCACCGAGGCGACTTTGACGCCGCTTCCTTTCAAAGCCTGCTTCACGAAAGGAACGAGCGCGGGATACACGCAGACCGCGGCCACATGCGGGATCTCGTGATCCGACGGATCGGGACGCATCGCCTTCTGGCAGAGCGCCCACACTTTCCCGCGCGTGTCTTTTCCTTCCAGCGTGGTGAGGTCGATCATGCTGATGATGGTCTTCAGACCCCACACCTTCGATTCTTTCTTCAGCGAGCGCTTGGCCAGCGATGCGGCTCGCTCTTCGGCGGCGACGGCGTCGACGCCGTGCGCCATCTCCAGAGCGTCGGCCAGGCTTCGGCGAAAACTCGCCGGAGTGAATATGGGGGTATGAGCAACGAGCGTCTCGCTCATAGGGAGAGTAAAGGTAGCACCAAATCGCGAGCGCGCGCAGCGCCTTCGGAGTGCGGTCGCTTGCGACCGCTTTGACGCACAGAAGGCGGCGGCAAGCCGCCGCACTCCAAAGACTACCTGGTCACGCGCCGGCGCCCGCCGATGGCATCCAGGATCTGCAGCTTCCAGGTCGTGGGCGTGTAGGTCCAGAGATCCGAGAAGTAGAAGCCGGCGTAGCCGCCGAACATCACGATCTCATTGCGGCTCGGATCGAACGCCAGCCCGCCATTCTCGCGAGCCGGTGGAGTCTGATCGAGCGTGATCTGCGACCACGTTGTTCCATCCCAATCCCACATGTCGTTGGCGTAGACCTGCACCTGCGTGTCCGGCTGACCGGGTGTAGTGCTGGGAATCGTGTCGAGGCGCAGGCCGCCGAACAGAAGCACGTGATTCGTGCGCGGATCGACGGTGGCCTGCGCGCCGTAGCGAGCGCTGGGCGTCGAGGCCGGCTTCAGCACGGTCCAACCGTTGCTGCCGAGAGTCCACATATCGCTGAACCGGGTGACGCGGTCCGTGGTCGTGATGCGGCCGATGCCACCGTAGATCACGGTCTTCTTCAGGCTCGGATCGAACCACATCGCCGCGGACGATCGCTGCGTCGGCGGGCTCTGCGACTGCCGCTGCCAGGTCGCGCCGTCCCACAGCCACGTTTCGTCGAGGTAATTGTTGTTGCTATCCAGACCGCCGAAGAGGACGGTCTTCTTCAAGCTCGCGTCGTACGCCATGCTGCTGAACCGGCGGAACGGCGGGAGCGTTTTCAGATCGGCGAACGTCTTCCATGCAGTTCCATCCCACTCGAACGTATTGGAGGACGCGCAGACGACGACCAGCTTCTGACGATCCGTGTCGAACGCGCTGGTCGGAGTCAGACATCCGGCAGGCCCGCCCGTCGCGGTGACGGCCTGCCACGTCCCGTTGTCGTATCGCCAGAAATCGCCGAGCGTCTCGGTATCCGTTGTTCCGCCGAACATCCAGATCGTGCCGTTCACCGGATCGCTTGTGAAAGAGAAAAGAGAGCGCGGCCCGGGGCGGGTGACATCGGCGATTGCCAGCCACGCGCCCCCCGAGTAGGTGTAGGTGTCCGCTCGTGGAACGCCGCCAACAGGCGTCCCGCCGAACATCAGCACGGACGAGCTGCTCGCATCGTAGGCCATCGCTGCGCCGAAGACCCTGCCGGCCTCGCTGACCAGCGTGATCTTGTTCCAATTCGTCCCGTCCCATTCCAGGGTTTCGTCGGAGGTGCTCGAGCCCGTGCAGACGCCGCCGGTGTAAAGAACGGTGTTGTTCGACTCCTGAAACACCGCCATCCCTTCGTTGGCGCAACCGGGCAAGGTTGACGGCTTGACCTGGTTCCACGTCGAAGCGGCGGGATCGTACGCGTACATCTGTGTCTCGACCTTGCTGTTGATCGCCAGCATCACCACCTGATTGCGGGCCGCGTCGTACACGAGGATCGGCTTCAAGACATCCGGGCCTTCACCGCCGCGGTGCGTCCAGGTCGTGCCGTCGAACTCCCACGTGTCGCGGATCGGCGTGAACGTCTTGCCGTCGGCGCTCGTCTGCGTGCCGCCATAGATGATCATCCGATCGCGGATGGGATCGAATGCTCCGCCGGGAAGCTGGCGCGTTGGAGGCGTGTCAGGTGTCTCGATCTGCGTCCAGTCGCTGTTCTGATAGACCCACGTGTCATTCAGATCGCCCTTCGAATTGTGGCCGCCGAACATCGCGATCTGATTGCGGTTCGAGTCGTACACCATGGTCTGGCCGGAACGTGCCGCAGGCGTGTGTTTCGGATAGCGCTGAACCCAGCGAAAGCCGATCCATTCCCATGTATCCCCGAGGTAATAGGGCACCTTCGTTCCTCGATCCGAGCCGGTAACGCCGCCGAAGAGGATCATGTGCCTGGTGGTGGGGTCGTAGGCCATCCGCGTCTCGTAGCGCGCGGAGGGGTTGTCGGCGATGAGAGTGGTCGCCGCGAAGGTGGAGGCGATGAGAAGGAGAAGAGAGCGTTTCAGCGAGAGATCGCGCATCGGGATTCGCAGTGCCGAACCCTTGCGGTCCGCCAACAAATTCCGGAGGTTAGGACGGATGAGAACCCCGTCGGGTTCTCTGCCACCTAGTCGCTGCGCGGGTGAACGCCGTATTTCTCGGCGATGTTAACGAGCTGATGCTCGACGTCGGTCCCTGCGCTTCCGAGCTGCGACCGGATCTTTTCCAGCTCTGCCATGTCGGGCTCGTCGAGAGCGAAACCGTGGGCGGCCAGCGCCTCCTGCGGATTGTCGACCAGCTTGCGGCGGAACTCGGGATGTTCCATGGCGCGCCGCACGACCGCGCCGATCATCTCGTTGCGCATGGTGGATAGCCTCCGCTGCCAGGTAGAGCAAGGGACATGCAAGGGTGCTTGTCTCCGTGTGGCACAGGCACTCCTGCCTGCGCACAGACAAGAGTGTGCCACACCCTAAGCACCATACCTGACCCGCAGTGTGACCAGCGTCTCCGGCAACTTCAATCGGCGCGGGGCGACGATGTTGTGCCGGGTCTCCTCGATGGTCACATCGAGGTTTCGGGCGAATCCGATGCGCACGCCGTAGTCGATCTTCACCCAGTTCCACCAGACGCTCGGGGCGACGAATTGCGGCGGGCCCCGAAAGCGATTCTGCAGCGCGCTGACGCGCACGGCCGGTTGAATCGATTGCAGGATTCCGTGGGCGAAGGGAATCGCGTATCCGCTCTCCACCTCTTCACCCTGACGGTGCAGCCCGGCCACGAGCTGTTTTGTCCCCTGGGCGATCAGCGTCAGGCCGTGCCA
>QHVS01000234.1 GCA_003223635.1 Acidobacteriota bacterium | reverse complement strand
CACGATCATCCGGAGATTTCGATGCACACGCACCCGCTCGCCGAGTACATGAAATGCATCGATCGCGGCGACTGGCGGGGTGTGGGCGAGCTGATGCTCTCATCCGCAAATAAGCTCGCAAAAATAGGCGCCGACTTCCTGATTTGCCCCGACAACACCGTCCAACAGGCGCTTCCTTACGCTGAGCCGCGATCGCCACTGCCCTGGCTGCACATCGCCGAGGTGGTCGCTTCACAGGCCGCCGAGCGCCGGTTTCGGCGCCTTGCCCTGACCGGAACTCGTTATCTGGTCCAGAGCGAGGTTTATCCAGAAAAACTTACCGCGCACGGGTTGGAGTTTGTGCGACCGAACGCCCGCGAACGCGAAGAGATCAATCGCATCATCTTCGATGAGTTGGTTTACGGCGTCTTCAAGCCCGAGGCGGTCGCTTACTTTCAGCGGGTTATCGGAAGGATGAAAGATAAGGGTTGCGATGCCGTCGTACTCGGCTGCACCGAGATTCCGTTGATCATGAACGACTCGAATTCTCCGCTGCCGACGCTCGATTCCACACGCTTGCTTGCGCGGGCAGCGCTGCGCCGCGCGGTGCAGTGCGCGGCCGAAACGGCCCCCTATCGCACGATATCCGGCTCCGCCATGTAGCGACTCGGCACTTTCCGAGCGGCCTGGTTCAGAGCGAGTACCAAGTTGCCGCCTGACTTCTCACGTCAACGGCGCTTCATGCCCTTGCGCGCACGAATGACCAGGTGAATCGGGCAGCCGACCAGGCCGAGCGCGTCGCGAAACTGATTCTCCAGATAGCGCCGATACGAAAAATGCAGGGGAGCATCCATATTGGAGAAGAGGGCGAATGTTGGCGGAGCCGATTTCAACTGCGTCGCGTAGTAGAAGCGCCGCGGCCGGCCGCGCACTGACGCCGGCTGATGCTGCGCCACCGCCCGGGCCAGAATCTCGTTGACCTCCGATGTGCGAAAGCGACCGCGGTATCCTGCGACGATCGCGTCGATCCTGGGAAAGATCTTCTCCACGCGCCTGCCGGTTTTCGCGGAGATGAATTCCAGCGGCGCGTATGCCAGAAACTTCAACTTGAAGCGGACGTCATCCTCGAACTTCTTTGCATCCTCGGGCGTGTGCTGGTCCGCATCCCATTTGTTGACCAACATCAGCGCGGCCTTCCCGGCGTCCTCCGCGTAGCCTGCCACGGTCGCGTCCTGCGCCGTGATTCCCTCCGTGGCATCGATCATCACAAGCGCGATTTCGCAGCGCTCGATCGCCTTGCGAGCCGAGATCACTGACAGCTTCTCCGCCTCGTCCGTGGTTTTCCCCTTGCGCCGGATTCCCGCGGTGTCGATGATCACGTACCGGCGGTCATGGCGCATGATCTCCGAGTCGATCGCGTCGCGCGTGGTGCCGGAGATCGGCGAGACGACGGCTCGCTCTTCGTTCAGCAGCCGATTCAGGAGCGACGATTTGCCGACATTGGGCCGGCCGATGATGGCCACACGGATCGGCGCAGACTCGTCTTCCTCCTCCTCCTCTTCGGGCGCGGCCTCCGGAGGCACAATCTCGCCAATGGCATCCATCAATTCGTTGATCCCCTCGCCGTGCTCAGAGGAGACGGCCAGGAGGCGCTCGAAACCCAGCTCATAGAACTCCGGTACGGTCTCCTCGGCGTCGTGACGATCGATCTTGTTGACGACCAGGATTGTTCGCGACGCGCTCGGGCGAAGCTCCTGCGCGATGTCGCGGTCCTCAGCGAGCAGACCCGCCGCTCCGTCGACGACGAAGAGAATCAGATCGGCGGCGTCGAGGGCCTGCTGCGCCTGGGCACGAATCTCCGTGGCGTAGGCCGACATCGGTGAGTCGCCGTATTCAAGGCCTCCCGTATCGGTGAGTCGATAGCGACGGCCGTCGTCAAGAGTGGCGATTTCTGTCAGGCGATCGCGAGTCATCCCTGGCAGATCGTGGATCAGCGCACGGCGTTTTCCAGCCAGACGATTGAAAAGCGTCGACTTCCCGACGTTCGGCCGCCCGACGATCACCACCTCTTTCAGCGCCTGCTTCGGCATGGGGACGCAATGCTACAATGCGATTTCCATATGGCTGATCGCGTCGAGTCGCCCTGCCGCCTATGCGGCTCGATCGTTCCCCTCGCCGAACTCCGCCGCCACCTCTGTCCGATCTGCGATGAATACGCGCAGCATCTCGCGCTGCAGACGAATCAGGGGCTGGAGCGAATCATGGGCGACATCCAGAGCACGCCGATCTTCCGCGCCGCCTCGCGCCAGGAACACTAAAACACAAACCCGAACATCGGCACGAAGTGCCAGGCGATCCAGAAGAGGATCGCGCCGGCCGCGGTGTTGAAAAGATTCATCACGCCATCCGGGATGTTCCGGTTCCAGCTCCCCACGATGCTCTCCAAATAGGAGCCGATCACGGCGCAGGCGGTCAGCACGACGATGGTCTGGGCTTTGTCGATCTCCACCGTTCCGATGAAGCCTGGCCGCAACTGATGTGCGGCCATGGAGACGGCAGCGTACGCCACGAGGAAGGCCGCCACGATTCCAGCGAGCGTCCCTTCGAGGGAGATCGCGCCGCTGATCCCGGGCGCCACGCGCCGGAACCTCAGAGGATCAAAGGCTCGCCGGCCGATCAGTTTCCCGATCTCTGAGCCGGCCGTGTCGGCGGTTGCCGTGGCCAACGCGGCGATGCCCATGAACTGAGGAACGAGGCCGAGACCGCGCCAGCAGGCGATGGCGCAGATGGCGGCGACACCCACGTTTGCGAACGCTTGTTCCGGCCCCCGCCGCCCGCCCCTCTCCTGGGCCAACCCTGCCGCCGCTTTGCGCGCGTAGCCCAACTTCGTGCAGACCGTTCCGATCACGAAGAACGCGATCAGGGCGACGTACATCGCCGGACCGGCGCCGATCACGATGATGGCTCCCAGGATCCAGCCCATGAGCGCTCCGGAGGAATCAACGCCGCGAAGGAAATATGCGGCAGCGGCCAGCACGGTGTTCGCTGCCAGCCAGAGCCACGGCACGGTGGGCGGATGGACGTGAACGATCGGCTGGATGCCGAGAACCGCGAGTGTCGCTGCCGCGGCGATTGGGACGGTGATGTTGTCGTCGACGCCGAGGGGCCACGATTCCGCCATGGCAGCGATGAAAACCGCGCTCATGGCCACCCCGAACGACGGCTTTCCGAAATACCAGGCGATGGCACATGCCGCGGCCCCGCCAAAGATCAGAAATGCGAGGAAGCCGCCCCAGCTCTTCGAGCCGTTCCAGGGCAAACGCGCGATCGGCTTGGCCCGGCCGATCAGCGTCGCCGTGCCGTCGCCGAACGCCAGGATGGCCCAGGCCACCGCAGCCAGCTCGATGTGCCAGTTGAAGATGACGATCAGCAGGAAAATGGACAGCGGATAGAGAATGATGCCCGCGTCATATCCCCGCTCATGCCGCGCCACCCGCTTGCCGACCAGGCGGTGCAGGATGAGCCAGTTGCCGATCACTGCGACCGCGGCGACGAGCGCCGCGATACGCCACGGAATCCATTTCAACGCGACGGCAAACAGCCCAACAGTTACGTGAATGGACTTGCGAAGTCCCTCGCTTGTCTGATGCTCCATGAAGGGATGAAGGATGAGGGATGAAGGATGATTGTGCAACCCTTACAATGCAGGCAATGTCTGATGCTGCACACGCTCCGGTGCTCTCCGTCATCATCCCGTGCTACAACGAGCGGGCGACCGTGGCGGAGCTGCTCCGCCGCGTCAATGAAGTTCCGATCGACAAGGAGATCATCGTTGTCGATGACAAGTCGACCGATGGCTCGAAGGATGTCGTGGCTGCTCTGGCCCGGCAGTGGCCTGAGATCCGCCACCTTCTGCAGCCGACGAACCAGGGCAAGGGGGCGGCCATCCGCCGCGGCATTCAGGAGGCGCGCGGCGACATCGTGATCATCCAGGACGCCGACCTCGAATACGACCCGGAGGAGTATCCGAAGCTGATCCAGCCCATCCTCGATGGCCACGCCGATGTCGTCTTCGGCTCCCGCTTCGAGGGTTACCCCCGCCGCGTCATGCTCTACTGGCACCGCCTCGGCAACAACCTTCTCACCTTTCTCTCCAACATGACCACCAACCTCGATCTGACCGACATGGAGACCTGCTACAAGGTGTTCCGGCGCGAGGTCATTCAGTCGATCAACCTGCAGTCCGACCGGTTCGGCATCGAGCCGGAAATCACCGCCAAGGTGGCGAAGCGCGGCTACCGCATTTTCGAAGTGCCGATCTCCTATTACGGCCGCGATTACTGGGAAGGAAAGAAGATCAACTGGAAGGACGGCTTCAGCGCGATCTGGACCATCCTCAAGTTCGGGCTGTTCGACGATCCGGCCAACGAGCCGTCCACCTACAAAACGATCCGCCGCCTGGATCGCCTGCGGCGCTACAACAAGTGGATCTGGGAGCGCGTCCAGCCATACATCGGCCAGCGCGTGCTCGAAGTGGGCGCCGGGTCAGGAACGATGACCCGTTTTCTCTATGGCCGTGAGTTGATCGTCACCACGGACAAGGAGCGCCCATACATCGACCGCCTTCTCAACGCATTCCGCCGGCGGCCGGGAATCATCGTCGAGCGCCTCGATCTCGATGATGACGATTCTCGCGATCTGTCCCGCTACGCGTTCGACACGGTCCTGTGCATCAATGTTCTGGAGCACACGGCGGATGATGTCGCCGCGCTGCGGCGAGCAAACGATCTTTTGGTGCCCGGTGGCCGCATCGTCGTTTTCGTTCCCGCGGGAAAAGATCTCTTCGGCAGCCTCGATCGCGGAGTGGGGCATCAGCGGCGCTATGAGAAAGACGAGCTGGCCGAAAAGCTGGGCCAGACCGGCTTCGAAGTGGAAGACATCTCGTTTCAGAATCAGGCCGGGCGGCTGGCCTGGTGGCTCAACTCCCGCGTCTTCAACCGGCAGGAGCTCCCCCTGGCGCAGTCGCGGATCTTTGACCGCCTCGTGCCGCTGTTGAAGGCCTTCGAAGGCAACCGACCGTCATCGGGCCTGAGCCTTATTGCCGTCGGTCGCAAGCCGGGTCAGGCACCTTCATCGACGGCCGACGAGACCATCGCTGTCGCAGGTATCTCGGGTTGAAGCGAGCGGTATTGATCGTCGCCGGCGGAATCGGCACGCGGCTCCGCCCACTCAGCTCCGACGAGAACCCGAAGCAGTTCCTCCGCATCTTCGGTGGGCAGTCCCTCCTGCAGAAAACGTTCGCCCGGGCCACCCGCCTTGCTCCGCCGGAGTCGATCTACATCTCGACCAGCGAGGAGTTTCGCCAGAAGTGCATCGAACATCTTCCGCAACTTCCGCTATCCAACATTCTGACGGAGCCGGTG
>QHVS01000233.1 GCA_003223635.1 Acidobacteriota bacterium | reverse complement strand
GACTCTTCGTTCTCAATCGACCGAATGCATTGCTGTGGGCGCCGGTTCTCGCCCTCGGCATTCTCTGGCTGCGTGGTTGGCGGACCGCGATCCTATTGCTCTTGGCGCTGATGGTGACGATCGCGCCGGTCACCATCCGCAACTATGTCGTCTCGCACGAGCTGGTTCTGATCTCCTCGCACGGAGGGCTGAACTTCTACATCGGCAACAACCCGGAAGCCGACGGCACGTATCATCACGTTCCGGGAATCCGGCCGACGATCGCGGGACAGGAAGAGGATGCGCCGAAGGTAGCCGGCGCGTCGACGGCGGCGGAGGCGTCCCGGTTCTTCTACCGAAAAGCCTGGGCATGGATTCGATCGAATCCGGGAGCGGCGTTCTCGCTCTTCCTGAGAAAGATCGCCTACGTGTTCAATCAGACCGACCTGGCGCTGAACTACAGCTACTCTTTTTTTCAGCACGACGTGGTGTCGCCATTGCGGTTCCTCATCGTCGGGCCCTGGCTTCTCTTTCCGCTCGGAATCGTTGGTGCCATTCGCAATGTGCGCAATCGCCAGTTCGCCATCTGGGCCGCGTTCATTCCGTTCTACGCGCTGTCGGTGGCGCTCTTTTTCGTCTCGTCCCGCTACCGGCTGCCGCTGCTGATTCCGATGTGCATCACCGCCGCAGGGATGTTCGTGCGGCCGCGCGTCTGGCCGTGGATCGCCGCGGTCTTGATCGGGGCAGGCGTTTGCTGGAACTTCGGATTGGATGATGGCCGCGCCCATGAGCGAACCAACATGATCATCTATCTGATCGAGCAGCATCGCTTCAGCGACGCGGCGCAGCTCATCGCGACAACGGAAGCGATCACGCGCGATCGAGCGACGCTGTACAGCCGCAGCGCGGCTGCATATCGGCAAGCGGGAATCGCGTCCGCGCAATCGAATCGACCGGATGAGGCGCTGGCGGCATTTGAAGCCGCACATCACCTCGATCCAAACGACGCGAGCAACCTCCTGAACATCGCTGTGCTGCTGGCCCAGCGTGGCAATACCATGGCCGCTCGCGAAAACGCGCGCGCCGCGCTTCGCCTGCGTCCTGACTATCCGCAGGCCCAAGGTCTGCTGCGCGCTCTGGAAGGTCGCTGATGGTCGCCAGCGTCGTGGATACACAAACCATCGGACCGAGCGCCGCCGAGCGTCTCGCGCTTCGGGTCATGCAGCTCGGTGCGATCGCGGTCGTGCTCGTCGTGTCGACGTTCAACGTGTTCGAGCTGGATCGTTTCTTCCTTCCGAAAGAGCTGGCGCTCCATCTGACCGCGGTCGCCGCCGCTCTGCTCGCCTTCCGTGGCATCACTCGTCTGAGCGTGACGCGCGTCGATCTGCTCCTCATCGGGTATCTGTTGCTCAGCACTCTCTCCGCGGCGATGGCCACCAACCGCTGGCTGGCCATGCGAGCGTTGGCCATCAGCGTTTCCGGCGCCCTGATCTTCTGGACTTCGCGGGCCTTGCGTGATGCCGGTCTTGCTCCTCCGCTCCTCGGCGCTCTGACTCTGGCCGTTGTGCTCGCCGCGGTCACGTCGCTCCTGCAAACCTACGGCGTTGACATCGTTCTCTTCTCCGAAAGCCGCGTGCCGGGAGGGACGCTCGGCAACCGAAACTTCGTCGCTCACATCGCGGCGTTCGGGCTGCCGCTCTGCATGCTGGCCGCCTTCCGCGCAAGATCTTTCTTTCGATCGATCAGCGTCGCGATCGTCACCGCATCTCTGGTCCTCACGCGTTCGCGCGCGGCCTGGCTCGCGTTCGCCGCGGTCATGCTCGTCTTTTTCGTGGCTATGTTGGTTTCGAGCGCGCTTCGTCGTGATGGCCGGACGTGGAGACGGCTCGCGGCGATTCTCATCCTCGCCGGTTGCGGCGTGGCTGCCGCGCTCCTGATTCCGAACACGCTGCGCTGGCGCAGCAGAAATCCTTACCTCGAGTCGATTCAGCGGGTGGCGGACTATCAGGAGGGGAGTGGCCGCGGAAGACTCGTGCAGTACCAGCAGTCGCTGTGGATGGCGGTCCGTCATCCGTTGTTCGGCGTCGGACCGGGGAACTGGGCGGTGGAGTATCCGGCGCATGCGGCACGACGCGATCCCTCGCTCAACGAGTCGGAGCCGGGAATGACGTTCAATCCATGGCCCAGCAGCGATTGGGTGGCCCTGGTGGCGGAACGCGGATTTCCCGCGGCCGTGCTGCTGGCGCTGGTCGTTGTCTTCATCGCCATCGGTGGAGTCAGGCAACTCATCTCTGCGGTTGATGCCGAGGAGGCGCTGGTCGCGACCGCGCTTCTCGGGACGGTCGTCGGCGTGATCGTCGCCGGTCTATTCGATGCGGTTCTTCTCGCTGCGGTGCCGTCGTTTCTCGTGTGGGCGGCGGTTGGCGCACTGCGGTCGCCGTCACCGCGTGGCGGTCAGCGGGTTGTCGGCGTCGCTCTGATCGCGGTCATCGTGATCGCCGCGATCGGCGCTGCCCGAAGCGCGATGCAGATCGCGGCGATGCAGATCTACGCAACGCGAGGCGATCGCGCCTCACTGGAGCGCGCCGCACGGATCGATCCGGGAAGCTATCGTCTCCAACTGCGGCTGGCGCGGGTGGGTGGGCGGAAGGAGCGTTGCCAGCACGCTCGCGCCGCGCACGATCTCTTTCCCAGCGCCATCGCGGCGACCGAGGCGAGCCGCGGGTGTGGAGAGTGATCACTCCGTCTGGAACTGTGCCAGGAGGACGTCCGCGACGCGCTTCGCGATGTCGCGGTATGCCGCCGCGCCGGGATGGAAATGATCGATCGGGCTGAGCTTCGCGGGGCCGTCGATGATGTCCGCGGTTTTCACGACGTCCACGAGAGGATCGCCCTCGAACCGATCGTCGAGCATCCGATCCCATCGGCGCAGGTAGCGGCTGATGCCCTTCGACAGCGGATGGTCGGGGATCGGGTTGTAGCCGCCGAGGAGAAGAATCTCCGCGTCCGGATTGATGGAGCGGAGCAGAGCCACGACTGCTGCGACGCTGGTCAGAATTCTCTGCGCGAACGCGACCGGCTCCCGAATCGCCTCGGCGCGGGCATCGGGAGCCTGGAAGACATCGTTCGCTCCGACGGAGAGCACGATCGCGTCAGCGGCGTAGAGATCCGAGCGAATCGCGTCATCCTGCAGACGGCGCTCGACATCATCGGTCGTCGCACCGGGCACGCCGTAGTTCTTCACCTCGACCGACGCGACGCCGCGCTGTCGCAGCTCTTCGTCCAGGTTTGCCGGAATTCCCTTGCCCGATTCGTCGCCGCTTCCGTAAGCCAGTGAGTCGCCGACCACAATGACACGAAGCACTCCATCGAGCAGTCGGCTCGGCCGGGCCGGCTTAATCTTGGTCGCATGCCTGTGGCATTCGAGCAAGGCGATGGCCAGGAGCATAGCGACCGTTCTCTTCACAGCCGCAAGGGTACAAAAAAAATGCGCGGGCGTTGCGCCCGCGCACCCCGAGTTCGCCGGACCCTTGCGTCAGCCGAGTTGCATGATTTCCGGGACGGACTCGCTACTGGGGATCAGAGGCTGATACACGTCATTCATCTCCTGCTGGGACCAGCCGGCGAACGTTCCTTCACCGCGATACTGCTTCTGGTCCTGGGCATCGCTGAGGACGATGACCCCCTTGCCCTGATTGCAGTTGATTTCCATCCGCCACCCACCCGGGACATGCTCGAGCGAGACGCAGTGCGCGGCCGTCACGGCCGATCGGCGCGCCTTTGCGCTGCCGGCAAGCGAGGGGAGGGCAACCAACGAGAGAATGAGGACACCTAGAGCTGCGCGTTTCATAACGTCTTCCTCCTTGGAGGTTAGTGAGGGGAGCGCGTCAGCCGTTTCATGCTCGAGTGCGAGCTGCTGACGTGCAAGAGAATTTGGGGAGCGATTGGCGCGGCGGCCGTAAGCGTCATCACATCGTGGTCTGCGCTCTGATAGCGTGTGACCTTCCGTCACAACCTGTACACAACCTTTGAAAGGAGGAGTTCCATGAAACGAGTGTTTATGGTCTGTCTTCTGGTAGCTACGAGCGCATCGGCGCAGGTGGCGCGCGTCTTCCTCGCCGGAACCGGAAACGACGCCGGCGACTGTACCAATCAGGCCACGCCGTGCCGCAGCCTCCATCAACACAACCTAGGTACGGGTAACAATCGGGTAGCGGCAAACTCGAACAGTTCAACGTTCAGCGGCCCCGTCGTTCCTCTGCAATAGTCGAGTTCGCAACTGTCGCCGGCGCATTCCTCCCAAAAAGTCGCGCACTCCCCGGCGACCTGATACGGTGTGCCTCCCGCCTACACCACCTCGAAAGGAGGAGTTCCATGAAACGAGTCTCTCTGCATCTCGTGGCCGGAATTGTTTTCTCTCTTCTCGTCGCTACCAGAGCCTCGGCGCAAGTGGCGCGCGTCTTTCTGGCCGGAACCGGAAACGACGCCGGCGACTGTTCGAATCAAGCCACTCCGTGTCGCAGTCTCCAGGGGACGGTGAATCAGTGCCCGGTCGACGGCGAGATCATCATCCTGGACAACGGTGGCTACGGCGGGGCCACGATCACGAAGTCGCTGACGGTGGATGCGTCGGCGGGCGTGGTGGCCTTCATCGCTCGCACCATCACCGTGACCATCGGCGCGACGGACAAGGTCGTTCTGCGAGGGCTGTCGATGAACGGCGTCGTGTTCGGCGACGCGGATGGAATCGCATTCACCGGGGGCGGCACTCTGGTGGTCGAGAACTCGATCGTCGCCGGCTTTACCACGGCAGGCATCGATCAGGTCGCGGCTGGATCGAACCTGATCGTGAACAATTGTGGATTCCGGAACAACAGCGCCGGCGTGTTGAACAGCACTTTCAGTGACACGAATTCGAATACGGTCATCGAAAACAGCCGCTTCGAGCACAACACGGCTTTTGGCGTCGATGCCGAACACGGAACGACGAACGTAAGCATTCGGAATTCTGTTTTGGCCAACAACTTCGGTGGCGTGTATGCATTCAGCGCATCACAGACTCAACCTGTACTGATCGTCGTCGATACGTGCACGATCGCTCACAACAGCTCGGCGGGCACGGATGCGGATGCCGTCGCGGCTGGAATCGCAACCATACGCGTG
Organism: Acidobacteriota bacterium; assembly: GCA_003223635.1. Classification (GTDB taxonomy): domain Bacteria; phylum Acidobacteriota; class Thermoanaerobaculia; order Gp7-AA8; family Gp7-AA8; genus QHVS01. The sequence goes on along the minus strand of QHVS01000233.1, from coordinate 4,383 downwards.
ACGAACTCGACCGTCGACCACAACACATACGGCATGTTTCTCAATGGCGCCGGAGCCGCGATCCAGTCGTACGGCAACAATCGGGTAACGGCAAATACGAATGGCCGTCCTTCCTCTGCAATAGGCGTTTACACAATCTCGAAAGGTGGAGTTCATGATACGAGTCTCTCTCCAGATTGCCGTAGGATTTGCTTTCTGTTTTGTCGTCGCTACCAGCGCTTCGGCGCAGGTGGCCCGGGTCTTTCTCACCGGAACCGGAAACGACGCCGGCGACTGTACGAATCAGGCCACACCGTGTCGCAGCCTCCAGGGGGCGGTGACGGCTTGCCCGGTCAACGGCGAGATCATCATCCTGGATAACGGGGGCTACGGAGGGGCCACGATCACGAAGTCGCTGACGGTGAATGCGTCGGCCGGCGTGGTGGCGTTCATCGCCCGCACGATTACCGTGAACATCGCCTCCACAGACAAGGTCGTTCTGCGAGGGCTGTCCCTGAACGGCAAAGTGTTTGGCGACATTAAGGGCATCGCGTTCACCGGGGGCGGCACTCTAGTTGTCGAGAACTCGGTCATCGCCGGCTTCGGAGACCAAGGCATCGCCCAGAGCGCGGCGGGATCAAATCTGATCGTGAGCAACAGTGAAATCCGCAACCAAGACGTCGGTATCCAGAACGCCTCCAGCAGTGACACGAATTCAAATACGGTCATCGAAAACAGCCGGTTCGAGTATCTGAACTCCTATGGAGTGGGCGGCAACGGCGGAACGGCCAACATCAGCATTCGGAATTCTGCATTGGCCAACAACAACATGAGTGTGTTTGCATACACCTCGTCACAGACGCGGCCTGTGCTGATCGTCGTCGATACGTGCACGATCGCCCACAACAACAGGGGCACGGATGCGGAGACAGGCGGGGCCGGAGCTAGCGCGACGATACGCGTGACGAACTCGACCATCTACCACAATGGGGACGGTATGTTTATCAGCGGGGCGGGCGCGGCGATCGAGTCGTACGGGAACAATCGGGTAACGGCAAATACGAACGGTTCGACGTTCAGCGGAACCGTCCTTCCTCTGCAATAGGCGTTTACACAATCTCGAAAGGTGGAGTTCATGATACGAGTCTCTCTCCAGATTGCCGTAGCGCAATTGTTTTCTCTCTTGTTGTCGCTACGAGCGCATCGGCGCAAGTGGCGCGCGTCTTCCTGGCCGGAACCGGAAACGACGCCGGCGACTGTACGAATCAGGCCACGCCCTGTCGCAGTCTTCAGGGGGCGGTGAATCAGTGCCCGGTCAACGGCGAGATCATCGTCCTGGACAACGGTGGCTACGGCGCGGCCACCATCACGCAGTCACTGACGGTGAATGCATCAGCGGGTATTGTGGCCTTCATCGCCCGCACCATTACTGTGAACATCGGCGCGAGCGACAAGGTCGTTCTGCGCGGGCTCTCCATGAACGGCGTTGTATTCGCCGACTCTTACGGAATCGCATTCACCGGGGGCGGCACTCTGGTGGTCGAGAACTCCGTCGTGGCCGGGTTCAGCACGGCAGGCATCAACCAGGCCGCGGTTGGATCGAATCTGATCGTGAACCACTGTGAATTCCGCAACAACCTGATCGGTGTCCGAAACGCCACCGCCAGTAACACGAATTCGGATGCGCTCATCGAAGACAGCCGGTTCGAGTACAACACCAACTGGGGAGTCGCTGCCGATGGCGCAACGGCCAACATAAGCGTTCGGAATTCTCTGCTCGCCAACAACGGCGGCGGCGTCCTCGCATTCAGCGCATCACAGACGCAGCCTGTGCTGATCGTCGTCGATACGTGCACGATCGCCCACAACACCACGGGCACGGAGGCGACGGCAGGCTCCGGTGGAAGCGCGACCATACAAGTCACGAACTCGACCATCTACCACAATGGGAACGGCATGCTCGTCATTGGTGCGGGCACGGCGATCCAGTCGTACGGCAACAATCGGGTGCTGGCCAACACGAACAATTCAACCTTCAGCGGTACCGTCCTGCCTTTGCAATAGTCACGAAAGGAGGAGTTCGATGAAACGAGCAATCCTTTTCTGCCTTCTCGTGGCTACGAGCGCTTCGGCGCAGGTGGCGCGCGTCTTCCTGGCCGGGACCGGAAACGATGCCGGCGACTGTACGAATCAGGCCACGCCCTGCCGCAGTCTCCAGGGCGCGGTGGATCAGTGCCCGGTCAACGGCGAGATCATCATTCTGGACAACGGCGGATACGGAGGGGCCACGATCACGAAGTCCCTGACGGTGAATGCGTCGTCGGGCATTGTGGCCTTCATCGCCCTCACCATTACCGTGAGCATCGCCTCCACGGACAAGGTCGTTCTGCGAGGGCTTTCCATGAACGGCGTCGTGTTCGGCTACGCGGACGGAATCGCCTTCAATGGCGGCGGCACTCTGGTTGTCGAGAACTCAGTCATCGCCGGTTTCGCCCACGCAGGCATCAACCAGTCCGCGGCCGGAGTCGGTGTCTTGAGCAGCACCGACAGCAACACGAATTCGAATACGGTCATCGAAAGCAGCCGGTTCGAGTACAACAGGACCAGTGGAGTCGGCGCTGAAATCGGAACGGCCAAGGTAAGCATCCGGAATTCTGTTTTGGTCAACAACTCCACCGGCGTAAGCGCATTGAGCGTCTTGCAGACGCAGCCTGTGCTGATCGCCGTCGATACGTGCACGATCGCCCACAACACCAGGGGCACAGAGGCGCAGGCAAGCCCGGGTGCAAGCGCGGTCATACGCCTGACGAACTCGACCATCTACCACAACGTGGACGGCATGCTTATCAATGGCCCGAGTGCCGCGATCGAGTCGTACGGCAACAATCGGGTAACCTCAAACACGAACAATTCAACCTTCAGCGGGACCGTCTTTCCGCTTCAATAGTTAGCGCGCGTCGAAAGGAAGAGTTCGATGAAACGAGTCATTATTTTCTGCCTTCTGGTGGATACGGGCGCTTCGGCGCAGGTGGCGCGCGTTTTCCTGGCCGGAACCGGAAACGACGCCGGCGACTGTACGAATCAGGCCACGCCCTGTCGCAGTCTCCAGGGCGCGGTGGATCAGTGCCCGGTCAACGGCGAGATCATCATTCTGGACAACGGCGGCTACGGGTCGGCCTCGATCACGAAGTCACTAACGGTGAATGCGTCCGCGGGCGTGGTGGCCTTCATCGCCCGCACCATTACCGTGAACATCGGCGTGAACGACAAGGTTGTTCTGCGAGGGCTGTCCATGAACGGCGTTGTATTCGGCGACGCGGACGGAATCGCGTTCAGCGGGGGCGGCACTCTGGTTGTGGAGAACTCGGTCGTCGCCGGCTTTACCTCCGCAGGAATCCACCAGCTCGCGGCCGGCTCGAATCTGATCGTGAGCAAGTGTGAAATCCGCAACAACTTCGAGGGCGTCGTAAACAACTCCGGCAGTGACACGAACTCGAATACCGTCATCGAAAACAGCCGGTTCGAGTACAACGCCAACTCCGTCTTCGCCGGCCCCGGAACGGCCAACGTGAGCATTCCGAATTCTGTTTTGACTAACAACGGCCTCGGCCCCACCGCATACAGCACATCACAGACGCAGCCTGTGCTGATCGTCGTCGATACATCCACGATTGCCCACAACAGCGAGGGTGTGGAGGCGGAAACAACCGGCGCTGGAAGCGCGACGATACGCGTGACGAATTCGACGATCTACCACAACGTGGACGGCATATTGGCCATTGGCGCTGGTGCTCTCATCCAGTCCTACGGCAACAATCGAGTAACGGCAAACACGAACAATTCAACATTCAGCGGTACCGTCCTTCCTCTGCAATAGTTCCAGTCATGCGTCGAAAGGAGGAACTCGATGAAACGCGTCATGATCTGTTGTCTTCTCGTCGCTGCGAGCGCATCGGCGCAGGTGGCGCGAGTCTTCCTCACCGGAACCGGAAACGACGCCGGCGACTGTACGAATCAGGCCACGCCGTGCCGCAGTCTTCAGGGGGCGGTGACTCAGTGCCCGATCAACGGGGAGGTCATCATCCTGGACAACGGTGGATACGGCTCGGCCAACATCACGAAGTCGCTGACGGTGAACGCGTCTGCGGGCGTGGTGGCCTTCATCGCCCGTACGATTACCGTGAACATCGGCGTGACGGACAAGGTTGTTCTGCGAGGGCTTTCCATGAACGGCGTTGTGTTCGGCGACGCGGACGGAATCGCGTTTACGGGAGGCGGCACTCTGGTGGTCGAGAACTCCGTCATCGCTGGCTTCACGCCTGGCGCAGGCATCAACCAGTCCGCGGCTGGATCGAATCTGATCGTGAGCCACTGTGAATTCCGCAACAACCTGTTCGGGGTCTT
>QHVS01000232.1 GCA_003223635.1 Acidobacteriota bacterium | reverse complement strand
CGCTCCGCGAAGCATCGATGCTGACGAAGTTGAGCGCAGAACCCCAGAACGGCGCGAGGATCCGCGAGTAGAGTCCACGCTCTCCCATTCCGAAAAGCGTCACGCCGCGCAGGCCGCGCAGCATCTGGAGGAGTATTTCGTTCTCCTGCAGCGTCCGCGGCGTGACCGCTACCTTTGTGTGCGCGCAGCGATGCGGAAGCATGGACTCGAGCAATCCCGTCACCGCGGGCATTCCTTCGTAGTCGTGGTACGACAGAACGACGCGATGGCGATGGTGGGAGACATCGATGTTCGGCCGGTATTCGACGTCGACGTAATTGATTCCCGCCTTCACCGCCTTCTCGATATCGAGCGGCTCACCGCCTCGATTGGTCAGGATGATCGGCTTGGATGTCGCGCTCCGGATTTCGCCGAGATCGAATTGCCGGCTTCCGAATCCATCGACGCGCACCTCGATCGCATCTTGATTCGCAGGCAGTGTCCGGATGGCGGTGATCGCCGCTTCCGGCGTGTTTTCCAGGATGGTGACAACCAGCATCGCTGGACGTTATCGAGCAGGCGGAGAGGCGTCAAGAAGGAGCAGCCGTTCGCGCGCCGATGCCGCCCGTCGCGAATCACCCGCGCGCCGCCACATGTTTTCCAGATTGGCCAGCAAACGAATCAGCGTCTGCCGCGGCGTCCAGGCGGCGAGGTGCTCATTGGCCAGGCGAATCTGACGATCGCTGATGCGGCTGAGAAGCTCTCCGATCTCGGGAAGCGTCAGCGTCGTGCCGCCCCCGAATGGATCGACGTACACCTCGTTGAGCTCGAACGTGACCTTGACGATGAAGTGGCCGGGAAGACCGACGCCGGCCGCATTGAGGCCGACCCGCTGCGCAAGGTGAAGGAAGATGATGGAGAGGGCGATGGGCAACCCGCTCTTGCGATCGATCACTTCGTTGAGATAGGCGTTGCGCGGATCGTAATATTGGATTTCTTCGCCGCGGTAGCCATGGACATCGAACATTTCAGCGTGCAGATGCCCCAGGCGAAAAACGGGCGGCTCGCCGGGCGCGCCGCGTCGAGCCACGCGCGCCGCGAGGTCATCGAGCTGGGCCAGATAGCGATCGATGTCCAGCCGCGGATAGTCCTCCAGCGCGATCAACAGAGCGCCTTCGGCAAGATTGGCGTTCGTGATTTCCCCGTCGGCGAATTCACGAAATCGCCTCCGCGCCTCGGCAGGATGGATGATTGTCCGCATACTTGTCGGTTGTCGGAGTGTACGTGAAACCCCAGCGCACCGAAGCGATCATCCTCCACACCTTTCCCGCCCGGGACCGGGACAAGCTGGTGGTCTTCCTCACGCCGGAGCAAGGGAAGCGCAAAGGATGGGCGTACGGCGCGCGCAGTCTGAAGAGCCGCTTCGGCGCATCGCTGGAGCCGCTGGCCAAGGTGCTCATCGGATTCGTCGAGCGCGAATCGGATGAGGTGGTGCGCATCGAGTCGGTGGATCTGGTGCGCTCGCTCTTTCCGGCACAACAGGACCTGATCAACAGTATCGCGGCGACGTACATCGCGGAGACGGTCGACACCTTCGCGCAGTCCGGCGATCCATCCGAGCTGATTTACCGTCTGCTCGACCACACCACGTCGGCGCTCCTGGAAGGCGCGCCGGCGCTGCCCGTCATCGTGTACGCCGAGCTGTGGATGCTGCGCCTGGCGGGCATCCTTCCGTCTGCGCGCTCGTGCAGCGAATGCGATCGTCCGCTCACCCGGCCGCTAAGATTCGACGAGCGGCTTCCGGGATTCATCTGTGCCGAGTGCGCGGCGCGCGACGCCGACGTGATCGCCAACGACGTCGCCGACGCGATCGACAACGTCATGCGTCTCCCGGTAGCCGACTTCGCCCAAACGCAACCGCCGACCGAGGTTCTCGTCGAGCTTCGCTCACTCGCCGCCACCCTCCGCCGCAACTTCCTGGGGCACGAATTGAAATCGTTCGAGATCCTGGCCGGGGTACTGTAACGCCGGCTACCAGCCGGCCGGTGCGCCGGCAATGCCGGCGCGGGCTGGTAGCCCGCGCACCCGCCGGCGGGTCGCCGGCGTTACAACCGCACCCCCCCTCTTCCCTCCGCGATCAGGTCGCGCCCGTGGAAATGAAACTCATTCGAGGCGTCGAGGAAGAGCATCCGCCGCTCCACGCGCTCCTCTTGCGCCCGGGTGTACACCGTCGCCGCGAGCATCGCCGATCCGTCATCGCGGATGTCAACCTCCGGCAGAAACGATACGACGAGCGCGCGAACGATCTGCGGTGATTGGATCAGCCGCAGCGCGGCGTCGTACTCCTCGGCATCGGCAATGACTCTGGTCATTCGCCACGAAGTCGAAGAGACGATCTCCGATACGACGAGCCAGTACTCGAAGACTGCCACCGGCGTGCGATCGAGGTCGAAGAATGGATAGACCGGCGCGCCTCGCGTCACATACGGCGTGATGACGCTGCCATCGATCTGATATCGAATCTGCCCGGCAATCCGAATGTGTTCCGCCGACTCGAGGAGAGCCGCGGCCTGAATCTCCAGATGCGCTGTCGGGGGAAGAGGAGCCGCGGCGAACGCCTGACGAAAACGCTCCGCGGCCAGCTCTTGTGCGTGGGCGATGCGGCGGCGAACGCGATCGACTTCTTCGCGCGAAACGATGGTCACTGCACCTGCTCGAGACGAGCCAGGAATGGCTGCGGTCGTTCGAAGCCGGTGAGCCGGAGCGACGACGCCTCGCGTCCGTTCGAATCGATGAAGATCAGCGTGGGAACACCGACGATGCCGTACTGTTTCGTCAGCGCCTGAACGGCCGGATCCTTGTCATTGGTCAGGTCGGCTTTGATCCGGGCGAAGCGATCGAGCTCCAGGGCTACGGCGCGATCGGTGAACGTCTTCTCGTCGAACTCCTTGCAGGGCAGGCACCAGTCCGCGAAGAAATCGATCACCACCGGCTTGTGCTGCGCGGCGGCCGCGGCGATGGCGTTCTGATCGTACGGAGTCCACCGAACCGACGCCCCCGGCGTGCGCGGAATGGCGAACGCCGCACCGGCAACGAGCAGCAGCGCGGCACAGGCCAAACGCATCACCCGCCCTCCTCGCGGTCCCACGCTTCGGCCGAAGAAGAGGAACACCGCGCCGATGAGCAGGCTCGCGGCGACGCCCCAGCGGAAAGCGACATCGCCGATCAGGGGCCGAAGAAAGTAGACGGCCATGGCCACGAGCACGAATCCCATCGCCTTCTTCACCTGCACCATCCACTCACCGGGCTTTGGCAACGCATTGAGCATGACCAGGTAGGGAAATCCGAGTCCGAGAGCGAGCGCGGCGAACATGGCCAGGCCGATCAACGGCTTCCCGATTGCCGCCACCAACCCGACCAGCGCCACGACCGCCGGTCCCACGCACGGCGCGGCGACGATCCCCACGAAGAGCCCCATCGTCAGCGCGCCGGCCAGACCGGCCCGCCCCATTGCACGATTGGCGACGAATTGCGGAACGGTGAATTCCCACGCGCCGAACATGCTGGCGGCCAGCACCAGCATGAGCACCGCGAAGAAGATCAGCACCGCCGGCTGCTGCAACCACGAACCGATCATCTTCCCGCTGAGCGCCGCGACAACGCCGAGTGTCGAGTACGTGATCACGATGCCCAGAACGTAGAGAACCGCGAGCGTGAAGCGGCGCGAGCGGCGGCCGTCGCTCTGCATGCCGAAGAAGCCCATGGTGATCGGGATCATCGGAAAGACACACGGCGTGAGATTCAGAGCAAGGCCGGCGAGAAAGAGAACGCCGAGCGTCAGCGGCAGCCCGCTGGCCGCGAATGTCCGGGCGATGGGGTTGTCGGGGAGGTTGCGTTCACGCGGTGCTGTGAGGAGAGTGAAGTTCTCGGAAGGCACAGTGTCGCGCCCCACCCGCCCAGGTCCCTCGCTAACGCTCGGGATGACAAGGGTCGCGTTGCGGGGCGGAAGGCAGACCGTGTCGTTGCAGGCCTGGTAGTGGAGCGAGACTCCGATCTTCGAGGCGCCACTCTTCAGCTTCGCCACGAAGGGAATCCGGATCATCCCTTCGTAGACAGCCAGCTTCGTTCCGCCGCTGAATGTGAAGCTGCGCACGATATGAGGCGGAAAATCGGCGCGGACGAGATCGGCCGTCGCCGGATCAAGCGATAACTCGGTGGGAATAGCGAACGACTCCAGTGGATGCGCCGAGTTGATGTGCCAGCCGTTGAGGATCGCCGCGGTGATGACTCCTCGCACTTCGTCGCCGCTGTGGTGCTGGACCGAGCCGCTGAGTGTGACCAGCGGTTGCTGAGGGATGACCGGCGCGCCGCTCTGTGCCGCGGCCCCGACGGCGAAAGTAGCGATTAGAAGGGAGATGAAACTCGAGCGCACAGGCCTACTGCACCCGTCCGCCGACCTGCTTCTCGAGCTGTGGCAGGACCATGTCGACGTTCGCGATCAGCGGCGAGTTGGGGAAGGCCTTCTTGAATTTCTTGAACTCGTCGAGCGCGTCGGCATACTTCCCCTGCTGCAGGTAGATGTCGCCTGCCAGGATCCGCGAACGCTCGTACGCCTCGCCTTTGTTCTGCACTGTGGAGAAATCGCGCAGCGTCTTCAGCGACGCGTCGTACTTGCGGTCCATCACCTGCGTGAAGGCCAGCTCGTAGTACGCATCATCGCGAACCTTGATCGGCACACCGGGCTCACGAATCAGCTGTCTCAGCCGGTTCTCGCTCTCCGCCAGCGCATAGCGCGAGCGGAACTCCTTGGCCAGGTCGAGCCGCTTCTGATAATCGTTGGCAATCGCCGATTCGTTCGAGACACGCTTACGAAAGTCTTTGTATTTGCTTTCGGTCTCGTTCATCGCCTGCACGAACGGGTCGGACGGCAGATAGCCACGGATCACTCCGGCGATCGTCAAGTCCGAAGTCAGAAGAAGAAATGTAGGCAGCGACGTGACGCCGAATTGCTGCGAGAACCTCGTCCCTTCGCCGGCGTCGTCGGTGTTCAGCCGCAGAAGAACCTTGTTGGCGGTGGCCTTCTGAAAAGCCATAGAAGGAAAGACCTCCTGTTCCATCCGATGGCACCAGCCGCACCAATCGGCGAAGAGGTCGACGAAGATGAGCTGCTTTTTCTCTTTGGCCCGCTTCTGTGCGGCGGAGACGGATGTGAGCCACGGGCCGGCAAAAGCCTGCTGGACCAAGAGTAAGGTCGCGACGGCGAGCAGCGCGCTTCGTTTCAACGAGGATCCCCTGTCAGGCCGTGAACCGAGTGCATCCGGACCCTATTCCGATTTTCCGGCGGCCACAGGTGACAAATCCGTCGACGCTTTCCGCTTCTTCTGCGCATAGGTTCGCGCGGCCTCGACGAACGCGCCGAACAGCGCGGACGCCGAGCCTTCGCCGCTCATGTCTTCAGGATGCCACTGCACGCCGACATAAAACGGATGGGAGGGATCTTCGAGCCCTTCGATGACGCCATCCGGCGCATGCGCCGTGACGCGCAATCCCTGGCCCACGTTTCGAATGGCCTGGTGATGCGAGGAGTTCACATCGAGCTCCTGCTTGCCGAGGATCTTGCCCAGTCGAGTGCCCTTCTCGACCAGGACCTCGTGACGATGGCGATCGCTCGGCTCGCTGGCGTGATCGATCTCGGTCTTCACTTCGGAGGCGATGTCCTGGATCAACGTTCCGCCGGAGGCGACGTTCATCACCTGCACGCCGAGACAGATGCCCAGCGTGGGAATGCCTCGCTCGCGCGCGACGCGGGCCAGGGCCAGCTCGTTGCTCTGCCGGCGCGGGTCCATCGGCTCCACTGTCGGATGCGCTGTCTCGCCATACGCGGTCGGATCGCAATCGTCACCGCCGGCGAGAAGAATCCCGTCCAAGCCGTCGACAATCGCAGCGGCGTTTTCCGGCTGCGGCGGGATGATGACCGCCACGGCGCCGGCGCGCCGCAGCGCTTCTGTGTATGTCGTATAGACAAAGGCTCGGTCGCGCTGACCTTCTTTATGCGCGACATCCGAGCCGATGCCGATGATTGGTTTTATGCGCATCAATCAACTCTCTTGCAAGTATGAGGCAACCGGTTAACCGTTAACCTCCTCCGCAGGCGCCGGCTGTCCGAAAAAGAATCCCTGCACTTCCTCGCAGCGTTGTTCGCGCAGGAAGTTGAGCTGCGGCTCGGTTTCCACACCTTCCGCGGTCACGACGAGGTTGAGGCCGTGGGCCATGCCGATGACGGCGGAGACGATGGCCCGATCGCTCTGACTCGACTCGATCTCGTGCACGAACTCCTGATCGATCTTCACGATATCGATAGGGAATCGGCGGAGATAACTGAGCGACGAATGGCCGGTACCGAAGTCGTCGATGGCGATGCGCACGCCCATGTCGCGCAGCTTCTGCAGCGTCGCGATGGTGCGGTCGCTGTTCTGCATGGCCGTGCTTTCCGTGATCTCGATGACCAGATCCTTGGGTGAGAGTCCCGATTCCTGAAGAGCGG
>QHVS01000214.1:3991-11332 GCA_003223635.1 Acidobacteriota bacterium | reverse complement strand
CGTCTTCCTGCCGGTGGCCGGAATTCTCTTCATCGACATCTACGAGAGCCATCTGGAACAGGCGCAGATCGATGGCATGCAGCGGCAGGGACGTCTCTTCGTGGCCATGATCCAGGGCGATGGCAAACCGTCGTTCGCCCGCGTCGCTCCCCTCTTTCGAACGATCCGCTGGAACGAGCCGCGGATTCGCATTCTCAACGCGGAGGGACGCGTGCAACTCGACTCCGGTCCGCTCCAGGAGTCGGACTACGAAGACCCTGAGAGCAGCGCGAAGCGCAACTGGCTGTACCGAGTCGGCGTCGCGCTTTTGAAGAAGCCGCTGAAGTGGTTTCGCCCGGTGACTCATCCTCTCCCTTCGAGCGAGCAATACGAGCGCTCAGGCATCCTTCGCGGCCGCGAAGTTCAGGCCGCGCTTCTCGGCCGCAACGGAGTGGAGAAGCGCGTCTCGTCGGCGCCCGGATATCCTGTGACGCTCTACACGGCTACGCCGATTTTCCAGCGCGGTCACACCATGGGGGTCGTGCTCGTTTCACAATCGACCGACAGCATCCGTCAGGATCTCCACGCCGTGCGCCTGGCGGTGTTCCAGATTTTCGTCGCCTCCGTCGCCGTGGCCATCGTGTTGACCTTGATGGTCAGCACGACGATCGTGCAACCGCTGCGACAGCTTCGAAAGGAGGCCGGTGAGATCGCCGATCGCCGCGGCCGGCTGCGCGGCCGCTTCAAAGTCTCCAGCAAGCGCGATGAGATCGGCGACCTCTCGCGCGCACTCGACCGGCTGACCCGGCGGCTGGAGCAGCATCAGCAATCCATCGAAGCGTTTGCCTCCGATGTGTCGCATGAATTCAAGAACCCGCTGGCCTCGATCCGCATGGCCACGGAGATGCTGTCCCAGGTCGAGGCGCCGGCCGAACGTTCGCGGTTCCTGCGCATCGCGGAGTCGGAGATCGCCCGCATGGAGAACCTGCTGTCGCAGGTGCGCGAGATCACTGTCATCGATGCGGAGATTCAGAAGGAGCAGCGAACGGAGGTTGATGTGAAGCAACTGCTGCAGCGGATCGTGGAGGGATTTCGCCTTCGCGAGCGCGAGGCGGTGCTCTTCGATCTCCAGCTCCCGGAACGGCCGCTAACGCTCAGCGCCTCGGAGGATCGGCTGATTCAGGTCTTCGAGAACATCCTCGACAACGCGGTCAGCTTTTCGCCCCGCGGGTCTCAGGTGGCCATCGCCGCGGATGGAGTCGATCACACGATTGTCGTGCGCATCCGCGACCACGGGCCCGGCATCGCCGAGGAGAATCTCGACCGCATCTTCGATCGGTTCTTCACCTATCGCCCGGAGGAGCGGCGCAAACACACCGGCCTGGGACTCTCGATCGTCAAGGCCATCGTAGAGGGATACGGCGGAACGGTGACCGCAGCGAATGACGCCGGCGGCGGCGCAATCTTCGAAGTGCGGCTGTAGGTTGAGGGATGAATTTCATTATCACGTGTCATCCCTCATCCCTCATCCCTCATCCCTCAGGAGACCGCTACTGCTTCTCCAGATGGAACTTGTGTACCAGCCGATGCAGAAACGGCGCGAGGAGAATGCCGGTCGCGGCGATGATGATCAGGCCGGAGAACAGCGCGTAAAACGAGGCGAAGAGCTTGCCGCCAGTGGCGCGAACCGGATCGACGGGTCCCATGCCGCCGAGGATCATCGAGGCATTCAGCAGCGCATCGATCCACGGCAATCCGACGAGGGTGTGGTAGCCGATCACGCCGATGATCAGGGCGGGTCCAACCACGAGGGCGACGACGCCGCCGTGCTGCAGCACGCGAATGGCGAATTCGCGCGGAGGAAGGAGTTTGTCACCTCGCCGTTCGTACATGCTTGACCTTCAGCATAGCCGCCGCGAGCGCAATCAGCGTGAGGATCGAGACAACGACGCCAATCCAGAACGTGGCCGGCACGTATCGAAGCACGACTTCGCCGCGGCCGGCAGGAACGGTGAATCCGAGAAAGGCCTCGCTGACGATTTCGGGGCGAAGCGACTTCCCGGAGGCCTTGATTCGCCAACCCGGCCACCAGGCGATGCTCGTTGCGATGAGCGTCGGCTGCCGTGTGTCGTAGCGCATCCTTAATGAATTGCCGTCGATCGCCAGGAGCGGCGGGCGGACGTGGCGATTCTCATAGATCCGGCCGTCTTTGCCGTCGTACACCAGCCGGTATCGCGCAGTGTCGGAGAGCGCGGCACCGGAGGCGGTCAGCACCCAGCGGACGTTCAGCACATCGAGCAGCGGCGTATCGGCGTCGTACCACTTCGTGTAGTAGTCCTTCGTGTCGTATCCCTTGATGGTCCGCTCCAGGAAGGACGTGTAGCGAGCATTGGCCATCGGATCGTGGACGCGAACGTCGGCAAATCCGAAGATGGCCTGGGTGTTCGGAAAGAGCGGCTCGCCGATCCCGACGATGCGCGATCCATCGCGGTCGAGTTTCGACAGCGCGTCGATGAGCGGCGTCCGCGGATAGAGTGCGCTCGCCGGAAAGATCGGATTCCAACCGCGGCTGACAATGGCAAGCTCCGCGAGAATGGCCAGAGCGAGCAGCGGCGTGACGAACATTCTCCAGCGCGACAGTGGCAGCATCGCCGCGAGCGCCAACACGATGAGGCTGGGGATGGCCTCGCGCATCGACGCGAACCATCTCGCGTTGTCCGAGTAGCTCCAGCCGAGGAGCAGCCAGCCGAGCGAAGCAGCAGCGACGCACACGCCGATGAGCACGGCCGCGCGCTGCCCGACCATGTCGATCAGCGCGGCCGTGAACATCGCGCCGCAGAAACAGAGGAGAAGCCGCAGCCGGCCGTGCGCCACGTACGGCAAAAGAGCGTGGATCGGCTTCGTGAAGATCGGCCAGTTCGCGACGACACTGAATGCGATCAGCGCAACCGCCACGAACGACAAGGTTCGATCGCGCCAGTTTCTCGTGATCGCCGCACGGGCGACGCAGGCGACGGCACCGGCCAGTCCGAGAATTCCGGCGAAGCCGGTGAACGACTCGCAGGTCATCGGTCCCCATGGCAGCGGACGCCCGCCGAAGAATCGTGGCTGCAGCAGGAGCATCAGCGCCGACAGATCGGAGTAGGCGACGCCGCCGAACTCTTTCGTCTCGAGCTGTGCCACGCGCAGCGACCTGGGCACCGCCTCAGCGAATGGCGCCAGGAACGGTGCGGCCAGGAGAGCCGCGGCGATCACGGCGATGGCCAGTGCGCCGAGGAAGTGACGTCGGTCGACGGCGCGCTCGATGAACGCGATCCAGAAGACATAGACCGCGGTCAGCAGCGCGATGTGCACCACGGTTTCGATGTGACCACCGAAGACCATCAGCGCGCTGGCGATCGCGGCGAACGCGATGCGCGCCGGGGAGACACGCTCGGCGATGAGGTCGATCGCATACAGAATCGCCGGCAGAAATACTGCGACGGTGACCAGCGGGTAATGCAGCCAGCCGATGATGAAGGTCGACACGCCGAAGCTGATCGAGCCGGCGAGGCTGGCCATCTCGCTGAAGCCGCGATGTCGCAGATAGAGAAAGGTGAACGTCAGTGCCATCAGCAGCTTCATCGCCGCCTCGGCGCCGATCGCCTGGGCCAGCGGCAGCGGCAACGCGAGCAGCCGCACTGGCGCCAGCGCAGAGCTCTGCCCGTTGGCCAGCAGCGGATAGCCGCAGCCGGAGAGCGCGTTCCACAGCGGAATCGATCCGCTCCTCCACGCCTCCCGCACCTGATGAGCCCACGGCACGATCTGCATCGTCGCGTCGTGGATCTCCAGATTGGAGACATCGAATTTCGTGTGGTGCTCGTACGCCGACCACGGCGGGATCATGTCGACGATGTCGGCAGCAACGTTGACGTACGGCCCGGTCAGAGGACGGAAGAGCAGCAGCAGGACGATCAGGTAAAAGAGGATGGCGATGCGCCAGGAGATTCGCCGAGCCAACGCGACGGCAATCGCGTACAGCGCTCCGACGTATAGCCAGGCGAAGTTCATTTCGGCAGTGCGGCGGCCTTAGGAGTGCGGCGGCTTGCCGCCGCCTTCAAAGCGGTGCCAAGGCACCGCACTCCAAAGGCTCACCACACTCTGCACGCCTTCTCCCGCACCATCGGCGCTTTCTGGCCGCAATGGAAGGCTCGCTGGAACTCCGGCATGTTCGAGACGATGCCGTTGATGCGGTACTTGCCGGGCGAGTGCGGATTGGTGATGGCGTTTGCGCGCAGGTTCTCCGGCGTCTGGGCATTGCAGGCCCACTGCGCGAATCCGATGAAGAAGCGCTGGTCGGGCGTGAAGCCGTCGATCGGCTGGCTCTCGTTCGGATCGGCGGCCTTCCAGGCAATGTAGGCCAGCACCGTGCCGCCGAGGTCGGCGACATCTTCGCCGGAGGTCAGCTTCGAATTGATCTTGATGTCATCGATGATCGTGTACTGCGCGAACTGATCGCGCATGCACTGAATTCTCTCCTCGAATGCCTTGGCATCCTCCGGAGTCCACCAATCTTTCAGATTTCCCTGGCCGTCGAACTGGCGGCCCTCGTCATCGAATGCGTGGGTCAACTCGTGTCCGATGGTGGAGCCGGTGTTGCCGTAGTTGGGCGCGTCGTCGAGTTTCGCGTCGTAGAGCGGCGGCTGCAACACGCCGGCCGGAAAATTGATGTCGTTCATCTGCGGGTTGTAGTAGGCATTCACCGTGGGCGGCGTCATCCCCCATTCGCCCCGATCGACCGGCTTGCCGATCTTGCCCAGCTCGCGATGCGACTCGAAGACCGTGGCCCGCGTGGCATTGCCGAAGAAATCGCCGCGCTTGATCTCGACCGCCGAGTAATCGCGCCACCGGTCGGGATATCCGACTTTGTTGGCGATGGCGTGAAGCTTCTCCAGCGCGCGCTGCTTCGTGGCGTCGGTCATCCAGTCCAGCGTCTTGATCTCGTTCTCCATGGCCGTCTCGA
Source organism: Acidobacteriota bacterium (assembly GCA_003223635.1). Lineage (GTDB taxonomy): Bacteria > Acidobacteriota > Thermoanaerobaculia > Gp7-AA8 > Gp7-AA8 > QHVS01. Next base: position 6,351 of record QHVS01000214.1, on the reverse strand, counting down.
TGCGCCGGGTCATGTCGATCGTCTTCGCCTTGGTGTCTGCGGAGAACGTGCGGCGGACGAACTCCTGGCCCAGCGCCTCGCCCAGATCGCGATCGACGTATCGCACGCATCGCTTCCACCGCGGAGGCATCTCCTTCACCCCGCGGAGTGTCTTCCGGTAGAAATCGAAGTCTTCGCTGACGAACTTCTGCGACAGATACGGCGCCTTGGCGTGCACGGCATGCCAGCGTAGATACGCTCTCCAATCGGACAAAGAAACGTTTGTGATCTGTTCGGCAACCGTCTTGAAGAAGCGCGGCTCGGTCACGTTCAGCGAGGCGATGTTCGTCAAGCCGCTGTCGGCAAAATAGCGATCCCAGTCGATCGACGGCGCGAGCGTCTTGAGTTGCGCGGTCGACATCTTGTGATACAGCTTGTAGGGATCGCGCCGCTCAACGCGCGTGAGCGATGCCTTGGCCAGTTTCGTCTCGATGTCGCGTCGCTCGCCGCTTTGGCCTTCGATTCTCCGATGAGCCCGAGCATCCGTTCCACATGCTTCACGTACTTGGCGCGGAGCTCCTTCGATTTCTTGTCGTTCTTGGTGTAGTAGTCGCGATCCGGCAGACCGAGGCCGCCGGCGTCGGCGTACGCGATCACCTGGGTTGCGTCGCCGTAGTCCTGATCGGATCCAAATCCGAAGAGCCAGCCGCTGCCGTAGGAGCGCTCGTGCTCGCCGGCCAGGAGCGCCGCGAGCTCGCGCTTGCTCTCGAGCACAGCGATCCGATCGAGGAGAGGCTGCAGCGGCTTCGCGCCCAGGGACTCGATCGCCGATTCATCCATGCAGGCCTGAAAGTAATCGCCGATCTTCTGCTGCGCCGGTGTCCGATCGGGCGAAGGCTTCGCCGCATCCTCCAGCACGCCCCATAGAAATTGATTGTTCAACTCGGTGAGCTTTCCATAGACGCTCCACGACGCCTGGTCGGGCGGGATCGGATTGCTGGCGATCCAGCCGCCGCAAGCGAACTGATAGAAGTCGACGCATGCATCCGCGGTGCGATCCATCGATGGAATGTCCAGCGACGGCGTGTAAGGAATCTGCTCCAGCGGCCGCTCCGCGACGGCCGTGGCGCTGAGTGGCTGCGGCGTTTGCATCGGCGGGGGCGTCGGCTTCGGTTTCTCCGGCGCCGGTTTCGGCCGCTCGGCTGGGACGGCCTGCTGCCTCACATCGGGATTGGACTGGGCGAACAGCGTCGAGACGAAGAGAGCGATGGCCAGCGCAGACATTCTTCTCATGACGCGCGAGTCTATCGCGTCACGGCGTGACGGCGCGGCAACAGATAGAATTCGCGCGATGTCGCGGGCGAGCGAGCTTCTCATCTATGGCGCCTTCTTCGTGATCTTCCTGCTGCTGTACTTCACGCTCGGCTTTCGCAAAGCCAAGCCACGCGCCGACGGCCGCACGCCATCGTTCCTATGGAGCAGCGCCGGTGAGTACGGCGGCTTTCGTTACACGGTTGCACGGACGCGACTGACCCGGGGAAGTTTGAATGTATCGATGAACGCATCCAGCGAAACAATCAATCTTGAATCGCGTCCCCTGAGCGTTCGCTTTCTCGTCGACGCCGCGTATGTCTACCGCGGAGTCAGCGATCTCTTTCGGGGAGTAAAAGTAACAGAGCCGATCGCTGCCCCTGATCTCGCCCCCTTCTGGCGCAGCGATGAGCCGGAGCGCTTGCAGGCGCTCGTGCGCGACACTCGGTTCGCACGCATTCTCGAGGAGCTCCGAACCATTCCCGATTTCGCCGCCCTTGCCGTAGCAAGTACCGAGGACGGACGCATTTCAATGGGAGCGCTGGGGCGAAGTCCCAGTCGTGACGCGTTGATTCTGACGCGATCCGGTTTCCAGGTGCCGTTTCGCGATGAACACGACGTGGACCGCGATCTCGAGATTCTGACGCGGCTGCCGGAACTTTTCGCCTCGCTGCCGATTTCCGACGCGTTGGAACGCGCCAGCGTGCCGTCCAAGGCTGCGACATATACCGCGCGCGGCTTGCGAACGGTCGGAATGCTGTTTGTTGCACTCGCTGGCGTTCTGCTCTTCATGGTCTTTGTGATCCGCAACTGCGGATGACCACTCGTTCTTGATCGAGGAGAGCTCAGCGGACGCGCAGGACGATCTTTCCGAGGACGTGCCCCTTGGCCAATCGTCGATGCGCGTCGGCGGCTCGAGCGAGATCGAATACTTCGGCGATCCGAACCTGTAGTTCAGCTTCTACGATCGCGCGGCCCAGTCGTTCGAACTCCCGGACTCCCGAAACAGCGTCGTATGACTTCATCTTCAGCCCGCGGCGTTTCTTCGGCTCCGGTTCGACTCCGTTCGG
>QHVS01000214.1:0-3890 GCA_003223635.1 Acidobacteriota bacterium | reverse complement strand
CTTTCCGTCGACCGCTTCATCCGCGCCGAGGCGCCGGACGAAATCGATTCCGTCGCTCCCCGACGCTGTCGCCAACACACGCGCGCCGCGAAGCTTCGCGAACTGCAACGCGAGCATTCCGACATTGCCGCTCGCGCCGTGGATGATCAAGTTCTCGCCTGCCTCGATGCCGAGCGCGTCATCGACGCCCTGCAACGCAGTCAGTCCGATCGTCGGAATCGCGCCGGCGTGCAGGAAGTCGAGGCCGCCGGGAATTAGCGCGACTTTGCTCGCCACGACGGCGACATACTCAGCGTAGAAGCCGCCCTTCGGATTCTCGTAGCTGTACGAGTAGACCCGATCGCCGACTTTGAATCGCCGCACGCTCGAGCCGACCGCTGCCACGACTCCCGACCCGTCCGATCCCATAACGAGCGGAAATTCTTTCTTCTCGAACCAACTTCCACCGCGCTGCGAAAGATCCCAGATGCCGACGCCGGCGGTGTCCACCGCGATGAGCACTTCTTGCGCCGTGTGCTTCGGCACCGGCAGCGTGTGCATCGTGATCACTTCCGGGCCGCCGAAGCGATCGATTGCAGCAGCTCGCATTGTCTCCATGCTTCAATCTGGAGTGCGGTGGCCATGCCACCGCTCTCGAGGACAGAGCGGCGGCGTGGCCGCCGCACTCCAGATCAAGAAAAAGGCCCGGCATTTCTGCCGGGCCGGAGGTTTCACCAGTAGAGCTGAGTTAGTAGTTGATCGTGGCCACGACGGTGTCGGTGTAAGCGCCGACAGTGACGTCCTGAGCTTGCGGCACCGTGCCGTACACCGTGATCGCGACCGAGTTCTTCGAAGCCGAGTTGTAGGTCAGTGTCGTGCCGCCGGCCAGTCCGGTACCCCACACCTGAGTGCGGGCCGCATCCTTGTAGAGCGAGTAGTTGAGAAAGTCGCTACCGCTGCCCATCCGACGCGTACCACCGGAGAGGTTGCTGCCGTTGCCGAGGTCGATTGTCGCCGTGGCGCCCTTGGTGCAGGCAACCGTCAGTGTGCCGGTGCCGTTCAGGTTGGTCGCCGCATTGGCCGAGACCGGGTCATAAGCGCCAAACGCTACCGGCGCCGTGCTGATGGTGCAGTTGGCCGAGACGCTGGCCGTGACTGACAGATTCGCCGTCGCCGAACCGGCAAAGGCCGGAACTGAGATCAGGCCAAGGATCGTGAGAGAGAGAATTGCGCGTTTCATTGTTGGCTCCTAGTCGTTAGCGCCGTCCGTGACCATCACGGTTTCGACGTATGCTCAATTTAGGGGCGGGGGTGTGAGGAACTTTGAGGACAGAAGGGAAACGATCGTCAGCAGCCCGGCGCAGTCGCGTCCACCGTGACCGAAGGGCTAGAAGAGCGTGAAAAAGGCGTGAACCGCGTATACTCTCGAATCCTCTTTATCCCATGGCTCTAGACCACTTCCACCCCGTCATCCATCGCTGGTTTTCAGAGTCCCTAGGCCAGCCGACCGCGGCCCAGGTTCGGGGTTGGGCCGCCATCCGTGAGAAGCGTCACACGCTGATCGCCGCGCCGACCGGATCGGGCAAGACGCTGGCGGCGTTTCTGACCGCGCTCGACGATCTGTTCCAGGAAGGTCTCCGCGGCCCGCTCCCCGATGAGGTCCGCGTCGTCTACGTCTCGCCTCTGAAAGCGCTAAGCGCAGACATCCACAAGAACTTAGCGGAACCGCGGAAAGGAATCCGCCACATCGCCGAGGAGATGGGACTCGAGGCGCCGCGGATCACGGCGGCAGTGCGCACGGGCGACACCACGCAGTCGGAGCGCGCGTCGATGCTCCGGACGCCACCCCACATCCTGGTGACGACGCCTGAGTCGCTCTATCTGCTGCTCACTGCGGAACGGAGCCGGGAGATGCTCCGGACCGCGCGCATGGTGATCGTCGATGAGATCCATGCGGTGATCGGCACACGCCGCGGCGCTCACCTGGCGCTCACGCTCGAACGGCTGCAGAAAGTCGCTTCTGCGCCTCTACACCGAGTAGGACTTTCGGCCACGCAGAACCCGATCGAAGAAGTGGCGAAATATCTGGTGGGGTGCCCAGACAAGAGTGTCTGGGCCACAACCAATGTGGCACAGGCACTCTTGCCTGTGCAGATCATCGACGAAGGCCACCGCCGGGCGATGGATCTCACGCTGGAAATCCCGCGCTCGCCGCTGGAGACAGTGATGTCCCACGAAGTGTGGGAGGAGTATTACGACCGGCTCACGGAACTGATCGGCGCGCATCGCACGACGCTGATCTTCGTCAACACGCGGCGCATGGCCGAGCGGCTGGCTCGTCATCTCAGCGATCGAATCGGCGACGACGCCGTCACTGCGCATCACGGCAGCCTCTCGAAAGAGAAGCGGCTCGATGCCGAGAATCGGCTGAAGAACGGTCAACTGAAAGCGCTGGTGGCAACGGCATCGCTGGAGCTGGGTATCGACATCGGACACGTCGACCTGGTCTGCCAGATCGGATCGCCGCATCGCATCGCCACGCTGTTGCAGCGCGTCGGCCGTTCCGGTCACACGGTCGCAGGAATGCCGAAGGGTCGGCTCTTCCCCGTATCGCGCGACGATCTCGTCGAATGCGCGGCGCTGCTGCGCTCGGTGCGACGCGGCGAGCTCGATCGCATCGTGTCGCACGAGGCGCCGCTCGACGTGCTGGCACAACAGATCGTCGCCGAGTCGGCGTGCACCGACTATTCCGAAGATGAGCTGTTCGCGCTCGTGGGCCGGGCATGGCCGTATCGCCGGCTGACACGAACCGATTTCGACGCCGTTGTGAAAATGGTCGCTGACGGTTTCGCCACGCGGCGCGGACGACGCAGTGCGCTCGTGCATCGCGATGAAGTGAACTCCAAGGTGCGCGGCCGCCGCGGCGCGCGAATGCTGGCCATCACCTCCGGAGGAGCGATTCCGGAAGTTGCCGACTATCGCGTGCTCCTCCAGCCGGAAGACATATTCATCGGCACGCTCAACGAAGACTTCGCCATCGAGAGCATGGCTGGCGACATCTTCCAGCTCGGCAACGCGTCGTGGCAGGTGATGCAGGTGGGCAGCGGCGTGGTGCGCGTTGCTGACGCGAAAGGAGCGCCGCCGAACATTCCGTTCTGGCTGGGCGAGGCTCCGGCGCGAAGCGACGAGCTCTCGCGCGCGGTCAGCGATCTGCGATCGGAGACCGATTCGGTCGAGCGCCTGGTCGAGGAGACCGGAATCTCGGAAGCCGCTGCGCGGGAGATCCTCGAGTACCTCAACGCGTCGCGCGTCGCTCTTGGCGTCATCCCCACGCAGTTGACGCTCGTGGCCGAGCGCTTCTTCGATGAATCAGGCGGCATGCAGCTCGTCATCCACGCGCCGTTCGGAAGCCGGATCAACAAGGCGTGGGGGCTGGCGCTGCGCAAACGCTTCTGCCGTCAATTCAACTTCGAGCTGCAGGCAGCGGCCACCGACGATGCGGTGCTGCTTTCGCTCGGGCCGCAACATTCCTTCCCCCTGGCCGATGTCTTCCGTTATCTCCATCCGGCGACCGCAAGAGACGTGCTGGTCCAGGCGTTTCTCGACGCGCCGGTGTTTCAGACGCGCTGGCGTTGGAACACCACGATCTCCCTGGCGGTTCCGCGGAATCGCGGAGGGCGCAAGGTTGCGCCGCAGCTTCAGCGCGCCATGTCCGACGATCTGATGGCCGCGGTTTTTCCGGATGCAGCCGCGTGTTTCGAGAACATCGCCGGCGACCGTGAGATCCCCGACCATCCCCTGGTCAATCAGACGGTGCACGACTGTCTGCAGGAGGCGATGGACTTCGATGGGCTGTCTCGCGTGCTGGGGCGCATTCACAGCGGCGAGATCGTCTGCATCGCGCGCGATAC
>QHVS01000213.1 GCA_003223635.1 Acidobacteriota bacterium | reverse complement strand
CATTGAATCGCCTGCGCGCGGAGATCGAGCCGGTCAGCCCGGCCGACTTCACGCGCTTCCTCTTCGCCTGGCAGCACGTGACCAACAAGCTCACCGGCGTCGACGGCCTGCGCGCGATCCTTCACCAGCTCGATGGCTTCGAAGTGCCCGCCGCGGCGTGGGAGCGATTCGTTCTGCCGGTGCGGATCGATCGGTACGATCCGTCCCAGCTCGACCTGCTTTGCCTCAGCGGAGAATTCGGCTGGGCCCAGGTGTCGAGCGGCATCGCCCTCTTCCCGCGCGAACACTGTGCTGCGTGGCTCAGTGTGGCGCAGGCAATCCTGCCTGCGCTCTCACCCGACGCACTGGCCATCATCGATCGTCTCCGCGCCGGCGGCGCGTCCTTCCTCGAGCAAAGCGACGCGCTCGACGAGCTCGTGAACGCCGGCCTGATTACCTCCGACGGTTTCGTCGGCCGCCGCTCGGCCGGCCGCTGGTCGCTGCTTCCCGATCCCACTGCGGATGTGGACGTACAGGCCCGCGCCTTCCTCCGCCGCTATGGCATCGTCTTCCGCCGGATGCTCACCCGGGAGAGCAACGCAGCGCCGTGGCGCGAGCTGGCGCGGATCTATCGCCGCCTCGAGGCTCGCGGGGAAATCCGCGGCGGTCGATTCGTGAACGGAATGTCGGGAGAGCAGTTCGCTCTGCCGGAAGCGGTGGAGCGGCTTCGAGAGATCCGCCGCACGGAGCGGGACGGAAAGCTCATCATCATCAACGCCGCCGATCCGTTGAACCTCGCGGGCATTCTCACGCCCGATGACCGCGTGCGGGCCATCCCGGCAAATCGCATCGCCT
>QHVS01000212.1 GCA_003223635.1 Acidobacteriota bacterium | reverse complement strand
TCGCGTTCGACGATGTGGGCATGGCCTATTCGCATCTGCCGGCAATCGAGCGCGTTCGGCCTTCCTACCTGAAAGTGAGCCAGCATTTTGGCAGCGGGTTCGAGGCGGATCCGACACGGACCAAACTGGTGCGCAGCATCCTCTCCCTGGCCAGAGATTTCGACGCGGAATTGATTCTGGAAGGAATCGAGACGAAAGCCACGGCGGACGCGGCGCAGGAGATGGGAATCCCACTGGGGCAAGGGTTCTACTACGCCACTCCGGGATCGGCCGAAGCGGCGCTGCGATTTGCCAGGGAGCACAGACGGTCATGACTCGGCGTGTTCTCGTCGTAGACGATGATCCCGGCGTGGCCGCCGGGCTGGAGGCGCTCCTCGAGTCATTGGATTGGGAAGTGCGCCGGGCCGAGACGGCTAAGCAGGCCTATGTCGAGTTCGCGGGATTTTCACCCGACGCGGTATTGCTCGATGTGCAGCTCCCCGACGCATCAGGGATCGAAGTTCTCCAGCAGTTGAAGGCTTACTCCGAGTCGACGCCGGTGATCATGATGTCCGGCGCCGGGACGATCGATCGGGTCGTCGAGTCGATGAAGATCGGCGCAGAGACGTTCCTGGCGAAACCGTTCGACGCAGACGCGCTCACGATTGCGCTCGAGCAGGTGGCGAAGTCCGTCGCCACGCAGCGCGAGTTGGCTGCATCGCATCGCCGCGATTCTGCCAAAGACGGGCAACGGTTCCTGGGCGTTTCAGACGCGGCCCAGACTCTCAATCGCCTTCTCGATCAGGTATCGCAAGCGACGGCCCCGGTTTTACTGGAAGGGGAATCGGGAACCGGCAAAGGAGTTCTTGCCCGGCTGATTCACAGTTGCTCGCCGCGCGCGAAAGCGCCGTTCGTCGATTTGAACTGCGCTGGACTGTCGAAGGAACTTCTGGAGTCGGAGCTGTTCGGACACGAGAAGGGAGCGTTCACCGGCGCCAATACGACCAAGCAGGGCCTCTTCGAAGTGGCATCCGCCGGCACGCTCTTTCTGGACGAGATCGGAGAGATGGAGATCTCCATTCAGGCCCGGCTCCTCAAGGCGTTGGAAGATCGCAAGTTTCGCCGGGTGGGCGGCGTGCGCGATCTGCAGGCCGACTTTCGACTTATCGCCGCGACGAACCGCACGTTGAAGGACGAAGTCGCGGCCGGGACCTTTCGAAAGGATCTCTATTATCGTCTCAACGTCGTCACCATCCGCGTTCCGCCGCTGCGCGAACGGGCCGACGACATCCCGCTGCTGGCTCAGGAATTGACCGCCCGATTGGCGACAGAGATCGGCCGGAGAGCCCCTCGCATCTCCGATCGCACCATGCGCAAGCTCACCGATTATCCGTGGCCCGGCAACGTCCGCGAGCTGCGAAACGTGCTGGAGCGGGCGATGCTGGTGTCGAACGGCAGCGAGATCCGGACGGAAGATCTGTTTCTGGACGAATCTCAGGGACACGTAAACGGCACGTCGATGTTCCCCCAGCGCGAATGGGAAGTGCGGCCGCTGGAGGAGCTGACCACGGCGTATGTGCGCGCCTGTGTCGAAGCGGTGGGTGGCAACATGCGCAAGGCCGCGCGATTGCTGCAGATCAGCCCATCGACGCTGTACGCAAAACTGCGCGAGACGCCGAAGGATGAGTCGTGAGCGCCAGCTCCGTCGACGAAACCTTTCACCCGCTGTTTGCCGGTAACCCGCTGGCCATGTGGATCTATGACCTGGAGACTCTGGCGTTTCTCGAGGTCAACGATGCCGCAGTCACTCGCTATGGATACTCTCGCGAGGAGTTTCTGCAGATGCGACTGACCGACATCAGACCGCCGGAAGACGCGCAGCGCCTACTGGAGGACGTGCGCAGTCGCCGTCCCGATCTTCAACTGTCCGGCCAATGGCGGCATCGTCTGCGGGACGGCCGACTGATCGATGTCGAGATCACTTCGCATACGTTGAACTTCCGCGGCCGCGCGGCGGCGCTCGTTGTCGTCCACGACGTCACGGATCGCAAACAGGCTGAGGCTGCGCTCCGGCGCAGCGAAGCGCGTAAGGCGGCGATCCTCAAATCGGCGCTCGATTGCATCATCACCATCGATCATGAGGGGCGTGTCGTGGACTTCAATCCGGCGGCGGAACGAACGTTCGGCTACCCATTCAGTGAAGTCGTCGGCAGACCGCTCGCGGACCTGATCATTCCTCCAGATCTGCGGCAGGCACACACCAGAGGACTGGCTCGATACTGCGAGACGGGGGAGCACGTGGTGCTGAATCGCCGAATCGAGTTGCGGGCCGTGCGTTCGGATGGCTCGGAGTTTCCGGTTGAGCTGGCGATTACGCCCATCCATGAGGATGGCAAGCCGATGTTCACGGGATACCTGCGAGACATTAGCGACCGCAAACGCGCGGAGGAGGAATTGCGACGGCTGAACGCTGAGCTGGAGGAGCGTGTCAGACAGCGAACGTCGCAACTCGAAGCTGCGGCCGCAGAGTTGGAAGCATTCTCATATTCCGTGTCCCATGATCTCCGTGCTCCGCTGCGCGCCATCGATGGATTCAGTCTGGTGCTATTCGAAGATCATAGCCAGGCGCTGAACGATGAGGCGCGGACCCTATTGGATCGCATACGCGCAGCGAGCCAACGCATGGCGCAATTGATCGATGACTTGCTCGACTTGTCGCGACTGACTCGTGCGGAGATGGTCTGGAGGCCGGTTGACATCGCTGCGCTGGCCAGGGCCGTCGCCACGGATCTGACGAAAACGGATCCGAACAGGAACGTCACGTTTCGCATTGCCGACGGGATGGTGGCGAGCGGAGACGAGCGGCTGCTGCGCGCAGCGCTCGAGAACCTGATGAGCAACTCCTGGAAGTTCACCAGCCGCATGGCCGAGCCGACGATTGAGGTCGGCCGTTTGAACGGGTCTGGCGTTGATGTGTTTTTCGTGCGCGACAATGGAGCCGGATTCGACATGGCCTACTCTCACAAGCTGTTCGGCGTCTTTCAGCGACTGCATTCGGTGCGCGAGTTCCCGGGAACCGGCATTGGGCTCACCACCGTTCGGCGCATCGTTCATCGTCATGGAGGGCGGGTCTGGGCTGAGGCCGCGGTTGATCACGGCGCGACGTTTTACTTCACGCTTCGTCCCGACTCCGCGAATGAGTGACTGGACCAGATGATGGAAGCCAAGAGAATCCTTCTCGTTGAGGACAACCCGGACGATGAGGAACTGACGCTGCGCGCCTTGCGCAACAATCACATGATGAATCCCGTTACCGTCGCGCACGACGGTGTCGAAGCGCTCGACTATCTCTTCGCCACCGGTCCTTATGCCGGTCTGGACGAGACACGACTTCCTGCGGTCACGCTGCTCGATCTGAAACTGCCTCGTGTCGACGGGCTGGAAGTATTGCGGCGCATGCGAGCGGACCAGCGCACACGACTCCTCCCTGTCGTCATTCTGACGTCGTCGCGCGAGGAACAGGATTTGATCGATGGCTACCGCCTCGGCGCTAACAGTTACATCCGGAAACCGGTTGACTTCGCTCAATTCGTCGAAGCGGTGCGCCAGGTCGGCCTGTACTGGCTCGTGATGAACGAAGGTCCTCCGCGATGACGCGATCATCGGAAAGGTTCGGGAGACATTTATGAAGACGCGTGTACCGGCGACTGCTGGCCAGACCTTACTGATCATCGACGATGAGCCTGAGATCTGTACGGCTCTGGCCACGGCGCTCAACGAGCGCGGCCGTCACATCATCGTTTGTCGGGACGCCGAAGCTGCGCAATTCGTCATTGAACGGTTTCCGATCACCCATGTGCTGACCGACATCCGATTGACAGGGCCATTCCGCTTTGAGGGGCTCGACATCATCGACCAGGTGAAGCGACATTCCCCCACTGCCTCTGTCGTGGTCCTCACCGGACATTCGACGGACGAGCTCCAAAAGGAGGCGAGGAAACGCGGCGCACTAAGCGTGCTGCAGAAACCTGCCTCCATTGAGGAGATCGAACAGTTCCTTCCTCATCCTGAGAACGACGGCGAGAGCATGTTGACCATCCTGCCGTCCATCGATGAAATTCTGGACGGCGGCCTGCTGGCCACGCAGTTCCAACCGCTCGTTTGGATCGAGCAGCCGAAGCATGCGGTCGGATTCGAAGCCTTGACCCGCGTTCGCACCGAATCCCCGCTGGCGAATCCTGAGGTGTTGTTTCGATATGCGCAGGCCAAGAACCGGGTGGTCGATCTGGAGCTCGCCGCGGCCGCAAATTCGCTGAAATCAGGACGAGAGCTGGTCGACATCGGTTTCATCTCCATCAACGCTCATCCGCTGGTGTTCACGGAAATCGACCGATTCTGCGATGGGATCATCAACGCAGCGGCTGATGCCGGAGTCTCGCCGGCCCGTCTGGTCCTGGAGATCACTGAACAGGCACCCCTGCCCGAGTTGCGGCGCGTGGAAGCTGCGGCGACGATTCTTCGCTCCCACGGCGTTCGCTTCGCGTTCGACGACCTCGGCACCGCCTACTCGCATTTGCCTTCGATCGCCGCAGTTCGCCCGTCATACCTCAAGATCAGTCAGCATTTCGGGACCTCCTGCGAAGCCAATCCCTCGCACCGCAAGATCATCGAAAACGTTCAGGCGCTGGCGGCCTCGTTCTCCAGCGAAGTCGTCCTGGAGGGAATTGAGACCAAAGAAACCGCGACGTTCGCCCGCGAAACCGGAATTCGATTCGGGCAGGGCTATTTCTACAGCCGACCGGCGGAGAGTTCGGAGCTGGTCGCCCGCTACGGGTAAGCGACCGTTCGAATCTTGGACGGCTGTTCGAGAGCTTGTCGCTTCCGACAATCGCGCTGTCGCCGCAACACCAACGAAATCTATACCTTATCCAACTTAACGCGTTGGACCGCTAGCCGCTTAGGGTATGGCCGTGCCCAAACCGCGCCCAAGGACCGTGTTCGTCTGCGAAGACGACGAGGACGCTCGGTGCATTATCCATTCGTTCCTCTGCGCACGCGGCTTTGACGTCCGTGACATGCCGACGGGTCAGGATCTCCTCGCGTCGGTAGTCCGCGAGCAACCCGAGGCAGTCCTCGTGGATCTGTTTATGCCCGACCTCAACGGATGGGAGATGGTGGCGCGCCTGAAGAGCGACCCCGAGACCGCAAACATCCCGATCATCATCGCCAGCGTTCTCTCCCAGGAAGAGACCGGTGCCTCGCTTCGCGAGCTGTTCGCATGGATCCAGAAGCCGTTCACCGAAGCAGAGCTGGAAGTCGTCTGGGCAAAAGCGATTTCAAAATGACCGCGCTATCGCGCCCGCGCTCGATCGAAACACGACCTTACTGAGAGTAGCTGAATTGATAGCTTGGGGCACCGCACTCAGCGTGCGGCGACAGATGCTGATCTCGTGCGTAGGCGAGAGTGGTCTGACGTCCGACGAACCGCGTTTCGATGATGCGTCCCATCCGATCCATCACCGGCTGCGTCAAGAGCGGGCAGCCCGCGTTGTGATACATCCCATCTGGACCAACGTAAACGGTGGTTGTCGCCAATCGACGTTCGTACGCATCCAACTTCGCTTTCTGATCGGATTCGAGTTTCTGCCATTGACCGTCTCCGCGTCCCGGTAGCGGCGCCATCGCCGGAGGTGCTGGCGCTGATCGCTGGGCAGCGGCGAGGGTGGCCTTGATCTCGTCTTCCGTCATCTTCTTGTCGAGATCAGGATCGGGTTTGAGCAGTGCAGTGACCGCCGGCGAAACTTGCGTAGCGGCGGGCGTCAACTGGTTCGGGTTCGGTTTCGCGGCGCGCGGACTCTGTGGTTTGGCACAGCCGAACATCAGAAGAACGGAGGCCAGCATCGCGAGCTCACGTGTCGGCAACGACGGAAGAAAAGTCCTCATAGGTTCTGACTTGGTGGCCCCGGGGTGACTCGAACACCCGACAAACGGTTTAGGAAACCGCTGCTCTATCCACCTGAGCTACGGGGCCACGTGCCCCCTAACATAATGTTCGCATTCGCATTCCGGCCCCCCTTCCTGGCTTCGAATTCGCAATTATTTGACGTGAGTTCGAACGGAAGGGTGACCCTTGAAACCGA
>QHVS01000035.1 GCA_003223635.1 Acidobacteriota bacterium | reverse complement strand
CCATAGCGATGTGCGCCCCTCGGTGAACGCCGCGGGCGGAGTGGTCTATCAGGCAGGCTCGCTCCTGGCTGCGCGCCCGATCGACTCGAGCTTCGCCCTGGTGCGCGTCCCCGAGGTGAAGGACGTGCGGGTTTACGCGAGCAATGTGTTGGTGGGCCGCACGAACGAGCGTGGCGACCTGCTCGTTCCTAATCTGCTTCCGTATTACGGAAACCGCTTGAGCATCGATGACCGGGACGTGCCGCTCAATTACGAAGTGCGCGCCGTCGAGCGGACCATCGCTCCTCCGTATCGGGGTGGAGCATTCGTGGAGTTTCCCGTTCGACAGATTCGAACGGTGACCGGATCGGTGGTCGTCCGCAACAACAAGAAGATCGAAGCAGTGCCCGCATTCGGTCAATTGACGCTGACCGGCAACGGCGAGGCCTACGTGTCGCCGATCGGTCGTGGCGGCGAGTTCTACTTCGAGAACATTCCGGCGGGAACGTACAACGCGAATATCGAATATCGCGACGGAACATGCGTGTTCCGTCTGCCCGTTCCGCCGGGCGCCGACCCCGTGGTCAAGCTCGGGCGTTCTGTCTGTTCCACTGAGGCGACCAAGCCATGAAAAGAATCGCCGTCTTCACGCTCGCATCAATCCTGATGATCGCAGCCAACACGGTGCATGCTTTGAACTGCAAGTGGGACACCGTGCCGTCGAACATCAACTTCGGCGTGTACTCGGTCTTCGGTGCAAGTGTTCCGGCCACCTCGGGCTTTCAGTTCACCTGCACGCCTCCCGCGATTGGGTTGTTGACACTCTCTCAGGGCGCTGCGGCGAGCTACACCCCGCGCCACATGCCACGCACGACCGCACCCGCCGCCAACCTCGATTACAACCTCTTCATGGACGCGGCGCACACCATCATCTGGGGCGACGGTACCTCGGGAACGCAATACCTGACATTCCCTTCTACGCCAACAAATAAGACGTACGCCGGAACGATTTTCGGCAACATGCCGGGAGGATTGGATGCGCCGCCCGGGACCTACACGGACACAATTCAAGCCACTTTGGATTGGGGCACCGGCGTCGATGCAAGATTTTTTACCGTCACCGCCACGATTGCCGCAGAGTGCACGGTTTCCACGGCGACGCTGAACTTCGGCGCATACGATCCGGTATCCGCGAACCTGATCGCTCCTCAGGACTCAACCTCGGTGATCAATGTGTACTGCACCAAAGAAACCCTGGCCACGGTGGCCCTGGACAACGGCTTGAATTTCTTCGGCGGCAATCGAAGGATCCAGAGCGGCCTGGGCGACTTTCTCAACTATCAGCTCTATACCGACGCCGGGCACTCGATCATCTGGAATGCCGTCAACACCGACAGCGGCACGTCGACGTCCAAGCTGACCCCGATCAACGGAGGCTTCACCGCGTACGGCCGCATTTTCCCCGGACAGGATGTCCGAGCTGGAGCTTTCACCGACACCGTGCTGGTGACCGTCAACTACTGAGGCGGGTCATACAATGCGCCATTTCGCGTAGGATCGTGGAATGGCTGAACTTCCGGGCGTTGAGCGGGAGACGTTAGACGTCGATGTGGTCATCGTCGGAGCAGGGCCGGCCGGGCTGGCCGCGGCCTATCAACTGGCCCGACTGATCAAGGCGAACAACGAATCGCCTGCCGCGGCAAAGAAGCTCGAGAACATCTCCATCGCCGTGCTGGAAAAGGGAAAGGAGATCGGCTCGCATGCGATCTCCGGTGCGGTGATGGATCCGCGCGGAATCGCCGACCTGCTTCCAGACTGGCTCGCTCGCGGTTGCCCGATCGAGTCGCCGGTCACGGACGACGGCTTCTGGCTGATGTCGGAGAAATGGAAGTTCTCCGCTCCGATCCTTCCGCCGCCGCTGCAGAACGAAGGCAACTACGTGATCTCCATCGGCGAATTCGTGCGCTGGCTGGCGCCGATCGCCGCCGCCGAAGGCGTCGATCTTTTCCCGGAGTTCGCCGCCTCACGCGTGCTGGTCGAGGATGGCCGCGTCGTCGGCGTCCGCATCGGCGACAAAGGAATTGACAAGCTTGGCCAGCGAAAGCCGAACTACGAGCCGGGAGTGGACGTCCGAGCCAAGATGACGATTCTGGCCGAAGGGCCGCGCGGGACACTGTCCAAACAGCTCGCCGGAATGTTCGATCTGTACGCCGGGAAGAATCCGCAGGTCTATTCGGTCGGGGTGAAGGAGCTGTGGCAGGTCCCCGATGATCGCTTCGCTGCGGGCACCGTCATTCACACCGTGGGATGGCCACTCGACGCCGACACATTCGGCGGCGGCTTCATCTACGGGATGAAGGATCGCATCGTCGATATCGGCCTGGTGGTGGGCCTCGATTACCGCGACCCGACGCTCGATCCGCACCACGAGTTCCAGCGCTACAAACTGCATCCATCCATCCGCGCTCTTCTGGAAGGCGGGAAGATGATCAGCGCCGGAGCGAAAGCGATTCCCGAGGGGGGTTACTTTTCGATGCCGCGGATGTACGGCGACGGATTCATGATCGTCGGCGACTCCGCCGGATATCTCAATGGCGCGCGGCTGAAAGGAATCCATCTCGGCATCAAGGCAGGGATGCTGGCCGCGGAAACGGCCTTCCATGCTCTGGTGAACGAAAACTATTCGGCCTCGCAGCTTCAGGAATACGAAGCGATGTTCGAGAACTCATGGGCGCGCGACGAGCTTTGGCTGCAGCGAAACTTTCACCAGGCTTTCGAGTACGGCCAGCTCCTTGGCATGCTCAATGCGGGGTTGGGATTGTTCTCGCGCGGCCGGGGATTTGGCGTGATGAATCGTCTGGAGGGACATGCTGGACACGAGCGGATGGAGCGCATCCAACGCTACTTCGGAACCGAGGAGCCACATCCCCCGCCCAAGATGAAGTTCGACAACAATTACACGTTCGACAAGGTGAGCGACGTCTACTACGGCGGTGTCGTGCATGAAGAGAATCAGCCGGCGCATCTGCTGATCCTGGATACGGAAGTCTGTGTCACCCGCTGCACGGAGGAGTACGGGAATCCGTGCTTTCACTTCTGCCCGGCGAATGTATACGAGCCTCAGCCGACCGCCGACGGCCGAGGACGCGTGCCGTTTCTGAACTTTACCAACTGCTTCCACTGCAAGACGTGCGACATCATGGATCCCTACCAGGTGATCACTTGGGTGCCGCCGGAGGGTGGGGGTGGGCCGGATTACAAAAAACTATAGGCCTGTGATGTACGTCTCAATGAATGCAGAACGCAGAATGCAGAATGAAGAATTGAGAAGCTTCTGATGGCTCGGGAACCCGTCCCAGTCAACCGTACGTTCGAGAAGATCGCCACGCTGCAGGCGAATGTCGAACGTGTCATCCGCGGTAAGTCGGAAGTCATCCAGTTCTGCATCGCTGCCCTGCTGGCCAAGGGGCACATCCTTCTGGAGGACGTTCCAGGAGTCGGGAAGACCACGCTGGCCCACGCGCTGGCTCGATCGCTTTCACTCTCCTTTCAGCGCATTCAGTTCACCAGCGATCTCTTGCCTGCCGACATCGTCGGAGTGACCATCTTCAATCAGGATCACCAGGAGTTCGAATTCGTCTCCGGGCCGGTTTTTACCAACGTGCTGCTGGCGGATGAGATCAACCGTGCCACGCCAAAATCGCAGTCGGCGCTCCTGGAAGCGATGAGCGAGGGGATGATCACGATAGAGAAGCGGCGACTTCCGCTTCCCGATCCTTTTCTGGTCATCGCCACACAGAACCCGGTGGAGCACGTGGGTACGTACCCGCTGCCGGAATCGCAGCTCGACCGCTTCCTGATGAGGCTGACCATCGGCTATCCGAACAGCACTGACGAGAAGAAGCTGTTGCGCGCGGGCGGGGCCCAGGACGCGCTGGAGCATCTCGAGCCGGTCCTCGACACTCTGGAGCTGCGCGAGTTGCAGGAGCGCGTGTCGACCATTCACGTCAACGAGTCGCTCGTCGACTACCTGATGCACATCACGCACACTTCGCGCAATCACCCGGAGGTGGCCCTCGGCGTCTCCACGCGCGGAGCGTTGACGTATTTCAAAGCGTGTCAGGCGCTGGCCATGGTCAGCGGGCGCGACTTCGTCATTCCGGAAGACATCAAGCGCCTGGCCGGTCCCGTCCTGTCGCACCGCATCCTGATGAAAGATCGGCGCGAGATGCGCGGCGACGCGAGCGCCGAGGCGAAGTTTCTTGGGCGCATTTTGAACGAGATTCCCGTCCCGAGGTGAGAGAACGGTTAATGGTGTAACGGTGTAACGGTTGACGGTGCCAAAGGCTATGCCACGGTTAACCGTTATACGGTTAACCGTTAACCATCAGATGACCACCATTCCGCTAACACGACCGGCGTTCGAGTTCGATGGCGTGGTCCGCCTCACAACGGTCGGCACCACGTTCGTCATCTTCACCATCGTAATCGGCTTCGCCGCGATCAATACCGGCAACAACTCTCTGTACATTGGGCTGGCGTTCATGCTCGCCTCTCTCCTGCTCTCGGGGATCGCTTCGAAGGGCGGTCTCAAGCATCTCGCTCTGGAGCTGGGCGGCATCGATGAGGCGTGGGCGGGGCGGGGGGCGGAGGGGCGGCTGCGCATCGCGAACCGATCGCCGATCTGGAACGTGCGGGACGTAATCATCACTTCCGAGGAGATCGAGCAACCTATCTTCGTTGCGATCGTCCAACGGCGCAGCGACGTTCTCGTCCCGGCGCGGTTTCTTTTCCAGAAGCGCGGAGTGGTGCAGCTCAAGACACTGGATCTTTACACGCGATATCCGTTTGGCTTCTTTCTGAAGAAGCGCAGGGTGCGCATCAGCGGCGAGGTCATCGTTTTTCCGCGGCTGCTCGATGAAGATCAGGGACGGGAGCGCTTCCGCCCGGTGGAGGGAGAGCTGCATCCGGCCGGCCGGCTGGGAGCGGGCACCGACGTCCACTCGTTTCGCGAATACGTGCGGGGCGATTCGCTCCGCCAGGTGTACTGGAAGAAATCGGCGAGCCTCGGCCGATGGATCATGAAACAGACAGAGCTGGAAGCCGGACGCGCCGTGCAGGTCGTCGTCGATCCATATCGCCCGCGCGGAGTGAGCGAGGAACAGTTCGAAGGGATGATCAGCGCGGCGGCGACGTTCATCTACGACGCCCTGCGCCGCGATCTCGACGTCGTACTCTCTCTGCCGCGCATCCTGATGCGTGCTCAAGGGGGACAGCCGGCGACGCCGATCTTCCGCGCCCTGGCCCTGCTCGAAGCCACACACGAGCCGGTAGCCCAGACCATCGATCGAAATGCGATTGTCTTTTCCGTAGGAATTGCCGATGAACGAGAAACGGCGTGAGATCGAGCTTCTGATTCTCACCATGATGGCCGCCGCGCCGCTGTATGCGACGCAGACCGTGCCGCTGGTGCCACTGCTCGTCTTCCACGTGCTGCTCGCAGCGATGGCCGTTCGCGTAGCACGCGGTCATTCCCCGGAGCTGATCCCGGCGCCGATCATGCGGGCCATCGCCATCGGCTACATCCCCTTTTACATAATCGACGCCGCGCTGATTTCGAGAAACGCGATTTCCGCCTCGACTCATCTCGTCCTGTTCATCGCCGTGTATCAGCCGATCGAATCCCGGCATACACCGAACACCGCGCAGCGGCTGCTCACCACGTCACTCATCTTCGTGGCCAGCCTGGCCACGGCGACGCACATCGCCATCGTGCCCTTCGTCGTTCTTTTTGCATTCCTGCTCTTCCGGCAACTGATCCATTTCAGCCGGACCGTGAGTGCGAACGATGCCGGCGCGCGGCCTCCCGAAGTTCCCGCCACGCGCGCCGCGGCGTTCTATGTCCTGGGAACCACGGTCATGGGCATCGCCCTCTTTCCCCTGCTGCCGCGCGTTCGCAACCCGCTGTTGCCGGGCATCGCCGCCTCGTCGAACCGCGCGTCGACCGGTCTTTCCGACACGATCGATTTCAACAGGCCGCGGAACATCGAGGCCGATCCGACCGTCGTCAGCCGCGTGTGGATGGGGCAGGAAGCCATTCCCTTCTTCACGCCGTTGCGCCTGCGCGGTGTTGTCTACGAGCGATTTCGCGACAACGAGTGGCTGCCCGGACGACATGAGTACCGCCCGCTGGAGTCGCGCAACGGCGCGACGAGGCTGGCCCGACCTTCCGGCTTTACTCGACGGGCCACCGTTCAGCAGCGCTTCCTGTCTGGCAGCCGTCTGATCATGCCAGTGGGGACGTATGAGGTCATCGGCATCCCGCAGGTGTACGAGACTCCGGCCCGCGACATCTACAGCCTTTGGGGAGCACGGCTGCGCGACATCGTTACCTTCGACGTGCGCATGGCCCGATCGATCACGCCTCTGACAGTGCGCCGAGTGACCGTGACCAACTATCCGGTGACGCCACCGGTGGAGTCGATGGCCCGGGAGATTGTCGCCGGCGAGACGGACCCCATGCGGCAGGCAGCGCGAGTCGAGGTTCATCTGGCTACGCGCTTCCGCTACGTGCCCAATCCCGCACAACTGGGCCACACGATGACCGTCGACGACTTCCTTCTGCGCGACCGGCGCGGTCACTGCGAATACTTCGCCGCGGGCATGGTGGCCCTGATGACGGCGCTGAACGTGCCAGCCCGGATCGTCGGCGGTTTTTACGGAGGAACGTTCAATCCGCTGACCGGCTACTTCGTGGTCCGGCGCGAGGATGCTCACGCCTGGGTTGAAGTCTTCGACGGCAACGGGTGGCAGACATTCGACCCCACTCCGGTAGGCCTGCGTCCGGGCGCGAATCCCAGCGGTCTGATCGGCGCGTACGCCTCCGCGCTCAGCGACTCGGTGAATTACTTCTGGGACCGCTACATCCTCACGTTCGGGTTGGCCGACCAGATCGCGCTTGTTGCGGAAGCCATCGGACGGGTGCGACAGGCGCTGGCGGCGATGAATCAGAAGACCCATCAAACCGCGGCCGGAGTGCTGAGCCTTCGGTCGGCCGCTGCAGCGGGCGTGCTCGCGCTCATCATCGCCGCCGTCCTTTGGCTGATGTACCGCCGCCGCCCCGCCTTCGAGCTGCTGCGCGACCATCTGCGCACACTGGGAATTGAAGTCGGCGCCTCCACGACGATGGAAGAGGCGCTTGCCGAACTTCGCCGTCAACAGCCGGAAGCCGCGGCCACGCTGGCGGAGCTCGTCGCGTTGTACGAGGAGGAGCGGTTTGCGCCGGGTGGTCGGGTGGTGGCGCGAGAAGTCATCCGCCGTCGCTTGTCGGAGATGGCACGCGGTTAGCGGTGTAACGGTTAACGGTGGCAGAGCCTTTGGCACCGTTAATCGTTATACCGTTAACCGTTAACCCCGAGTTGGCAAGGTCCGCGGACTGCGCATCAGCGCAATCATTTCGCGAACCGCCGCTTCGACGCCGACCAACGCCGCGCGGGCCACGATCGAGTGTCCGATGTTCAGTTCTTCGATCTCTTCGATGCGGGCGATTGCGTCGATGTTGCGGTAGTTGATTCCGTGACCGGCCAGAACGCCGATGCCCACCTTTCGTGCCGCCTTTGCCGCCGTAGCCAGCTTCTCCAAATCCTGCGACCAGTTTCCGCGCCGCCACGACTCGGTGAACTTGCCGGTGTTGATCTCGATCTTCGGAGCGTGGAGCCTGTGGCAGTGACGGATCTGCTCGAGATCGGGATCGACGAAGATGGAGACTTCGATTCCGGAGTCGAGGAGCTGTCGAATCACCTTCTCCAGATTCGAAGCGTGCAGCACCACATCCAATCCACCTTCAGTGGTCAGCTCGTCTCGGCGTTCGGGGACCAGAGTCACCTGATGCGGCTTCACCGTCTGGGCCACGCGCACCATCTCCGGCGTTGCGGCCATCTCCACATTCAGGTGCGTGGATACGGTCCGGCGGAGCACTTCGACATCGCGGTCCTGAATGTGTCGCCGGTCGCCACGCAGATGGACTGTAATTCCCTGCGCCCCGGCCAGCTCGCACAACACCGCGGCGGCAACAGGATCCGGCTCGTCGCTCTTGCGCACCTCGCGGATGGTGGCGATGTGGTCGATGTTCACGGCAAGACGCATGACAATAGAGTAAACGATGAACCGTGAACGATGAACGATGAACAGGAACGAATTGGGCTCGTTCATCGTTCATCGTTCCGCGTTCATCGTTGGAAACCATGCTCTATCGCTTTGAGGAAATCGAGAAAAGCTACGGCCCGCACGACGTGCTGCGTGGCGTGACCTGGCAGCACAATCCCGGTGAGAAGGTCGGCCTGGTCGGCCGCAACGGCGCGGGGAAGACGACGCTGTTCCGACTTCTGCTGAAGCAGGAGGAGGCGGACCGCGGCCAGATCATCCGCGCGTCGGGACTCACCATCGGCCATGTCGGACAGCATCTCGATGCTGAGCCGGGGATGTCGCTGTTCGACTACGTGGAAACTGCATTCGCCGACGTGCTGGAGATCGAGCGGAAGATGCGGGCCATGGAGCACGATCTCGCCGATCCATCGAAAGATCACGAGCGTCTGCTGCAGAAGTACGCGGAGTTGCAGCACGATTACGAGCATCTCAGCGGCTACTCGCTGCACGCGGAGGTGGAGCGCGTGCTCGCCGGCGTCGGCTTCGAGAAGGCGGATCAGGAGCGGCCGATCGCCGAGTTCAGCGGCGGCCAGCAGAACCGGGCCATGCTCGCCCGCGTCCTTTTGACCAAGGTCGATCTGCTGCTGCTCGACGAGCCGACGAACCATCTCGATCTGCACGGCATCGAGTTCCTGGAGGAGTTTCTGCAGTCGTTCAAGGGAAGTTACCTGCTGGTCTCGCACGACCGCACCTTTCTCAACCGCACGGTGACGAAGATCGTCGAGCTCGCGCATGGAAAGCTCATCGAGTACCACGGCAACTACGAGCGCTTCCTCCAGCTCCGTCAGGAGCGGATGGAGAAGATGGCCACCGACTACGAGCGGCAGCAGGAGTTGATCGAGCGCACGCAGGAATTCATCCGCCGCAACATCGCCGGACAGAAAACAAAGCAGGCCAAGTCGCGGCGCAAGATGCTGGGGAAGCTCGATGAGCTGGAGCGGCCCGAGGTCGACGAGACGTTCGCGAACTTTCGGCTCGATGCCGGACCACGTTCCGGCGCGGTGGCCCTGACCGCCGACCGCCTCACCGCCGGCTACGATCATCCGATCGTCCGCGACATCACCATGACCATCCGCCGTGGGGAGCGCTACGCGATCATGGGGCCGAACGGATCGGGAAAATCGACGCTGCTCAAGACGTTCGCCGGCCGCCTGCAGCCGCTCGCCGGCACCGTCGGATACGGCCACAACGT
Organism: Acidobacteriota bacterium; assembly: GCA_003223635.1. Lineage (GTDB taxonomy): Bacteria > Acidobacteriota > Thermoanaerobaculia > Gp7-AA8 > Gp7-AA8 > QHVS01. Next base: position 8,523 of record QHVS01000035.1, on the reverse strand, counting down.
CCAGGTCGGCTATTACGACCAGACTCTGGGCGATCTCGACCCGAAGGGGACGGTCATCGACGAGGTGTGGAACCTCGATCACAGCCGCACCGAAGAGCAGGTGCGCAACTTCCTCGCGCAGTTCTCCTTCTTCGATGACGACGTGTTCAAGAAGACGCACGATCTCTCCGGCGGCGAGCGCGGGCGGCTGGCGCTGGCGAAAATCATGTATGTGGGCGGCAATCTCATGCTGCTCGATGAGCCGACGAATCATCTCGATGTCTACACGCGCGAGGCGCTGGAGGAGGCGCTGGAGAGCTTCACCGGCGCGCTGGTGGTGGTGTCGCACGATCGATACTTCATCGATCGGATCGCGGAGAACATCATCGAGGTGGAGGACGAACACGCCGAGGTGTATGCGGGGAACTACAGCGATCTGGTGGAGAGGATGAAGGTGGGCACCGTGGTGCCGCGTCCTGCCCCTCCGCCGGCGAGCGGCGGGCAGCGAGCGGCGAGCGGGCTCTCAGTCGCTCAACGTGCCGATCAGAAGAAACGCGACAGGCGAATCAAGAAGATCGACGAGGAGATCGCCGCGCTGGAGGAGCGCGTTGCCGCCGCGGAACGGGAGCGCGAGCGCAACGATCTGCTGCTCTGCAGCGAGGAGGTCTATCGCGACGGCGAGCGTATGAAGAAGATTCAGGCCCGCAACGCCGACCTCAAAGCGATGATTGGTCTGCTCTCTGTGAAGTGGGAGACCCTGAGCAGAGAGCGCGAGCAACTGGAGGGTGCTGTTGCCTAGCAACCCCGCAGCCGCGTCCATCATCGCCATCGGCTCGGAAATGCTCGGTCCGACCCGCGTCGACACCAACTCCCTGAAGATCACCGCAACGCTCGAGGACTACGGCATCGCTCTGGTGCGGAAGAGCGTCGTCGGCGATCGCCTGGCCGACCTCGCCGATGAGATTCGTTACTCGCTTGCACACTCCGACGTCCTCATCCTCACCGGCGGCCTGGGCCCCACGGAAGACGATCTGACCCGGGAAGCGCTGGCCCAGGCCTTTGGGCTGGAGATGGAGGTCGATGAATCGATCGTCCAGCGGATCGAGGCGCGATTCGCGGCGCGCGGCTGGACGATGCCCGTGGTGAATCGTCGTCAGGCGAATGTGTTTCGCGGTCAGACCACGCTGAAGAACGAGCGAGGCACGGCGCCCGGATTTCATCTTCACATCGAGCGAAAAGACGTCTGGGTGTTTCCCGGCGTGCCACAGGAGCTGGAGTGGATGCTGGAGACGTACTTCGGGCCATGGCTGCAACAGTGGATCGGCGCCCGGGCCCGGCAGCGCCGCGTGCTGAAGATCTCCGGGATGACCGAGTCGGGCGTCGAAGAGAGGCTGAAGCCCTACTACGACGCGCACGATCACGAACCGCTGACCATCCTGGCCAGCGGCGGGCAGATCGAGATCCATCTGATCGGCGATGGGAAGGAAGAGGATGCGAAGGCAGCGATCGCCGGGCGTGAGCGCGAGCTGCTGGCGATCTTCGGCGAGAAAATCTTCGGCTTCGACGGAGACACGCTCGAGTCAGTCATCGGCCGGATCCTCACCGAGCGCAGAGAGACCGTGTCCGTCGCGGAGTCGTGCACCGGTGGCCTGGTGTCGTCGCGCATCACCGACGTGCCGGGCAGCTCGAACTACTTCATGGGCGGCGCGGTCTGCTACAGCGCGGAATCCAAGATGTTTCTGGCCGGAGTCGATCCCGCGCTGATCCAGCAATACGGCGAAGTCTCCGAGGCGGTGGCCAGCGATCTGGCCAAAGGAATCCGCCGCCGATTCCACACGACCTACGGCATCGGCGTGACCGGCATCGCCGGGCCGGGCGGGGGGTCGGAAGCCAAGCCGGTCGGCACGCTGCACATCGACGTCGCCGACGTGCACCGGCACGAGCACCGGAAACTTTTCTGGCCGATGACCCGCTCGATGTTCAAGTGGTTCAGCTCACAGTCGGCGCTCGATCTTCTCCGGCTGTTCATCCTTAGGCATGAGAGATGAGGCATGTCTCGCGGAGGGAAAACCATGAAACCACTGAGCGGAAGAGTGGCCCTCGTCGCCGGCGCGACGCGCGGAGCGGGACGGGGAATCGCCCGCGCCCTCGGCGAAGCGGGAGCGACGGTCTATTGCAGCGGACGCAGCACGCGGCAGCATGCCGCGACGCCCGGCCGGAAGGAAACGATCGACGACACGGCGGAGATGGTCACTGCGCTCGGCGGAACGGGCATCGCGGCGCAAACCGATCACACCAGGCCGGAGCAAGTGAGTCGGCTGATCGATCGCATCGAGAAAGAGCAGGGGCGCCTCGATATCCTGGTCAATGACATCTGGGGCGGCGACTCGTGGATTGATTGGTGGTTCAAGGTCACGAAATTCTGGGAGATCCCGCTGGAGAAGGGATTCGAGGTAATGAACACCGCTGTGAACTCCCACATCATCACCGCGCATCAGGCGATTCCGTTGATGATCAGGACGAAGAAAGGTCTGATCGTGGAGATCACTGACGGCGACGGTTTCTACTACCGCGGTCAGTTCTACTACGACTACGTGAAGACCACGGTCATGCGGCTGGCCATGGCCTGGGGATACGAGCTGCGCAAGAAGAAGATCGCCGCAGCGGCCATCACTCCGGGGTTTCTGCGCTCGGAATCAATTCTCGACCAGTTCCACGTGACGGAGGCCAACTGGCGCGACGCGGTGAAAGGACGGCCGGAATTCGCTCACTCGGAGACGCCGCTGTACGTCGGGCGGGCGATCGCCGGATTGGCCGCGGATCCGAACGTGATGAAGAAGTCGAGCCGAGTCTTCAACTCCGCGGAGTTGGCCATGGAGTACGGCGTCACGGACGCGGACGGCACGCGGCCGAACATCTGGCAGTTCTTCAGGGAGAAGATGCCGCAGTTCGCGTTCAAGAAACTCGACGACACGTTTTATTCATATTTCGAGAACGTCAATTACGAAGCGTTCGAAGCGGAGGTGAAGAAGGAAGTGCGGCGGGCGGCAAAAAGATAGATTTGATAGCATCGGCCACAAAACTTCAGGGGGATTCCGATGCGTCGATGGACCTTCCTCGCTTCCTTCATCCTCTTCGCCTGTTCGTCCGGCCCCATGGCTCCGGTATCCGTCCCGTTGGCCTACAAGACGATGGCTGCGCCGGCGGAGTTCCCGGGCGCGCAACCCTGCGCCGCAGTTTCCGGCGTCGACGTCCGCGACGCCCGCTCCGAGCAGAACCTCGGCAAGCGATATCAGCAGGAGAAAAGCACCACGACGTATCCGGTGACTACGACCAGCGACGTCGCCGATTGGGTGCGCAACGGCGCCACCGCGGCATTGCAGAAAGCCAGCGTGAAAGTGGGCAGCGGCCCGACCGTGCGCATCCGAATCGATCAGATCAACGTTAGCGAGAGCGTCTACCGCCGCGCGGAATACAGCGGGCGCGTCGCCTTGACGGTCGACGTGATGAGCGGTTCCCGATCATGCTGGAACGGCCGCGTCGACGGGGCCTCGCAAAATTACGGCTATGCCGGGAGCGCGGAGAACTACCAGGAGACGCTCAATCACGCGCTCGATCGGGCCATGATCAAGCTCCTCAGCGAGAACGACTTCACCAGCGCGCTGTGCAGCTGCAAGTAGGTGCGCCCCTCACGCGGCGCTTGCGTACTCGAGTGTGAGAGCCTTCTCCCCCTTGGGGGAGAAGGTGCCGCGAAGCGGCGGATGAGGGGGCCCTATCCCTTGCGCATCAGCAGCACGTTCGTGATCACGTCGTTGTAGAGCACGACGATCATCAGCGCGGCGAGCACGGCGAAGCCGACTTGTTGGATGCGCTCTTTGACGCGCACCGAGAGATCGCGGCGCACGAGCCCTTCGATGAGAAGGATCGTGATGTGCCCGCCGTCGAGCACGGGAATGGGCAACAGATTCATGATGCCGAGTTGCAGCGAGATCATGGCCATCAGAAACACCACTTCCATCCAGCCGCGGCGCAGCATCTCGCCCGAGATACGGGCGATGGAAATCGGTCCGCTGAGCTCCTTCACGCTTCCTTCCGCGCGGAACAGCCGGCCGAGTGTGACCAGCGCATAGCGAAGCATCTTCCAGTTCTGTTGGACGCTCTCCCGCAGTGCGGGGAGGAGTGAGAGTTTGCGCACTTCCGTCGGGGGAAGGAATCCGCGATAGGGGTCCTGAGGATCGGGTTTGGCCGCAGCGAGCACGGTCTGGAATCGCGAATCTCCTCGAGCGATCTCCAGTGTGATCGGCTTCCCCTTCGAGGCGGTGATCGCCGCGTCGAACTGCGTCATCTGAGTGATGGGTTGTCCGTTCACGGCGAGAATGCGATCGCCGGGACGCAAACCGGCGCGCTCGGCAGGCGAGCCTGGTTTCAACCGTCCGATGATGGGATCAAAGAATGGCAGGATGCCGACGCGGCCCACCGGACCGAACTCCGTGTTCTCGCGGTCCGGCGTGAGAGTCGTGGTGCGGAGCTGACCGTTGCGGAGGAACTCCACGCGCAGCGGAGTTCGTGCGTTCATCTCGATGGCCAGGCGGAGATCCATGAAATCGCGAATCGGCTCGCCATTGATCGACACGATCCGGTCGCCGATCTGAAGGCCTGCACGCGCCGCCGGCTTGTTCGGCAGGACCTCGCCCAGGATCGGCTTGATCACTGCCTGTTCGGTACCGACCATGCTCAGGGCGGCGATGAAGACGATGGCGATCAGCAGGTTGACGAAAGGCCCGGCGAAGAGAATGAGGAAGCGCTGCCACTTCGGCTTGGAGAGGAACTCGCCGGGATCGCCGCCCTGAGTCTCTTCGGGCGTATCGCCGGCCATGCGCACGTACCCGCCCAGCGGGATGAGCGAGACGCGGTAGTCGGTCTCTCCCTTCCGGAAGCCGAATAGCCGCTTGCCGAATCCGAACGAAAAGACCAGCACACGCACACGAAACAGCTTGGCCATGACGAAGTGGCCAGCTTCATGCGCATAGATGAGAACTCCCAGGACGATGATGAAGGCCAGGAGATTGGTGGCGATATTGGAAGCGATCATAGGTTCGGGACTGTCAGCGGCTCACTGCAACATCAATTCCGCGCGCTTCGTTCCTGGCCCAGCGATCCCACTGCAGCGCGTCGTCGATGCTATGGATGGGCGCTACGGCGGAGGCGTGCCGGTCGAGGACTCGATTGACGATTTCGACGATCGAGGGAAAGGAAAGTTCTCCGGCCAGGAACCGCTCCACTGCGATTTCATTCGCCGCGTTGAGCACGGCAGGCATCGAGCCGCCGGCCCGGCACGCCGCATACGCCAGCTCCACGGCGGGAAAGCGCCGGGAATCGACGGTCAGGAACTCCAGCGAGCGAATCTTGGCCAGGTCCAGGCGGGCGAACGGCGCGGTTACCCGGTCAGGGTAGAGCAGCGCGTACTGGATGGGGAACTTCATGTCTGTGGTGGAGAGCTGAGCCATGATCGATCCATCGACGTACTCGACCATGGAATGCACGATCGACTGCGGATGGATGAGGATGTCGATCTGATCGGGACGCATTCCGAAGAGGTGATGCGCTTCGATCACCTCCAGCCCCTTATTCATCATGGTGGCCGAGTCGATGGAGATCTTGTTGCCCATCTTCCAGGTGGGATGGGCCAGCGCCGCTTCCACGGTGATGTCGCCGAAGGTCTTCAGATCGCGCTGGAGAAAGGGTCCACCGGAGGCGGTGAGGATGATGCGCTGCACTTCCTCATGCGACCCGCAGCGCAACGCTTGATGAACGGCGTTGTGCTCGGAGTCGACGGGAAGAATCTCACCGCCGGATTCTCGGGCGGCGCGAGACATCACGTCGCCCGCGGCGACGAGCACTTCCTTATTGGCGATGCCGACGCGTTTTCCCGCCTGCAGAGCGGCATACACGGGCGGGATGCCCGCGGCGCCGACGATCGCCGCGATGACTACGTTCGCGCTGGGCAGCGAAGCGACGGCGCAGGCCCCCTCTGCGCCATGCAAGATCTTCACTCGCGAGCCGATGCGCGCCCGAAGTCGCTCCAGGTCAGCGGCGTCGCGCACGGAAACCAGCTCCGGCTGATACCGCTTGATCTGTTCGGCGAGAAGGTCGATGTTGCCGCCCGCCGCGAGCCCGACGACCTTCAGCTCGTCAGGAAATGCGTCGACCACCGCCAGCGTGCTGCGGCCGACCGATCCTGTGCTTCCGAGGATGGAGACGTTTCGCATTGTCAGGCAGACATGATCCTCAGGCTGCTGAAGCCATTCTGTATCAGCACCCAGTACACGTACAGAATGGGTGCAGTGTAGAAGACTGAGTCGAAGCGGTCGAGGAAACCTCCGTGTCCGGGGATGAGCGTGCCGGAGTCCTTCACCGCCGCCGAGCGCTTCCACATCGACTCGGCGAGGTCCCCGATCACTCCGGCGATCGAGAGCAGCGCTCCGGCGACAATCGCATGCCCCAGCGGCATTTCCTGAAGAAAGGTGAAGTGAACAGTGACGGCCGTGAGAACGGATACGAGAACGCCCCCGATGAAGCCCTCGACGGTCTTCTTCGGGCTGATCTGCGGAGAGAGCTTGCGGCGGCCGAACCGTTTTCCGACGTAGTAGGCCCCGGCGTCGCCGAGCCAGACGACCATCAGGAGAAAAAGGACGAGCCGCGGGCCGACGGCGAAATCATTTCGCAGACGGATCAGTGAGCCGCCCAGCATGCCCACGTAGAGCGTGGCCATCACGGCGATCGCGCTCGATGGGAGCGACTGCTCCAGATTGCCTTTCAGGAAGACGTAGGAAGCCGGGATGACCAGCAGGGTGAGGAAGACTCCCATCTCCACCGAGATCGGCTCCAGCACGAACGCGGCGTTGATGAAGAGCATCAGCAGCACGCAAATGATGATGGGGATGTCGTATCCCTTGAGTCGTCCGAGAATCAGAAACTCATACAGAGCGAGAGAGGCGATGATGGCCACCGTGGCGTCGAAAAGGTACGCGTGTCCCCAGATCGTGATGTAGATGCCGATCGGAGCCAGCACGAGCGCGGTGAGTTCGCGGGTGTATTTCATCAAAAGTTTATCCCGACGCCGACTCTGAGTCTGAGCGAAGCGAAGGCGAAGAGGAGGTGGAGGGATCTCTGGCGGCACCGCGATGCGCATGCCATGCGCAGCGCTCGTTGTCGAGATCGTATCCGTGCCACCGTAGATCCTTCGCCGCTTCGCGGCTCAGGATAAATTGAGGCGGCCGCCACGAGCGCGGTGAGTTCGCGGGTGTATTTCATCTGCTGCGTTCTCGGCCGGGCGAGCGCGATGGCCGGCAATCAAATGCGGAATGCAGAACGCAGAACGCAGAATTGAGAAAGAAGAAGGATATGCGCTCTTCTTGATTCTTCATTCTTCATTCTGCATTCTGCATTCAATGTGAGACAGCACAAGCGCAGCCAGCCCGCATTCCGCCCAAGAAGGGCAGGCTACGACGAGCGCGGGGAGCCCTCCGCCTCGATGAACATCTCGGCATCGGACTCGTCCACACCGCCGTAGCGCCGCTCCCGCGACTGGAAATCGATGATGGCCTCGAACAGGTGGCGGCGCCGGAAGTCGGGCCAGAACACCTTGGTGACGTGAATCTCGGCGTAGGCGATCTGCCAGAGCAGGAAGTTCGACACCCGCAGCTCGCCGCTGGTGCGGATCAGCAGATCGGGATCGTCGATGTCCGCGGTGTAGAGGTGATCGGCGAAGAACTGCTCGTCGATGATCGCGTCGCTCATCTCCCGCTCGCGGAGCAGGGCCATGATGCGATTGCAGGTGTCGACGATCTCCGCGCGGCCGCCGTAATTGAGGGCGATCTGAAACAGCAGGCCGCTGTTCTTGGCCGTCTCCTCTTCCGCGTATCGCAGCTCGCGCTGCACGCTGGGATCGAGTCCTTCCACCCTTCCGATGGGAGTGAATCGAATGTTGTTCTCCATCAGCGTGGCCAGCTCTTTGCGCAGATACTCCTTCAGAAGCATCATGAGAGTGGCCACTTCGTAGCGCGGACGTTTCCAGTTCTCGACCGAGAACGCGTAGAGCGTGATGACCGGCAGTTCCAGACGAGCGGCGGTCTCCACGATCTCCCGCACCGCGTCGATCCCGGCGCGATGTCCCTCCACCCGCGGCAGTTTGCGCGCTCGCGCCCAGCGGCCGTTGCCATCCATGATCACGGCCACGTGCCGAGGGAGCCGCTTCAGATCGATCTTGTCGACGAGCGACTGTTCGATCGAGCCAGGTTCGGCAAGCTTGGAGAGATCAATCATGTCGAAGCGATGATGTTAGCACTGCGCGTCAGTACGCAATATCCCACAGGATCAAGCCCTTGGCCGGCGCCGTCCAACGCGCTTCCTCGAACGTCGGCTCCAGCGAGCGCTGCAGCGCGTCGCCCTCCAGTTTTCCCCGCCCGATCTCGATGAGGGAGCCGGCGATTCGCCGAACCATGTAGCGCAGAAAGCCGTCCGCGGCGACGCGGATGCGCACCA
>QHVS01000211.1:9458-13761 GCA_003223635.1 Acidobacteriota bacterium | reverse complement strand
GTCCACTGCGTCGCGGAGCCGCCCGTGTGACAAGAAGCGCAATCGCCCAGGGCCGCACCCGCGCCGTGGTCGAATTGCAGATTCGGAGGCATGGCCGAATTCGCCGAAGTCAGCACGGCGTTGGGCCTGGAGTTGGCGTGACAATCGATGCAGGACCTCGGCTGCGGCTGGCTGGCCAGGGTCAGGGACGGATGGAACAAAGCGGGAGTCGTGCCCGACTGGTTGGTGGCCCAGGTTGCCGCCAGGGCCTTCGACGGGCTCTGGTGACAGACGCCGCAGTCATACGGGACGGCGGTGGTGGTGGTCGGGCCCGCGCCGTTCCAGACGACGGCGTCGTGCTTCATCTCTCCCGACGCGGGGGTCCGCGCCGGGTTCGTGGCAGTGGGTCCCACGAAGCCGAGCGGTATGGAGCCCGAATGGCAATCCATGCACAGCGTCGGCTGTGCAATCACCGGAACGCTGTTCGCCAGCGAGGAGTGGAGGAGCCCAGGGTAGTACTCGCCCGACCCGGCGTTTTCGTGGCAGCTGCCGCAAGCGCTGAGGGTGGCCGCCGCGATGTCGATGGTCTGGTGGTTCATTCCCATGTGCAGCGTCGCGGTTTCAGCCGTCAGGCCCGAGATCGAGGTCCCCGCCCACGACGGAACCAGCGTATCGACCGTCACGTCTTGCAACGGGTCAGAGGGAAGGCCGCCGGGTGCCTTTCCGGCGCCGAGCCAGCTGGTCATCGTATGGCACGCCCTGCAGTCGTTGTTGCCCTTCGGCGGGTGCATGAAGGTTCCGCCGTCCAGACCGATCATGGCAGGTTGCTCAGTTCACGGTGATGCCCGCGTAATTGTAGGACACCCCGGCTCCAGTCGAATGGCACTGAAGACACGACACGTTGTCGTACGCATAGCCCACTCCGCCATCCGGCAGCGATGCGGTCCCGCGCGTGACCAGGCTCACGTGCAGCATGTCGGTGAGCAGCTTCTCGTGCCCGTGGCAGTTGAAGCAGGTGAATTGCCCGAACGACTGGAAGTCGCCATGGCAGGTGTTGCAGTCGACCGCGTGGGGACCGCTGACGATCTGGAACTTGTGCGATGCGCGCGTGAACCCCGAATTGCCCAGCCCGGGCGATTGCTGGCAGGCCAGCAACGCCAGAAGGGGCAGACAGAGTCTCGCGCCAGCACCGGTCGCGCTCATGGCCTTCTCCTTCATGGTCGAGCTTCCTCCCGGGAGACGAACCCGACGAGCGCAGGGAGGACGTGCGAGATGACGGAATACTTTCTTCGGTCCGACTTGCCGTCAATGCGCAATGAGGCCGGCGGGGAAGGAGAAGGACTCCAAAGTGCGCCGGCCTTTGCGGCGGTGAGTTCCTCGCGGTCCCCTGTGCGCCTCGGTGCGTCCGTTGGCGGAGAGCCGTTCCCCAAAGAGCCGGCGCATGCGACGAACGAATGAATCCATTCAGGGTCTCCATTGGAGACAATCCAGATGTATGCGCGGAATCATGCGCCTGGATTGAAATCAAGGAGGCGCTCTCGGGTGCAATTTGCCAGTGCGCTCAGCCCGGCATGGCAATTGAGGCACGCCGCGTTGTCGAACGCGTACCCGGCGATGTTGACGCGCGTCCTGACGGATCCATGCATGCGCGCCGGCCAGGGAGTAGTAGCATGTCGCGGATGATCGCAGTGGCTGCGTCCGGCGTGTGCCGGCGCTACGGGCGTCGCTGGGCGCTCACCGACGTGACCTTCGAGGTTCCCGAGGGTGCGCTGGTGATGGTCACCGGCCGAAACGGGTCGGGAAAATCCACTCTGCTGCGGATCCTGGCAACCGCCATCCGCGCAGACCGCGGAACGGTGCGCATCCTCGACCTCGACGTGCGCGAGGACCGGGACAGCGTGAGGCGCAAGGTCGCCCTCCTCGGGCACCGGACGCACCTGTACGAACCGCTGACCGCGCTCGAGAACCTGGCGGCGCGCGCGCGCTTCCTCGGCGCCGATCCGAGGCGCGGGCCGCTCCTCTCGCGGCTCGAGGAGGTCGGGCTCGCGGATCGGGGCGACGATCCAGTGCAGGCGTTCTCGGCCGGCATGCGCCAGCGACTCGCGCTGGCCAGCGTGCTGCAGCAGCAGGCGAGGGTGGTGCTGCTCGACGAGCCTTACGGCCACCTCGATCCGCCGGGCTTCCTGCTCGTGGATGGCCTCTTGCAGCGGCTGCGGCGGGAGGGCACCACTGTGCTGATGGCCACGCATCTGGTGAACCGGGGACGGAATCTCTGTGACCGCGGCCTGGTTCTGGAAGCCGGCCGTCTTGCCTATGCGGGCACGGCCGCGCAGATGCCGCAGCCGCTGGGCGCGGATGGAGCAGGATTCGCGGAGGGCGCGTGAACCAGAGGGCTGAGTGAAGGATCTCCTGGCCGCGCTTCGGAAAGACCTTCTGCTCCAATGGCGGGGGCGTGCCCAGGTCATCGCCATCTTCGCCTTCGGGGCCGCTGCCCTCCTCCTCTTCAGCTTCGCGATCGGCCCCGACTCCGCGGCGCTTCGCGAGCATGCGGCCGGCTTTCTCTGGCTGGGACTCCTCCTCGCCTCCACGCTCGCGCTGGCGGAGAGCTTCGAGCGCGAGATGGAAGAGCAGGCGCTCGAGGGCCTTCTCCTCCTCCCGGCGAGCCCGCGAGGGCTCTACTACGGAAAGGCGCTCGCCAACTGGGCCCACCTCGCCCTGCTCGGCGTCGCGCTCGTTCCGGTGATGGTGGTGCTCTACGACGCGGGGACCCTCCGTCTGTTTTCGCTGGTCGGAGTGATCCTTCTCGGGACGGCCGGACTCTCCGCTCCCGGCACCCTGTACGCCGCCATGACTTCCCAGACCCGCGCCCGCCAGACGCTCCTACCGCTTCTCCTCTTTCCTCTGGTCGTGCCCGTCTTGCTTGCAGCGGTGAAGGCCACTTCCCTGTTAATCCTAGGCGATCCGATGGGGCAACTGCGGCCTTGGACCACGCTGTTGGCCGCTTTCGGGGTGATACACTGGTCGATCGGCGGCCTCCTCTTTGGCCGTGTTGTGGAGGACTGATGAGGCACTCACCGACCGGACCGAAGGTGCTCGTCGCGCTTGGCGTGGCGTTGCTCCTCGCCGGCTCCTGGTGGGGCCTGACGAAGGCGCCCGGCGAAGTCTACATGGGCGAGGTGCAGCGGATCATGTACGTGCACGTGCCGACCGCGTGGAACGCGATGCTGGCCATGACGTTTGCCTTCGCCGCTGCGGTGATGTTCCTCTTCACGAACGAGTGGAAGTGGGATGCGCGGATGGAGGCGGCCATCGAAGTCGGCGTCCTGCTCGCGTTTCTGCTCTGTTGTCAGGGCGCGATCTGGGCCAAGCCGACGTGGGGCGTGTGGTGGGATTGGGATCCGCGGCTGACCACGACCGCCGTGCTTCTCTTCGCATTCGCCGGAATCCTCGCCTTGCGGCGCTTTGTTGACGACCCGGTAAAGCGGGGGACCTGGTCCGCAGTGGCCACGGTGATCGCATACGCCGACGTGCCGATCGTCTACTACTCGGTCCGTTGGTGGAATTCGCTGCATCAGATGCAATCGAGTCCGGCAACCGTGTCCAGCGCCTTTCATCTCCCGCTGCGCCTCAATGCCTTTGGAGTTCTCTTTCTGATGACCGGCTTCATCATGCTGCGCGCGCGGATCGCGTCGCTGCGCCTGGCGGAGGAGATCGCTCCGCCGCCTGCGGACGCGCTGGGAGAGCTGGCGTGACCGGTGGCTACATCACGGGCGGGTGGGGTTTTGTGTGGGCGGCGTACGGTTGGACGGCAGTCGGTCTCGCTGTTCGTTCGTCTGAAACGAGAGAAGAGGACATGAAGCGCTCGCGCCTTTTCCTGATCCTGGCCCTCGGCGCGGCGGCGATCGGGTTCGCGATCCTCGCCGGCAGCGGCATCAGCCGCAATCTCGTTTACTACTGGACGCCGAGCGATCTGCGCAACGCAGGCGACAAAGCATACGGCGCGACGATCAGGCTCGGAGGGCAGGTCGCACCCGGCTCGGTGCGTATGCTCAACGGCGTATCGGCGCTCGACTTCGACGTGACCGATAAGAAGTCGATCGTGCACGTGAAGTCGACCGGCGCTCCGCCGCAGATGTTCCGCGAAGGGATCGGCGTGGTGGTGGAAGGAACGATGACACGCGCAGGCTACTTTCAGAGCGATCGCCTGATGGTCTCGCACAACAATGAATATCGCGCCCCGAAGGACGGCCAGCAGGTGAATGCCAAAGAGCTGATCAGGACGACCAAGGGGCTCGAGTGACCGGCGAGCGCGCCCCTCATCCGG
>QHVS01000211.1:0-9362 GCA_003223635.1 Acidobacteriota bacterium | reverse complement strand
AAGCGGCGGATGAGGGGTTCAAGCAATGACCGCAGCCCTCGGCCGCTTCCTCATCTTGACCTCAGTCTTCGTCTCTTCCGCGGGCGCGATGATCGCCTTCGCCGCGGGCTACAAACAATCCGAAGAGGGTCTGCGCTGGGCGCGCCGATTCGCCTTCGCCTTCGCCGCACTGATGGCTGCGGCGACGCTGGTGATGGAGTACGCGCTGCTGACGCACGACTTCTCGGTCGGCTATGTCGCCCAGGTCGGATCGCGCGAAGTTCCGACGTGGGTGACCATCGTCAGCCTCTGGTCGTCGCTGGAAGGCTCGATTCTCTTCTGGGGTCTGATCCTCGGCGCCTCGCCGGCGCGACCTGGCTGGCGCGCGACCAGGACGCCGAGGCGATGCCGTTCGCCATCGGGACATGGCTGGCCTGCGCGGCATTCTTCAGTTTCCTCATCGCCGGGCCGGCCAATCCGTTTCTGACCATCGCTAATCCGCCGCCGGACGGCCCCGGACCGAATCCACTCCTGCAGAACCATCTGCTGATGATCATCCACCCGCCGATGCTCTACCTCGGCTACGTCGGAATGACCATTCCATTCGGATTTGCCTGCGCCGCACTGCTGCGCGGCCGGCTCGGACATTCGTTCCTTCGGCCGCTGCGCGCGTCGCTGCTTCTGCCGTGGATCTTCCTCACCGTCGCCATCATGCTCGGCGGATGGTGGGCTTACGAGGTTCTCGGCTGGGGCGGCTATTGGGCCTGGGATCCGGTGGAGAACGCGTCGCTCTTGCCGTGGTTGACGGCGACCGCGGCGTTGCATTCAGCCATCGTGCTGGAGCGGCGCGGCGTGCTGAAAGGCTGGACGGTCACGCTCGTGCAGGCCACCTTTCTTCTCACGATTCTCGGCACGTTCATGACGCGTTCCGGCGTCTTCAACTCTGTTCACTCGTTCACGCAGAGCTCGATCGGCCCGACGATCCTCGCCTTTCTCGCCGCCGCGCTTCTTTTCTCCGTCGTGCTCCTCGCGTTGCGCATCGACTCGCTCGAATCGGATGGACGCATCGAAAGCGCGGCCAGCCGCGAGGGGATGTTCCTCGTGAACAATCTTCTCTTTCTGATTCTCACCTTCACGGTGCTCATCGGGACAGTCTTCCCGCTGGTGGCGGAAGCGATCAACGGGAAGCAGATGAGCGTCGGCCGGCCGTACTTCGACGCAATGGTGGTGCCGATCGGCACCGCCCTTCTCTTTCTGATCGGAGTCGGACCGGCGCTGCCGTGGGGGCGAGGGACGCGCGAGGAAATCCTTCGGGCCACGCTGCCTCCGTTGGCGACGGGCGTTGTAGTCGCGGCGATCGGATATGCCGTCGGGGTGCGCAACGGCTGGACAATCGTGACGCTGCTGTTCGGCGGCTATGCGGCGCACGTGACGCTCAAAGAGATGTGGCTGCCGGTCGCGCGCAGCGGAACGAGTGCATTGCGGCGCGGACGGCGGCGCTTCGGCTCGTACGTCGTGCACGCCGGGGCGGTGGTCGTGCTGATCGCCATCGCCGTCAGCAGCACGACGCGCACTTCGCGCGAGGTGCGCTTCTCGCGCGGCGACTCCGCGTCAATCGGCGCCTACACCGTTACCTTTCTCGGCGCGGAGGATCGCGCCGAGCCTCATCGACAATCGACCATCGCCCGCTTCGCGGTCACGAAGAACGGACGAGCCGTCACCACGCTCGCGCCGCGGATGAATCAGTACGCCACGATGCGGGAACCGATCGGGACGCCGGACGTGCACTCCACGCTGGCCGGCGATCTCTATCTCTCCATCCTCAACGTCGACGTGGCGCAGCAGAGAGTCGCCCTGCACCTGATCGTCACGCCGATGGTGATGTGGATCTGGATCGCCGCGCTGGTGATGGGGTTGGGGGGACTTTTGGCGCTGATTCCGGTGCGGCGCACTTCCGTCATCCTGACCCAGAGCGCAGCGAAGGGGAAGGACCTCGAAATGGCGGACAGTTTCGGGATGACATCATGAACCGCCCCGTCCTTTTCATCGGTACCGCAATCGCCGCTGCATTGATCGCGGTGCTCTTCGTCGGACTGGGAAACGATCCGCAGCAGATTCGTTCGCCGATGATCGGCCGCCCGGCGCCTGCATTCGCATTGAAGGAGGTTGGCACCGGACAGACGCTCGACCTGCAAGCGTTGCGCGACACGCCGACCATCATCAACTTCTGGGCGACGTGGTGCATGCCGTGCTATCAGGAGCATCCGGTGCTCATCGATAACGCGCGGCTCTTCGGATCGAAAGTGCAGTTCGTCGGCGTGGTCTTCAACGATGACGAGGCGAGCATCCAGAAGTTCCTGCGCGAACGCGGCTCCGCATTTCCCACGCTGCTCGATCAGCAAGGTAAGACAGCGATCGCCTACGGCGTCGGCGGCGTTCCGGAAACCTTCTTTCTCGACCGGCAGGGAATCATCGTGGCGAAGTTCTCGGGGCCCATGACCACCGACGTGCTGCAGGCCAACCTGGAGAAAGCGATCCGATGATCCTCCTGCTGATCGCGCTTCTGCAGGTCAAAGCGCCCGACGCGGCGCAGTTCGTCGGCGCGCCGCACGGAGTCGCGCTGCAAGGCGCTGCGCTCGAGCGGCGGACGATGGAAGTCGCTTCATTGCTGCGTTGCCCGGTCTGTCAGGGGATGTCGGTGGCCGACTCTCCGTCGACGGTCGCGCTGGACATGAAGGCGCAGGTTCGCGAGCTTCTGGCGCGCGGTTACACGGAAGAGCAGATCCTCAGCTATTTCGAGCGGTCGTATGGCGAGTTCGTGCTGCTCAAGCCGAAGTTCCGCGGCGTCAATGCGCTGGTGTGGGTGCTGCCGCTGTTGGCGCTCCTGATCGGCGTCGTGCTGGTCTCGATGAAATTGCGAAAGCTCGAACTGGTCGATGGCGACTGACTGGCTGTCGGCCGCGGCGATGCTTCTCTGCGGCCTCGTCGTCGGGTTCATGTTCGTCTACGGCATGAAGCGCCGAAGCGTGGCGCGCGATGTCGAGCGAGCCGATCTCGAAGCAAAACGCGATGCGGTCATGCGCGAGCTGCGCGATCTGCAGGACCGCGGCGGCCACGCGGTGGAGCGCGCGCGACTCGCGCGCGAGCTCGAAGGTCTTGGTGGAGGACAGGCAATCTTGCCTGTCCTCGTCGGCAAGATTGCCGGCGCTCCACCGAGAGCCGCACTGCGCGGGTTTATCTACGGCGCCGTCTCGGTCGCCGTTCTCGCGGCGATCGGATGGTTCGTCACGCGGTCGACCACGCCCAAAGAGAACAGCGATCCGCTGGCGCAGTTGGAGCAGCGGGTTCGTCAGCGGCCTGACGACCTGCAGCTTCGCGACGATCTGGCCAAGGCCTATCTCGATCGGGAGAACTTCACGGCGGCGATCGAACAAACGCAGAGAATTCTGCAGCGCTCGCCGGATGACGCGCGCGCTCTGACGTACGAAGCGCTGGTCAGAATTGCCATGGGCCAGAACGATGCAGCGGAGCAAATGCTGCAGCGCGCCACGCAATCGGATGCAGATCTTCTCGATGCCTGGGTCGGGCTGGCCTGGGTGCGAGCGCAGAAGGGAAATACTTCCGGCGCGGAGGCGGCCATCGCCGAAGCGAAGAGGCGTCATCCGGAGCAGTCCGCCAGGCTCGACGAGCTGCTGGCGCGGATCCATCCATCGAATCCGATTCACGTCACGCTGAAGCTGGCGGATGAGGCGCGGCCGCCGGCATCCGGCGTTGTATTCGTCACCGCTCGCAATGAGGGCGTGACGAGCGGTCCGCCCGTCGCCGTCAAGCGCCTTCCCCTCGGCGCCTTCCCGATGACCGTCGACATCACGTCCGCCGATTCGATGATGGGACAGCAGCTTCCTTCACGGGTGCGCATTGAAGCGCGAGTGGACAGCGATGGCGATCCGCTGACTCGCTCGCCAGGAGATCTCTCCGCCGTGCGCGATGGCGTATCGCTGGGAAGCAGCGTTTCGCTAACCCTCCATTGAATGCAGAACGCAGAACGCAGAACGAAGAATTGAGAAAGAAAACGGGGGAGGGTTTCTTCATTCTACGTTCTGCATTCTGCATTCTGCATTCTGAGCGCCCGCCCTTGACGTTGGCCGAGGGCAGGCAGACAATCGGGCGCGAAGTAGGAGCCTAGGGGTGGCCGTTTACGGCCTGAGAGCAAACCCTCGAACCTGACCCGGTTAGGACCGGCGTAGGAAAGGCAAGCTGGCGGCGTAGTCAGCAGTCTCGTCCCCACTGTTAGGCCTCCTGGAAACGGAGAGTTCCATGAGTCGCCTGTTCATTTGTTTCATCCTCATTCCAATCGGAGCATTTGCGGACGCTCTGATCGGCGTGATCCGCGCGCCGAACGGGCAGCCGCTCGCCGGTGCGACGGTGCGAATCGAACGCCGATCCACGCTTACCGATTCAGAAGGCCGCTTCGGGTTCGAGCTGCCGCGCGGCACGTACGCGGTCCGCGTGAGCCGCGACGGCTTCCAGTCGCAGACGCTCGAGGCAACTGCCGGAACGACGTTGGAGCTGACGCTCCGTCCTGTGCTGGCGGAGAACATCGTGGTCTCCGGCATTCGAGCTGAAGAGAAGACGCCGGTCACGAAGACGGATCTGACAAGAGCGGAAATCGAGAACCGCTACTACGGCCAGGACATCCCGCTGTTGCTGCGCGACACGCCCTCGATCAACGCATACGCGGAAGCGGGGAATGGCGGCTCGGGCTATTCCTACATCACGCTGCGGGGCATCAGTCCCACGCGGATCAACTTCACGCTGGACGGCGTTCCGCTCGCCGACTCAGAAGACATGGCTGCGTACTTCGCCGATTTTCCTGATCTGGCGCACTCGCTGGAGAGCATCCAGATCCAGCGCGGCGTGGGGACGTCGACAGTCGGCGCGGCCGCGTTTGGCGGATCGATCAATCTGGAGAGTGTCGCTCTTTCATCCATGCCCTCGACCGACGCGCGCGTCGGCGGCGGCTCCTTCGGAACGAAATTCGCCAGCGTCGGCTATCAGTCCGGCTATTTTCCTTCCGGTCTGGCCTTCTACGGACGTCTGTCGGCGAATGAGTCGGACGGGTTTCGCGACCACTCCGGCGCGCGGCAACACAATCTGTTCTTCAGCGCGGCGAAGCAGAGCGAGGATTGGCAACTGAGGCTGACCGGGTTCGCCGGCCACGAATGGCAGCACATGTCGTTTCTGGCGAGCGACGACGAAACGTTGCGGGCGAATCTTCGGGACAATCCGCTCGCGGCGGAGGATCGCGACAGTTTCGGGTACAACCTTGCGCAACTGCAGTTTCTGCGCTCGAACATGAGCGCGTCGGTGTTTTTCCAGCGCGGTTACGGCTGGTACCGGCTGTACGACGACGAGTCGACGAAGTCGGGATTCCGGCAGTACGGGCTCGACGGTCTGCTGGTGGGCGGCATGCTGACGTTCAGCAACGTGCGAGGGCCGTTCAGCGCGAACTACGGGGTGCATCTCAACGAGTTCCGCCGCGAGCACACCCGCGACCTGGTCGGCGGTCCTCGCGACTACTACAACTACGGCACGAAGGGCGAGGCGAACGCGTTCGCGAAATTCTTCTACGACTCCGCGCGCTGGCATCTCTACTCCGACGCGCAGCTCCGCACGACTGACTTTCATTACCACGGCGGCGAGGCCATCGATCCGATCCGCTGGACGTTCTTCAATCCGAAGTTCGGGGCCCGTTACGACCTGTCCGGCCAGAGCGGCCTGTACGCGTCGGCCGGCATGTCGACGCGCGAGCCGACGCGCAACGATCTTTTCCAGGGAGAAGACAACGCCTCCTTTGCCCACGATCTTCACGCCGTCCGGCCGGAGAGGCTCATCGATCTGGAGGCGGGGTGGGACTATCGCGGCCGCCGCGCGTCGATTGCCGCGAACGTATACGCCATGAACTTCCACAACGAGATCGCCGCGACCGGCGAGCTGTCCGACATCGGTCTGCCGCTGCGACGGAACGTCGATCGGAGCTACCGCCGAGGAATCGAGCTGGATGCGGCGTGGCAGGTGAGCCCTGCGCTGCGCCTGCGCAACAGCACGAACTTGAGCCGCAATCGCATTCACTCCTGGAAGCAGTTCTACGGCAGCCAGCCGATCGTGTATCTCGATGTCAATCCGCTGCTGACGCCGACGCTCATCGTCAATCAGTCCGTCGACTACGCGTTCGCTCCGCGCTCCAGCGTCGGCGTGACAGCGCGGTACGTGAGCAGGAGTTTCCTCGACAACACGAACAGCGAGGCGTTCACCACGCCGTCGTTCTTCACGCTGGATGGCAATGTGGCGGTTGGCGTCGGGCGTTCAGCGAAGCTCTCGCTGCAGGTCAACAACATCCTGAACAACAAGCGCGTGTTTCCCAGCGGCTACAGCTACCTCTTCCTCACGCCGTCCGGCGCTGTCGACGGCGTTCGGTATTTCTACCCGCAGGCGACGCGCAATGCGGTGGTGACGGTGGATTGGAAACTGTGATCACGGCGTCGAGTTCCTTCTCCCCGCTTGCGGGGAGAAGGTGCCCGAAGGGCGGATGAGGGGCGGAGATGACCCTCCTCGAACTTCTGGCCATTGCCTTCACCCTGGTCAACGTCTGGCTGGCCATCAAGGAGAACATGTGGACGTGGCCCACGGGAATCGTCAGCGTGATTCTCTACGCCGTCGTCTTCTATCAGTCGCGGCTTTACGCGAACGCCGGACTACAGGTCGTCTACTTCGCTCTCTCGATTCACGGCTGGTACGAGTGGCTTCACGGAGGAGTGAATAAGAGCGAGCTGCGCGTGCGGCGCACGACGCGACGGCAGTGGATCGGCTGCGCCATCGCCGGCGTACTGCTCACTGTGCTGCTCATGTGGCTGCTCCGCCGCGTGAGCGGCTCGGCGCCATTCTCGGACGCGCTGACCACCGCGTTCAGCATCGTCGGTCAGTGGATGCTGAATGAGAAGCTGCTGGAGAACTGGCTCATCTGGCTGGCCGTCGACATCGTTTACGTGCCTCTCTTCGCGGCCAGCGGCCGGATCGGCAGCGCGATCCTCTACGCATTTTTCTGCGTGCTTTGCGTGAAAGGACTCATCGATTGGAAGCGCTCACTCGCATCTGCCTGACCGGCGCCGAGTGCACGGGGAAGTCGCGCCTGGCGGAAGAGCTGGCCGGCCATTTCGGCACGGTCTGGGTTCCGGAGTACGCGCGCGAGTATGCGCAGCGCGTGGCCAGGCCGCTGATGTATCTGGATGTCGCAGCGATCGCCGAGGGACAGATGCGGTTGGAAGGCGGGCTTGTCAAAGGTCTCGCCATTCTCGACACGGATTTGATCAGTACGGTTGTCTACAGCCGCCATCACTACGGTGCGTGTCCGGAATGGATCGAAGCGGAGGCGCGGAAGCGGCGCGCCGATCTCTATCTGCTGCTCGACGTGGATGTGCCGTGGATCGCCGATGCCGCCCGCGATTCAGGCGCACGCCGCGAGGAGCTGCACGAGGAGTTCCGCCGCGCGCTGGAGGAGTTCGGAGCGAAGTACGTGTTGATCTCGGGCACCTGGGAGGAGCGCCGTCAACGCGCCATCGACGCGGTTCGCGGAGCGCGGACAGCGGCTCGCCCGCCTGGGCGGTGCTGTTGACGTCGACGCGGAAGGCCGGCTGGATCATCGCTCACTCCGCCAGCGCCCGCGCGATCATCTTTTCGCGCGACACAACCCAGTCGACGAACTTGTCGCCGTACTTGTGAAGATCGCTGCGTCCGCCCAACGGATCTTTCGCTCAGCCGCGAGCGGCCGTCACGTGCCAGCCTACGTGACAAACCGAAGCTTGCAAAGCACGAGGGCCTTCAGGCCCCGGGCCAGCAGACGGCCGCTCGTCGGCTGCAGCGAAAAAGTTAGGCGGCGATTGCATCAAATGAAGCGGCTTCTAGCGCCACGCGCCGAGGATGATTGCCATTACCAGTAGCTTCACGAGCCAATCACCGGCATGAATGGCAGCAAGTTTCCATGGAACTTTGTCCCAGAGGACAGAGCCCACAAGGATCATGAAAGGAAACCCAATCCACAGCCAGAGGCCGAGCTTCACCGCACTGATCCAGCCAGTGATCCCAAGAAGCACGACGAAGTGCGCGAGAACACAAGTGACGACGAGGGTCCGAACAATCTCGACGGCCATTCTCGCTGGTTGCGGTTTCGTGGTGTCGACCGAGGCGCCCGGCTCTTTCCCGAGCAGCTCGATCCGGGCCTTGCCGAAGACGATGTACCACACCGAACTGGTGGCGATTGCGGCGACAGCGGTTACAACAACAGCCAAATAATTCATCCCGAGCATAAGCTGCGCCTCTTTTTTAGAAGCTGGTCGAGCAATCGAAATGCCACGCGGTCCGTCCGGTTGGCGCGCTGCCCGGCTTGAAAGCGTGCAAAGCGCTTCGACTGCACGGCTGGCACAAGGCGCCAACTCGGCTGCAGTGGCAAATTGACTACCAGAAGGTCAATCATTCTTTTCTTGAGGCTCGGCCGAAGCCGCGGCAGGTTCGAACATGCTGAATCGCCATTTCTGGTAGGCGAGGAAGACTGCCATGAGAGCTGCAACGCTGCCGACCCCGAGCAGGACAGAAAGCAGAGTGTCATGCGCGCCGAGGAGCCAGCGGGCGAGCAGGGTAATGCCGGCGCCAGCGACGACATTGTTGATGAAGGCAACCATGCTTGAGGTGGTAGTGAGAAATGCGATGCTCGGCCCAAGCTGAAGCGAGGGGATCGAACGCCTACGTTCGGACCCGAAGTAATCGGCAGCCTCAGGGTTCAACGCTCGGTAATAGCTGCGGATCCGAGCGATGCGCGCGAGGTAGTGCATGTATTCACCGCCTACATCCACGAGACGAACGACGGTGAACACTCCGAGAAGGAATAGTGCTGGTAGTACCGAAGCGGCGAACGGCCCGAACGCATCGCGAGATTGGGATGCGAATCCCATCGCGACCACAGACGTGGAAAGTGACATGATGTAGATCGACGCTCGCGCCGTCGCCTCGCTTACTGTCGCGCTGGACGCCGTCTGGAGCACGAAGTGTTCAGTAGTCAATGCTGAGAGAAGCGCCGATTGCCGTTCTTTCTCGTCCATGCCTCGCTCCTTCTGATCCGGACTGGATCCAGGGTAATCATAGGAGCGAGTTGTTCGTCCGCCCAACGGAGCAGCCAATCCAGCTGCGCGCGGCCACCGCGCGCCGAAGCCACAGCGGCACGCCGGCTGCCCAGATTGTAGCCGACCTGATGCGGCCGGCTTGCCGCCGTGCCGCTTGAAACTGAACGAGGCGGCTCGGCCGCCGGGCCAGTGAACGGCGCGCGTCAGCTG
>QHVS01000201.1 GCA_003223635.1 Acidobacteriota bacterium | reverse complement strand
CGGGATTATATGAACGGCGAGACCGGCCGGACGTCCAATCAACATCCGGCCGGGGCAGATCGAATCGCTACTATTGTTGGACCTCTGTGCTGGTGAATCCGGTGTTTCCTCCCGTACCGCCCACGCGATTGCCGCCATAGGAAACCAGAAAGCTGCCGTTGACGGTGTACAAATTCACGTTGCTGTTGTTCATCACAACGCACTCCGAAGCGCGCAACGTAGCCACCGAACCGGCGCCATTCTGAAGCGATTCAAGACCGTAGTTGTTATTCGTGGCCTCGGAGGAGTCGACGACCATCTCCGTCGAACTTACTGCCTGCGAGTTTGAGTAATAGCCGACGACATTGCCTTGCGCGACGCTGTTTCGAATGAGAACGGTGCTCGAGCTATTTGCGTAAAAACCGACATCAGAATTCTCCACGGCGCGGGAGTTCTCGATGACTGCAGACGCGCCTGTCACCACGATTCCCTCGGTGTTCTTCCTGATGTCACAGTTGTGCACCCACAATTTGGAGCCAGATGCGGTGGCATTGACGCCGGTAGAGACGAACGATGCGATCACCGTATTCTCGATGTTGAGCGTTCCACCGGACGTGAAATTGATCCCGTAGTTGTCTCCGAAGACCGCTCCATTCATCGACAAGCCGCGCAAGGTCACTACATCTGTGCCCGCGATGGTGACAGTAATCGTGCGGCCCACGAAGGCGATCACGCCGGTCGGAGCGTTGACGGTGATCGATTTGGTGATCGTCGCCCCGCCGTAACCGCCACTGCTCACGACCACGACTTCTGCACCCGCGGCGGCCTGGTCGATGGCGCCCTGCAGACTGCGACACGGAGTGGCCGCGTTGGAGCAATCTCCGGCATCATTGCCCGTTCCGGAGAGAAACACGCGAGCCGCCTGTGCCGAGGCGCGCGGTGCGATCAGAAGAACCAGAGACAGAGACATGACAAGAGACCGCCACAGAGCTCCGTTCATAATTTTTCCTTTCATTGACGAGCGTGATGTGCAGCTTCTCGGGTTCATTGCTGGGCCTCTGTGCCGGTAAAGCCGGTGGTTCCGCCGGCGGCGCCGCCAATCCGATTGCCGCCGTGGGAGATCATGGAACTGCCGTTGAACGTGATCAGGTTCGCGGTCGCATTGTTCATCACGATGTTCTTCCCGGCTCGCACCGTCGCCACACCCGGGGCAGACTGATACGAGTAGAGACCGTATGCATTGTTCGTCGACACGCAGGAATCGACGATCAACACCGTCGAACCTCCGGTGGCGTTTTGCGCAAGAAAGCCAGCTACCGCGTTGCCCTGCGCGACGCTGTTTCGGACGACAACCGTCGAACCGACTTGGGCGTACACGCCAATGTTCGAATTCTCTACAACTCGTGAATTCTCGATGATCGCGGATGCACCGTAAATGTAAATCCCGTTGTACATGTTCTTCACATCGCAGTAATGCACCCACACTTTCGAGCCGGCTGCTGTGTCCACGATGCCCTGGTGGAACCCTGAGATGATTGTGTTCTCCACGTTGAGCGTTCCACCGGCCGTGAAATCGATCCCATTTGTTAGGCTTCCGAGGACGGCCCCATTCATCGACAGTCCGCGCAGAGTCACCGTATCCGAACTTGCAATGGTGACGGTGATTGTCTTCCCCACGAAGGCAATCACGCCGGTCGGGGCGTTGACGGTGATCGACTTCGAGATCGTCGCCCCGCCGTAACCGCCGCTGCTCACGATCACGACTTCTGCACCTGCTGCGGCCTGGTCGATGGCGTACTGCAGGCTGCGGCAGGGGTTCGCGGCGTCCGAACAATCGCCAGCATCAATGCCCGTTCCGGAGAGAAAGACGCGAGCCGCTGCGAAGGCGCGCGGTGAGACCAGGACAGCGAGAAACAGAGACACAACGACAGCCCGGCGGATCAGAGTTCCGTTCATAAATCCCCCTTGTTCGGGATTATATGAACGGCGATGGTAAAAGACGTGCACTGGCGGCAATGCAGGAGGGATTCATGAGGAAACCAGTCATTGTTGCGGCTGCGGCGATGGCACTCTGTGCCTCGATGCACGGGCAGACTTCGGGCACGTTCACGATCGGCCCTCGATACTCGAACTACGCGACCACGATCGATGCGGGAGTGCCGTCGCTCAAGACGGGCAGGCAGAACGCGATCGGCCTGGTGGGCGGCTACCGCACCGGCTCGTTCGTTCTCGATTTTCAATACGACTACGATCCAACGAACGGGATCGGCGTTTCGAACCTGATCGCTGATTTCGGCGATTACCAGCGCACACGCGGTGAAGTCACCGTCGGCGTCTCACCGATCCGCGGCTTCGACATCCATGCCGGCGGGCGGTGGGAGTCGGTGCGCATCGGCGGCGCGTCCATCTTCGGCAATCCGGTGGCCACCGATCTCAATATCGATCACCAGGCCATCGTTGTCGGCGGCCGCGTGCAAACCGATTCGTGGAAGCCGTTCGGCTGGTATCTCCTCGGCCGCGGCTACATCGGCAGCGCGAAGTTCGATCGCTTCGGAGTCAGGGTGAACTCGGACACCAGCGGCTATCGCGCCGAGACCGCCGTGCCGGTGGCCCTCGGCGAGTCGGCCTGGTTCGTCGTTCCCGGCCTCGAGTACGAGCGGATGCGCACGCAGGACTCGCTGGTTCGCTGGACCACGAACCGCTTCTTCATCAACTTCCTTCACAGCTCCCGCCGCTAAAACGAGAAGGGCAGCCTCGCGGCTGCCCTTCCGAATGAATGCTGGGCGATGAACTACGGGAGCATCAGCCGGATCACCACGCGGCGGTTCTTCAACCGTCCTTCCGCAGTGTTGTTGTCGCCAACCGGTTCTCTCGCGTCGCGTCCTTCGACTGTGATGCGCGACGGATCGATGCCGTGGCGGCTGACCAGGTAATCCCGAACCGCTTCCGCTCTGCGGCGATCGAGATCGGAGTTCGGTCCGGTCGCCTCGCGGTTGTCGGTATAGCCGATGACGATGGCCGTTGACGTCGGCTCCTGCTTCATGCGCAAGGCGACGTCGTCGAGGATGGCCTTGGCGATATTGGTCAGACGCGCCGAGCCAGGCTCGAAGTGGATCTCGTCGGTGCGGATCTCCGTCGGCACGCGCGGCGGCGTGACCGGCGGCGCCTCAGGCGGCGCGATGGGCGCCGGAGGCGGAGGCGGCGGCATCGGAACCGGAGCCGGCGCCGGAGGCGGCGGCGGCGCGAGTCGTGCCAGATGCAATGGGGCGAAGGTCAGGCCCACCAGTCCGCCGAGGCCGCAGTCCGCGAGCTCGGTGACGCGGCAGTCTCCATGATCCTTCGAGAATTTTGCTGCGTTCCACCGCGCGGCGGCATTGAGAGCCCATCCGCTCGTCCCGAACCAATGGCGGAAGCCGGTGACCAGATTGATCGGAGCCTTCGGCTTGCGGTCGCCCCCGTTGTAGAAGATCGCGTTGGCCTCGCTGATCCAGTTCGTCGTGCGCCAGAAGTGCACCGGCACGTTGAGACCGGCGTCAACTCGCAACTCGTTGGGCAGATCGATCGGCGTGGTGCCGGCCGGTGGAATGTTGGAGTGAGTCGCATCTCTCTTGCCGATCACCGCGTAGGTGCCGGCCAGCGTTGCCACTCCAGCCGTCCAGTGGAGACCGACGCCGTAGTTCGCGTTTCCGCTGGAGATGCCGCTGTTCTTGTCACCGGTCGGCAGATCGGTGAACACGGACATCGCCAACTTGCTGGACGAATCGACAGCGGTGAATCCGAACTTCGTGGCCAGGTGCACATTGCCCACGCCGCTATCGCTGAAGCGGCCCTGATACAGCCAGCCATTGATGAAGCCGGCCCGATCGCCGCCCTTGCCGGTGAGTTTATCGAACGGCACCATCCCCGATACTTCCCACCGGTCGGTCAATCCAAAGCCGGCCGAAAGGCTCAGGCGCGTGAGCGCGTAGCTCATGTCCTTGTAGGATCGCCGGGAGGGAGGTACGAAATCGGGCGCCGGTCCAGCGAGCAGCCGCCAATCCTGATAGTAGATGCCGAATGACAGATCACCACGGCGAAGCGTGTCGCCCGTGATCGTGGTGAAGAGACCGGTCTCGCCGCTCCAGGTTGGCGCAACGAACGAGAGCTGCTGATCTCGCGTGATGCTGGCCGTTGCGCCGCCGTATTGAGCGAAGAGCGGCGGCACCAGCACGAAACAGAGAATGAACACTAGCCGATGTCTGAGACCCAACATTCACACCTCCTAAACCGTTCGACGGCTTCGTCCGCAGCGTATAATGCCCGCGCGCTTACAAACCCTATGCCAGATTCATCGACTGAAATCGCGGTAAACGCTTCAACTCTCTGAGTTTACCATAGCTTGGGTCGTGCCTCAGTACATCGCCACGCGACCATGATCATGCGGATCGATCGCTCATCCATCTTTCTCGCGGCAATTCTTGCTGCAAGAATTGCGGTCGGGCAGGAATCTCCGCAACCGACGTCGCAGCCCGCTCCGCAACCACAACCGACGACGCAACCGGCGTTGCAAACACCGCCGCCATCGACGGAGCCCGCTCCTGCGCCGCAGCCCGCGCCCGAACCGGAACCACCCGGAATTCTGTCGCGCCAAGCGGGCGCTGCGTACGACCGCCGCGACGTGTTCCCCAGCGTCAATATCTATGTTCCGGAAGGACAGGCCAGCATTCGGATCCGAAAGCTGATCAGGAACGTGCTCTTCGAGAGCCAGATCGACTACAGGTTCGTGAACGGCGACGTCAGCACGTTCCTCCGCTACAAGTACTACGCGAAGAACTACACATATAAGTTCGGCGTCTTCGACACGATCGGGTTCCCTGACATCGGATCGCGCAGCACGCAGGAGTTCGAGCGCGTGCGCGGCGGCCTGCTGCTGACCGAGTTTCCGCGCGACTACAACAAGCGCTATTTCTGGCTGGTGCAGGACGATCGCCTGACGTTCGGCGACACGACCCGCGTCGACAATCGCAAGAACAACATCTACACCAAGTTCGGCTATCAGTTCGGGACGCAGTTCGATGAGCGGTTGAACGCCATCGTCGGCGAGACACGTGGCCGGATCGTCCCCGTGCTCACGGCGTTCCGGGAGATCGGCCCGCAGAAACTCAGCCTGGCTGTCGCTCTGACCGAGTCGGCGGGGATCTCCACCGGCGACTACAAGTACACGAAACTCGAATCGGAAGCGCTGCGCCGCTGGGACGTGACGCCCGCCTCATTCGTCGTGACCCGGGCGCACATCGGAACGTTCCTCACCAAGACCACGATCCGCGACTGGTGTCGGACGGTCAACGGCGTGCAGCAGTGCGGCACGGGCCCCAAGCCTGACGACGCCGTCCTTGTCCCTCCGATCGGTCGCTATAGCATTCCGGCCTACGAGATGTTCAGTCTCAGCGGCCGCGAGGCGCTGAAGTCCGTTCGGGGGAAAGACGCCGCCGCCGGAACGAACGAGCTTCACGTCACCAACGAATACTTCGTCCCTGTCTTTCGCAATCGCGATTACCGGACGTTCAGCCTGCACTGGAACACCTTGTACGGAATTGGTTACGTCGGAGCGGGAAACGTCGGCTACAGCTACAGCGCTCCGCTGAAGGTCCGGGACTTTATCGTTGACGCGGGATTAGGTGCGGAGGCCAGCCTCACTCTCCGTGATTTCGAGGTTCTGCTGAGCATCGTCGGCGCACACACCATCCGGGCACCGGATATCACGGCACGCACGACGAAA
>QHVS01000200.1 GCA_003223635.1 Acidobacteriota bacterium | reverse complement strand
ACTCAGCCACAGCCACTCAGCAAAGACGATGTGACGCAGCGTCCCCAGGAGAGATCCATGACTGCACGCACGCGTTGCATTCAGATCGGTGGCCGGGATGCTCGCCGCCGCTTCGAAGAAGCGCTGGTTCGACCAATCGTTGTACCGATACAACTTCTGCAGTTCGTCGGTGGTCACTCAGCGCCCCGCCGCGCGTCGCCGCTTCGGCGTTCCGATCGTGCGATCGAGGAAGTCGTCGACCATCTGCTGGTACTTGGGCTGATTGAACTGGCTATCCGCATGTTGGGCGGTGGACAGCAGCACGAGCGTCGCGTCGACGCCGTCCTCTTTCAGGGCGTCGTACAGCATCTGGCTCTGGCGCCAGGGCACGAGGCAATCGAGCATCCCCTGCATGATGAGGAACGGCGGATCGCCGGCGCTGACGTAGTTGATCGGATTGGCCGTCGCCGCCTTCTCCGGGCACTTCAGAATCGGACAGCCGAGGAGGAGCGAGAGAGGGAGGTAGGGAGAGTTGCCGTCCAGGCCCGGGTAGCAGGGCAGCTTCTGATCCTCGATCTTCGTGAGGTCGGTCGGACCGTAAAAATCGATCACCGCTTTCACAGAGCTGGAGAACTGCGGATTGCCGAGCTGCAGGCCCTCGAACTCCGTGCGGTTCGCGGTTGTGCCGAGCATCGCGGCCAGATGACCGCCCGCCGATGTGCCGAAGACGGCGATGCGTTTGGGATCGAGGCGATAGCGCACCGCATTGGCGCGCAGCCAGCGGACCGCCGCCTTGCAGTCTTCAATCTGTGCGGGCCAGGTGTACTTCGGCGCGAGACGATAGTCGATGCTGGCCACGGCGAACCCGCGTGATGCCTCGCGGATCGCAGGACCACCGGTGCGATCGCCGGTGATCCAGGCGCCGCTGTGCAGGTAGACGATCACCGGATGGAGCGCTTCATCATCGGGAATGCGCAGATCCATCAGCAGCGAAGTGCCGTCGACGTTCGCGTACTCGATGGCCTCGATTGTGGTGAACGTGCCGGCCCGCGCCATCGCGGCGCAAGCCACTACAACAAGTGCGAAGAGCGATCGCCGCATCAATGCCGCGCCGATCGCCGGCGTTTGCCTGATGCCTCGACGTAGGTGAACGCCGCGCTCTTGGTCACGCTGGTCGAGCCGACCGTGACCACGACGTCCACCGCGCCGGCGGCGTGGGCGGGCGTGGTGGCGGTGATCGCCGTGCTGCTGACGACATTGATGTTCGTCGCGGCAGTTCCGCCGACGGTGACCGTCGCGCCGTTCTGGAACGACACGCCGGTGATCGTGATCTCCGTTCCGCCCGCGGTGGGGCCTGCGCTGGGCGAGACGGCGGTGATGGCCAGCGGCGGCGCCGTGTAGGTGAATGTGCTGGTCGCGCTCCGTCCGTCAGGATTGGTCACCGTGACGGTCACCGCGCCGGGACCATGTTCAGGTGTGACGACGCTGATGCTGCTCGAGCTGGTGACGTTCACGCTCATCGCAGAGGTTGAATCAAACAACACCGTCGCGCCGTTCTGGAAGTTGCTCCCGCTGATAATTACCGTCGTGCCGCCGGCTGTCGGGCCGCTCGTGGGAAAGAGGCTGGAGATTGTCGGCGCGAGGACGGCGTTGACGATCATTGTTCCGGTCATTTGGAGGTGGCCACTTCCGCACAGCGACGTCGTGCAGGCAAAGGCGAATGTGCCGGCCGTCGTAGCTGTGAACGTTCGCGTTCCCGTTTTTCCCTTACCGACACTCATGCCGTCTAGTTGTCGCGACGCTGAGGTTGATCGTGACCATGTCTCCCTGGTTGACCGAGAACGACGAAGGCGTGAACTGCCACGGATTTGCAGTCGCCGTAATGTTGATTGTCGGCGTCTGCGTCGCGTTTCCGCTGATCGCGTCCGGCTGCGGGATCACCGGTCCATGCGACGACATCGCCGCCAGCATCATCCGCAGATGATCGAGATGTTCGGCCTCGTCCATCGCCGTGGCGCTGAACGCCGCGAGCGTAAGCACGATCACGATTGCAACAGTCTTTCTCATGGTGAGTTGACGCCCTTTCGTAACTGCCCGTTTACAGCTTGACGATGATGTTGCGGCGTTCCAGCGCCCAGAGGATGGCCAGCCAGAAGGCCACGAAGCAGAGCGCCCACAGCAGCGAAGCGAGCTTGTCAGGGAAATACGGCTCGAACAGGAGTTGATAACTCGCCTGATGGAGGGAGATCTTCCTGCCGCCGAGATCAATTTTCAAAAGCGAATCAATGAGGCGAGCCATGATTCCCGAGCCGACAAATGCGATCAATGGATTCACCCCATAGATGACTAAGGCTCTCGTCCAACCGCGAATGTGACGTACATCAACAAGCCAGAGGCACGTTGCCAGAACGACACAGGCGAAACCGGCGGTGAAGATCACGTAGCTGCTGGTCCAGAGATTCTTGTTGATGGGGAAGACCGCGCCCCACAGCGAGCCGCCGACCATGGCC
Organism: Acidobacteriota bacterium; assembly: GCA_003223635.1. Taxonomy (GTDB): domain Bacteria; phylum Acidobacteriota; class Thermoanaerobaculia; order Gp7-AA8; family Gp7-AA8; genus QHVS01. Next base: position 4,946 of record QHVS01000200.1, on the reverse strand, counting down.
AGGCATCCGACCGCGTACAGGCCGGCGATCCGCTCCGAAAGACTGCGCCGCTTGTCGGCGATCCACTGCCCGGCGAGTACGCCCAGCATGGCGGTCGCTACCGCGGGGATCGTCGACAGCGGCCCTTCCGGATCCCACGTCTTGCTCTGCGCCCAGATGTGATTGGTACCTAGGAAGGCGCGGTCGGACCAGGCGGCGAGGGTCTTATCGGGTTGATCGAGAAGAAATGCGCCGATCGTGCCGGTGTCGGGGACCGGCACCAGGGTCATCACGATCCAGTAGCCGATCAGAATCGCGGAGATGATGGCGATCTGCTGGCGGCGCGTGGTGCGCAGCGTCAACAGAGCTGCGGCCACGTAGGCGATGCCGATCCGCTGTAGCACGCCGGCGAAGCGGAGGTGCTCCGCGCGCCAGACGATCCGCTGCCAGAGCGTCGGATCAGGATTGCCAGGAATCCTCCCCCACCAGAAGAAGGGAAAGGCATTCAGCAGAAGGCCGACTCCGACGATCATCAGGCCGCGACGGAGAATCTTCGGCACCATCTCCTGAGGCTCGCGCTTGCGCAGCGACAGATGTGTCGTGATCCCGACGATGAAGAGGAAGAAGGGGAAGATGAGGTCCGTCGGAGTCCATCCGTTCCACGGCGCGTGTTCCAGCGGCGGATAGATCGCGCTCCAGCTCCCCGGATCGTTCACCAGGAGCATGCCGGCGATGGTCAATCCACGGAAGACATCGAGCGCCGCCAGGCGCTCAGCGGGCGGCGGGAGGGGTTCTTCGATCGCAGAGGCTTCGAGAACCGAGGACACGGGATCAGGTTAACAGTTAACGGTTAACGGTATAACGGTGTAACGGTTGGAGTGAAAGTTCGAAGTTCGAAGTTCGAATGAAGAATTAAGAAGGCGTTGGGTCGATGTGCTTCTTCATTCGCACTTCGCACTTCGAACCTTGTCCGTCAACGTGCGAGCACGGCCGGATTTGGGACGAAGAAGTTTCCCGTTAACCGTTACACCGTTAACCGTTAACCGTTAACGGTCAACTGCCGATACGCGCTCAGGTGTCGCAGCGCCGCGGCCTTCTCGCCCCGCTTCTCATACAACCCGGCGAGATTGAAGTGCGCGTCGGCGTTGTCCGCATCGAGCTCGATGGCCCGCTCGTACGCGGCGATGGCATCGCGGACGCGGCCGAGGTCCTCGAGGGCCACGCCGTGGTTGAACGCGGCGATCTCATGGCGCGCATCGAGCTCGCGGGCGCGGCGGTAATGCTCCTCGGCCGCGGCGGGAGCGCCCGCTTCATGGAGGATGCGTCCGAGGTTCACGTGCGCGTCGATGTGGTCCGGATCGAGCTCCAACACCCGTTCGTAAGCGGAGCGCGCGTCCTCCGGAGACGTGATCTCCAGATCGCACGCCACGTCGTACCATCCCTCCGCGTCGAGCTCAGCGTCCGATCGGATTTCTCTTGGCGCGAGTGTGGCCGCCCGCGCTTCAATCTCAGAGATGTCGAAATCGAAGAGGGCCTGCCCCGACTCCGGGTTCCAGACCGCTTCACCATCGCGCACGACGACGCGCTCGCCATCGGCGGCGATGCGCACGCCGGTCAGCGATCGACCCTCCGGAAGTTGCTCGCGAAGACGCTGAAGAACGCGCCGCACTTTGCGTTGAGGGATTCGCGCGGCGCTCAGCTCGCCGGCAGTGCGAAGGATGATCAGATCGTGAAAGCCGAAGCGCATCTCGCCGCGGGATCCGCGTTCCGGAGTCAGAAATCCCTCGCCGGCGAACGAACGAATCTGCGCGGGCGTGAGGCCGAGCATGGCCGACACCTCCCGCACGGAATACGACATGTGATTATTGTAGCGAGTCGGGATCGCTATCTGCGACTTGCTCGGGCTGAGGCCGCTTTGCGCGGCGCCGCCTTCGCGGGTTTGCGATTCTGCTCCGCCTTGAGCGACATCCGCTGCGCCGACTTTGCGGCGCGCGATTTCGGCGACGCCAGACTGGCCTTCAGCGCTTCCATCAGATCGATGACCTGCGCGCGCGGCTCTTCGCTCTCCGTCGACGTGATCTCTTCCCCGTCGATCTTCTTCTGGATCGCGGCCCGGATGCGTTCGGCCACTTCGTCGCGGTAGTTCTCCGGATGAAATTCGTCGGTCGCTCCCATCTCCGCGAGCTGGACGGCCATCTTCAACTCGTTGTCCTTGATGACCGGCTCGCCGAGGTCGAGCTCCTGCATGGAGCGAATCTCGTTCGGATAGAAGAGCTGCTGCATGACGATGCCTTTGCCCACCGGGCGAAGGATCACCAGATACTGCTTGCCGCGGGCGGCGTACTTTGCCAGCGCCCAGCGATCGGTCTCCTCCAGCGCTTTGCCGAGGAGGGCGTAGGCGCGATCGCCGCCTTTGTCGGGGGCGATGTAGTTGGCCTTGGCGAAATAGATCGGATCGATCGCCTCACGGGGAACGAATTCGCTGATCTCGATGGTCTGCGTCGACTTCTCTTCCAGCGCCTTCAGCTCCTCTTCGGTGAAGAGAACGTACTGGCCGCGGGAAAACTCATATCCTTTGACTACTTCGCTGCGCTCGATGGTCCGCTCGTCCTTGGGGCAGAAGAGCTGCTGCTGGATGCGGCTGCCGCACTCCTGATGAATCATGTTGAAGCTGAGCTTCTCGCTGGCCTCGGTGGCCGAGAAGAGCTTCACCGGAATCGAGACGAGGCCGAACGAAATCTGCGCAGATGCAAATGCTCGTGGCATAAAGAAGGTCCTTAGTGTACCCGATGCCCAGGAGTTTGTGCAGTGCCTTCTGAGACCTACGAAAGAATCTACGCCGCGGTGCGGCGCATTCCCCGCGGCCGCGTGGCAACGTACGGGCAGATCGCCGAGCTGGCCGGACTGGAGGGGCACGCGCGGCAAGTCGGCTACGCGCTGCACGCGCTGCCCGAACGCAGCGACGTGCCGTGGCACCGCGTGATCAACGCGCGCGGCGAGATCAGCCTGCGTCGTGGCGGCGACGCACACGAGCTGCAACGCCTGCTGCTTCAGCGCGAGAAAGTGAAGTTCGATCGCAGGGGACGCGTGGACCTCGGGCGGTTCCGATGGCGAGCAAGAAGGGATGAGGGCTGAGGGATGAAGCGTGACGTCATCCCTCATTCCTCATCCCTCATCCCTCGTGCCTACTGTTGAGCGACTGTGCTCGTGAAACCCGTGGTTCCTCCGGTGGCACCGCCAATCCGATTGCCGCCCTGTGAGATCAGACCGCCTCCGCCGGACGTGCTCAGGTTCGCAGTCCTGTTGTTCATCACGATGTTCTGACCAGCTCGCAAGGTAGCCACCGAACCAGTGCCAAGCGGGTACGAACGGAGGCCGTAGTTGTTGTCCGTCGCCATGCAGGAATCGACGACCATCTCCGTCGAGCCGCCCGCATTCGAGAACGCATAAAAGCCGGTGTTTCCATTGCCCTCCGCGACGCTGTTCCGGATGACAACCGTGGCCGAGTTGGCCCACATGCCCATAAACGAATTCTCCACAGCGCGTGCGTTCTCGATGACCGCAGATGCGCCTGTCACGATCAGGCCCGTGTAGTTCTTCTTGAAGTCACAGTTGTGCACCCACAGGTTGGAGCCAGATGCGTTGTCATCGATGCCATACGAGGCGAACGATGCGATGACCGTATTCTCGATGTTGAGCGTGCCGCCGGCGGTGAAAAAGATCCCGTCGTTATCACCGAAGACCGCCCCATTCATCGACAGGCCGCGCAGGGTCACTGTATCTGTGCTCGCGATGTTGACGGTGATCGTTCGCCCCACGAAGGCAATCACTCCGGTCGGAGCGTTGACAGAGATCGATTTTGTGATCGTCGCTCCGCCGTAGCCGCCGCTGCTCACGACCACGACCTCAGCGCCCGGGGCGGCCTGGTCGATCGCGTACTGCAGACTGCGGCACGGAGTGGCCGCATTGGAGCAATCCCCGGAATCACTGCCCGTTCCGGAGAGAAACACCCGGGCCGCCTGGGCGGAAGCCCGCGGCACAACGATGACAACGAGAAACAACGACACTACGACCGCCCGGCGAATCGTGCTTCGGTTCATACGCTCTCCTTTTTGTTGAGAGAGCGATTATAGGGCGCGGCTCTTACTGTTGGGCCACCGTGCCGGTGAAGCCGGTGGTCCCTCCGGTGGCGCCGCCAACTCGATTGCCGCCTTGAGAGATCAGGCCGCTGCCACTTCCGGCCCCCAAGTTCGCGGTGTTGTTCATCACAATGTTCTGCCCAGCGCGCAAGGTAGCCACCGAACCAGCACCGATCTGGAGCGAACGGAGGCCGAAGTTGTTGTTCGTCGACATGCAGGAATCGACGACCATCTCCGTCGAACCTCCCGCAGTCGAGTTCGCGTAAAAGCCGGCGTATCCGTTGCCCTCCGCGACGCTGTTCCGGATGGCAACCGTAGACGCGTCGCCAGCTTGCATGCCAACATTCGTATTTTTCACAGAACGTGAATTCTCGATGACAGCAGATGCACTAACCACGTAAATGCCGACGCTGCCGTTCTTCTTGAAGTCACAGTTGTACACCCACATATGGGAGCCAGGTCCGGTGTCATTGACGCCATTGTTTGCGAACGATGAGATGACCGTATTCTCGATGTTGAGCGTTCCGCCGGCGACGAACGCGATCCCGTTTTGATCTCCGAAGACGGCCCCATTCATCGACAGGCCGCGCAGGGTCACTGTATCTGTGCTCGCGATGTTGACCGTGATCGTCCGTCCCACAAAGGCAATCACGCCGGTCGGAGCGTTGACAGTGATCGATTTGGTGATCGTCGCCCCGCCGTAGCCGCCGCTGCTCACGATCACAACTTCCGCACCCGGGGCGGCCTGGTCGATCGCGTACTGCAGACTGCGGCACGGCGTGGCCGCGTTCGAGCAATCCCCGGAATCACTGCCAGTCCCGGAGAGAA
>QHVS01000199.1 GCA_003223635.1 Acidobacteriota bacterium | reverse complement strand
AGCTGTTCCTCAGCATCGCCTTCATCACCGCGATCATCCTCGGCGCCGCTCGCGTCGTCTTCGTGACGCTCCTGGCGATCGTCTCGAAGTTCCGGGAACGGCGCGCCGTCTTCGACGAGTCGTATCGACCGCCGGTGAGCGTGGTCATCGCCGCGTTCAACGAGGAGAAGGTCATCGTCAGGACGATTCGGGCGGTTCTGGCCAACCTCTACGAGCCGCTCGACATCATCGTCGTCGATGATGGGTCGAAAGACGACACTTCAGGCGAAGTGATGCGCGCATTCGGCAACGATCCGCGCATTCGCCTGCTGCGGCAGGAGAACGCTGGTAAGGCGGCTGCGCTGAACCGCGGGATGGCGGAGGTCTCCGGAGAGCTCATCATCGCCCTCGATGCGGACACATTGTTCGCCAAAGACACCATTCCGAAGCTGGTTCGGCATTTCGCCGATCCGGTCGTCGGCGCAGTGGCCGGGAACGTCAAAGTCGGCAATCGCATCAACCCGCTCACCTACTGGCAGTCGATTGAATACGTCACCAGCCAGAATCTCGATCGCCGCGCATACGCCGCGATCAACGCAGTGACCGTCGTTCCCGGCGCGGTCGGCGCGTGGCGTCGCCTGGCCATCGCTCAGGCCGGTGGCTACACCACCGACACGATGGCCGAGGATATGGATCTGACGTGGCGGATCCGGCGAATCGGCTGGCGGATCGAGACCGACAGCGCGGCCCTCGGATATACCGAGGCGCCCGACAGTTTTGTCGCGCTTTTCCGACAGCGTTTCCGCTGGGCGTTCGGCACACTGCAGTGCCTCTGGAAGCACCGGCGGGCCGTCGGGCGCTACGGCTGGTTCGGGCGCGTCATGCTGCCCTCGCTCTGGCTGTTCCAGGTTGTCTTCCAGGTCCTCTCGCCTCTGGTCGATGTGCAGATCCTCTGGACGCTGAGCAATGTCGTTCGCGCGTATCTGCGTGGACGTCTCGATCAGGACTGGCAGCCATTCCCGCAGGCGATGTCGTCGCTCTACCTGGTTGGCTTCATGTACGGGTTCTTCTTTGTCGTCGAGCTCCTCGGGTCGATCGTCGCCTACCGGCTGGACCGCGAAGATCCACGCGTTCTCGTCTGGCTCTTCTGGCAGCGCTTCCTCTACCGTCAGCTCATGTATGCCGTGCTGCTCAAGTCGCTGAAGACAGCACTCTCCGGAATCCGCACCGGGTGGGGAAAGCTGGATCGCAAAGGAACGGTCAATCTGCTGCATCGGCCACCTTCTCCCCGCAAGCGGGGAGAAGGACCTCACGTGAGACCCCTCGCCCGCGAAGCGGGGAGAGGGTGCCGCGAAGCGGCGGTGAGGCGTCGTCACCTCAGCGAGCTGCAGCCGTGACGTGCACCGCCTTCACGCGGTGATCGACAGCGGTCCAGTCGATATTCGCCAGAAACGCTTCGATGTACTTCGGCCGATCCGCGGGCTTGTAGTCGAGCAGATACGCGTGCTCCCACACATCCATGACCAGGAGAGGGACGAAGCCGGCGACGTTTCCGGTCTGATGCATCTCGATCCAGTGATTCGACACCTGGCCGTTGGCAGGATCGGAGTAGGCGATGGCCCAGCCGACGCCTCGCATCTTGCCGACGCTTACGAAATCTGTCTTCCAGATCTCGTATGACGGGAAGCTGCGCTCGACCGCCGAACGGAACTGCGAGCCGCGAGGAGCGTCGCTGCCGCCATCCTTCTTCATGTTGGAGAAGTAATACTCGTGCAGGACCATGCCGTTGTATTCGAATCCAAGGCGGCGGGTCAGCTCCGAGTACGCCGGCATCTCCTCCTGATCGACTTTTCCGTCGGCCAGGATCGCGGCGATCCGCTCCGTCAGATCGTTGGTGGCTTTGACGTAGCCTTCGTAGAGCTTGATATGCATCTCCAGCGTCTGATCGGAGATGCCCTTCAGTCCGCTGAGATTGAACTGTTTGGGTTTATAGAGTTTTCTTTCCATGCACCTGAGTCGTGCACAACTCACGCCGCACAACGGAACGTCGCGTAGACATACGGGTAATTGCCGCGGAACCAATTCCGGAAGCTGGGACGGATCAGCTCGGGGGCGGTGGCCGGGGAAGCGCCTTTCAAAACGAAGTGCTTGCCATCGAAGAAATCGGCCGAGTAGTTCGCATACGAAGCCATCGGTTGAAATCCGGGATATCCGTCGAACACGGTTGAGGTCCACTCCCAGCCATTGCCGACGAGATCGTGCACGCCCCAGGCGCTTGCGCCATTTGGATACGAACCGACCGGGACAGGATCCCAGTTCGTGAAACCGAAATTGCCGCGAGAACCGTCGGGCCGCTGATTTCCCCACGGATAGATGCGCTGCTCTTCTCCGGACGGAGTTCCAAACGCCGCGCGGTGATATTGCGCCTCGGTGGGAACGCGTTTGCCTTTCCAGGCCGCGTATGCGGTCGCCTGCTCCTGCGTCGCATAGACGGGCCAATCGAGCGGCAGCGGAATGAGCTCGAACATCCCGCGCCAGAACCAGGCGCCGTTGCGTCGAGCCCAGAAGTGGGACGGCTCGGCGTCGGTGGCGCGCATGAAATCGAGATATTCACCGTTGGTCACGTTGTAGCGATCGATTTCGAACTCGCGCACCTCGACGCGCATCGGCGGGAACTCGTTGTCCCAGCCGAACGAGCCTTCACCGCCCAGGGTGGCCTTTCCCGCGGGGATCTTCACGGCACCGCTCGCCACTCGGCGCTCGGAGCTGGCCCGAAGCTGAGTTGCGAACGGTGCGCGAGCGATCTTTCTCTCGTATGGCATTTCATGAAACATGTAGAGGAGAGTTTCCTGGTGCATCGGCTCGTGTTCCAGGATGGCGATGGCCGCCTCGCCTCCGCGCAACTGCGGTACGGCTTCGTCCTCGATGGTCGCTTCGCGGAGCGCGCGCTCGATGAGCGCATCTGATTTCCGGCCGTAGGCCTGAACGTCTTCGCGCCGCGGCCAGATATCGGTCGGCGGCTTCGCCGCATCTTCGCTGTCCGGATCGATTCCGCGAGCGAAGAGATCTTCGTAGTGCTCGTCGATCCCCGGCTGCTTCAGCGCGAGTTTGATCAGCGTGTTGATGGTGAAGGCGGGGAGGTGGCCTTCGTAAAAAACGATTGGATTGCGAAGTCGGATTGGACGATCGAAGTACGCCTCCGGCCGCGGGATGGCGAATACCTTTCTGGTTCGGTCGCGTCCCTGGTGAAACCAGCCGATCAGCGTGTCTCGGGTGACCCCTTCGGGGAACGAGGAGTGGCGCATCCGCGAGATTCTACGTCCACGCCGGCTGGCCGATGGGCACCTCGATCACACGGAACGGCAACTGTTCGGGGAAATTGGCGAGCAGCAACGGCATGGCCACGTTGTAGACCTGCGCATTCCCTTTGGTCCGGCCTTCCAGGGCGCCGTGGTGGGCGTGGCCATGAAAGACGGTCGTGACCCGATAGCGATCGATCGGCTCTTCCAGCCGGCTCGAGCCGAGAAACGCCATGATCTCCGGAGGCTCGCCGACGACAGTCGCTGCGATCGGCGAGTAGTGCAGGACGGCGATCTTCTGCGGAGTGCGCAGCCGGGCCAGCGCTGCCTCCAGCTTCAACGCTTCCTCGATGGTCTCGTGGACGAACTTCTTGAGAATTTCTTCTCCCCACGCTCCGAGCGACCGTCGACCGAAGCCGCCGCCGAATCCTTTTGTGCCGGCGAAGCCGACACCGTGAATCTCGTGGGCATCGCCATCGAGCATCGTCACGCCGGCATCGGTCATGATTTTCGCGATTTCATCCTGCTTGCCGGTCTCGTAATCATGATTGCCCAACACGGCGATGACCGGAATGCGCAGCGACGAGGTGATTTCCCTGGCCAGGATCTTCGCCTCCTCCGGCGCGCCGTAATCGGTGAGATCTCCGCATATCAGCAGCACGTCGGCCGTTTCACTGGCTTTAGCCAACAGTGGCTGCAGCAGCCCCGCCGACGTCTTCTTGACGTGGAGGTCCGCCGTCGCGGCGATGCGCAGCGTTTCCTTCTCGGCCATTTACTTCGATCCGTCCTGCGCGATCCCTGCTGTCCAATGCGCGATGTCTTCGGCGGACATGTTCCCCGTCGGCTTCAGTCGCGCGTCTTTGTAGCCCCAATGGTCGACGTCAAACAAGTATTGCTGGCGGGAGATGATCGTGCCAAAACAGATCTTCTCCGCCGCGTCACGTCCGTCTTCCTTCGCCAGACGCGCAGCCAGCTCTTCCATCAACCATGCGGGGATCTTCGAGCGATGGAACGGATAGATGAAGCCGAACAGGATCAGATGCGCATAGAGCGCGCGCCAGTATTGCCCGTAACGCGATAGCAGGCGCCGCCAGTCGAGGTTCTCGCCGACGGCGTGGATGATGTGGGCTACAACAGCGCCGTCATAACGCTCGCGCTCCATGATCAGTCCCTTCGACCAGATCATCTCCTCGGCCGGGATGAGCTGCACGTCCATGTCGACGACGCGTCCAGGAACGGCATGCTCGAACCATAGCTCGTCGACCACCGCCACGCCGTTGCCGGCGCTGAAGATCAGGTCGACGAAGTCTTCTGCTTTGAAAGCTTTCCCCAACCAGTGTGGGAAAGTGAGCTCGGTTTCATAGCCGGCCTTGCTGAAGAGATTCGCCGCGCGATCGAAATCTTCGCGGCGGATGAAGACGTCAAAGTCCTTGGTATGGCGCTCGATACCGGTGTATCGGGCAAAGGCGTATGCCCCCCCGACGAGAAAAGGGAGCCGGGCTTGGTTCATCAAGTCCATGGAACGGCGATAGAAATCGCGGCTCGCCTGGTCGAGTAGTGTCAGGCGGGCGCTGGCAGGAGGCGACATAACTCGGAAAAAGTTGCATGGCGCGTGCCTTACGGCCGAGTCCCCTCGGCCCAGGCGACCGCGAACCAGAGGGCTGCGTCGGGGCGTTTCGCCCACCGTTCATACCCTCGCATGACCGTTTCGAACGCATCCCGTTCGAAGAGCGACATGCCGAGGATCGTCTCACGCGCGGTGCGGATGACGCCGGCCATGTTGGCGGCCAGCACCTCGAAGATCTCCATCCCCGCGCACCCGCCAAAGAAGATCCAGGTGTTGCGCCGCGGCACGGCGCCCGCTTCGTGCAGCAGCGAGACGAGACGGCGTCCGACATAGGGATCGTTCCCGATCCGATCGTACGTGCGGATGTAGGCGTTCCAGAGATCATTGAAGCCGGGCGGCTCCGGCCATAGCCGCAGCACGTCGTGATCGTCGTCGGCCAGAATGATGCGGCCGCCGGGACGAACCGCGCGGACCATGGTCTTCACCACGCGCAGCGGATCGGGAACGTGCTCGAGAAGAAAGCGTGCATGGGCAAGGTCGAAGCTGCCCCACTCGCGATCGCCGAGTCGAAGGTCGAGAACGTCGCCGGAACGAAATTCGACGCGAACTTTCTCTGCGTCAGCCTCGGCGAGTTTTCGCGCGCCGGCGAGCTGCTCCTCGTTGCGCTCGATCCCGACCACCCGCCCGCGAGGAACGGCGTGCGCCATCAAGCGCGTGAACTGTCCCAGTCCAGCTCCGAAATCGAGGATCGACTCATCGCCACGCAGGGCCATCTCCCGAATTGAGGCCGGGTTGAGCAGCACATCGTTCATCAACGACAGCCGCCGCTGTTCCTCTTCGCTCGTGCCGTGGATGTAGACCGATTCGCTCACGCCGCCTCCACTTCCTCCACCGGATATCCGGCTTCGATCCATGCGTCAAATCCACCGGCCAGCGGGCGCACGAGAGTGAATCCTCGATCGATGAGCAGGCGTGCCACACGGGCCGCTGATGCTTCGTTCGGTCACGTGCAGTAGAGGACGATCTCCTGATCGGGGCGAAGTTGCTCGACCTCTTCATCGATCAAATCTTCGCGTGCCACGATGGCCGTCGGAATTCGCCTCGGATCACGTTCTCGACCAGACGCCGAGCGGACATCGAGAACCAGCGGCTTCTCGCCGCGGTCGAGCATCGCCTTCAGCTCGTGAACGTGGATGCGGGCCATGCGAAGGCGCCGGTAGAAGCTGACGCGCTGCGCCCACTTGGCCATGATGAAAAGCGCGACGGCCAGCGCGAGGATCACGAGCGCCCACCCGCCCAGGTTCTCCAGCGCTTGGATGATCCGATCGATGGCCCGGTGGAATGCGCGGCCGGCCGCCACGGCGGAGCCGGCCCAGAGCAGCGCGCCGATTCCGTCGTAAATCACGAATGCGAACGTGCTCTTCTTCGCCGCTCCTGCCAGCGGCGGTGCGACGGTGGAGAAGCCGGGAACGAATTTCGCGATCAGCAGCGATTTCAATCCCCATCGTTCGAACTTCGCTTCCGTCTCCCGGACGCATGAGTCGGGCGAAAGCGAAATGCGACAGAGCGTGCGCAGCACGCGATATCCGTAATGGCGTCCCAGAGCGAACCAGATCCAGTCGGCGATCAGCGAAGCAATGACTGCTGCGATAAGCACGTGAGTCGACGACATCTGCCCGGCGCGCGACAGCGCTCCGGCCACGATGAGCGTCGGCACCGCGGGTACGGGCGCGCCAATCTGTTCCAGAAAGACGTTCAGGAAGATGAGCGGGATCCCGTAGACGATGATGTAGTGGACGAGGCGCGCCATCGATCGGATTCTACCGGCGGAACAGCCACAACAGCAGCGAGAGTGCGATCGACAGCAGAATCGACGTCATCAGCGGGAAGTAGAAGGTGAAATTTCCCCGCCGATAGACCAGATCGCCGGGAAGGCGCCCGATACCGAGGCCTCCGAAGGCGGTGAGGGCAATTCCCGCCAGCAGAAGCATTCCGCCGAGTAGGATGAGCATGCGTCCGAGATCGCGCATCACGAGCTAACCACTTTGTGAATGAACAGTCTAAGGCCAGTGGGATGGAGATGACCGACGTCACAGTCGTCAGTCGGGCCCGCACCGGCGACCCCGACGCTTTCCGGCTGCTCGTCGAGCGTCATAGCCAACCTATTTTTCGAGTGGCGTATCGAATGACCGGAAATGAGCACGATGCCGACGATGTGGTGCAGGAGACGTTCCTGCGCGCGTACCGACAACTGGACCGCTTTGAAGAGCGCGCGAATTTCGGAACGTGGCTGCATCGCATCGCTATCAACTGCGCGCTCGACCTCTTGCGAGCCCGCGGTCGGATGGATCGCTACTACGGCGGTGATCCGGAGGACGCAGAGATGAACGGCACGATTCGATCCGAACCGGAACAGGACCGTCTGCTGATCAGCGCGGAGTTGCGCGAGCAGGTTGCCGCGGCCATGGAGCGCCTCAGCGGAAATGAGCGCACCGCTTTCGTTCTGCGCCACTTTGAAGGAATGCCGGTCGAAGAGATCGGAAAAACCCTCGGCATCCAGGTGAATGCCGCGAAGCACACCATCTTCCGCGCGGTGCGGAAGCTTCGCCAGTCGCTGGAGCCATTCGTGAGGTCTTCACCATGCAACACTTGAACGAAGAGCAACTCGTCTTGCATCACTACCACGATGACGAGGCAGCTGCGCCGGTCGCGCAGCACCTGGCCGAATGCGATCAGTGCCGGGCACACTTTGAGACGCTTCGCCGCGTTCTGGCCCTGGTCAATGAGCTATCCATCCCCGAGCGAGGGGACGAATATGCCGAGCGGGTCTGGCAACGCTTGCGCTGGAAGATGGGCGGCGAGCGCCGCCGCATCCGATGGCAGTCGCTCCTGGCTGCGGCCGCGCTCGTGGCGGTCGCATTCTTCGCCGGCCAACTGTGGCATGCGCGAAATATCGCCCCCACTGTGCCCGCCGGCAGGAGTGCCACGGCGACGATCGCTCAGCAACCTACCCGCGATCGCCTGCTTCTCATCGTGGTGAGCGATCACCTCGACAGCTCAGAGCGAATGCTGACGGAAGTGGCAAACGCCAATCCGAAGCGCAGCTTCGACGTCTCTGGTGAGCGCAAGCGTGCTGAGGAGCTGGTGGCGTCGAATCGCATCTACCGCCAGAGTGCGGCGGGCAGTGGGGATGCTCGCGTGGCCATGCTGCTGGCCGACCTGGAGCCGATCCTGGTGGAGCTGGCGCACGCCGACGACAAGCTCATGCCCGATGAGCTGGTGTCGCTGCAGAAAAGAATCGAATCGAAAGGATTGCTATTCAAGGTGCGCGTCGTCAGCGCGCAGGTCGGCGGTCGCGAAGTACCGGCCGCACAGAAGGGAACCAACTCACTATGAAGATCCTCGTTGCATTCACGATTGCAGCATGGCCGCTGCTCAACTCCATGGCCGATGTGCTGACCAGCACCTCTCCGGACTTCGCCATCACGGAGTCGAATCAGAAGGAACGCGAAAAGCAGGAAGCGAGAGCGGAGAAGGAGGAAGACACGTACAGCGAAGCGAGCGATGCCTTTGATGATCACGATTGGCACCGCGCCGCGAAGCTTTTCGAGAAGGTCGCCAGCATGCTCGGAGAACAACATGGGAATGCGCTCCGAGGCGCTGGCCACCATCCTCGAACTGCAGAAGTCCTATCCGAAGAGCAAGTGGAACGAGGACGCCAAAGCGCTGGAGATCGAAGTCCGTCAATCGGCCGGCCAGCACATCGAGCCGGAGCGGGTCAATGACGAAGAGCTGAAGCTGATGGCCCTCAACGGCCTGATGCAAAGCGATCCGGAGCGCGCCATTCCCATCATCGAGCGACTGCTGCAATCCAGCAGCTCGGACAAACTTAAGGACCGCGCCCTCTTCGTTCTGAGCCAGTCTTCTTCATCACAGGCCCTGCAGATTCTGGCGCGCATCGCCAAGAACGGGCCGCCCGAGCAGCGCTCCCGCGCCGTGCGCTACCTCGGAATCATGGGCGGTGACCGGAGCCGGCAGGTGCTGGCCGACATCTACACATCGACGACCGATGTCGACCTGAAGAAATCGATTCTGAAGTCGTACATGATCTCCGGCGATCGCGGCCGCCTGCTCGCTCTGGCCAGGAGCGAAGCGGATCCCGATCTTCGCGCCGAAGCGGTGATGCAGCTCGGAGTGATGGGAGCGCGCGAGGAGTTGTCGCAGCTCTACAGCAGCGAATCGTCGATCGATGTCCGCAAGCGGATCATCCAGGCCATGTTCATCGGTGGAAATTCGGACAAGCTGGCCGAAATCGCCCGCAACGAGCCGGTGCTGGATCTCAAAGTCGCCGCCATCCGCAATCTCGGTCTTCTCGGTGGTGAAAGATCGGGGCAGTCGCTCATCTCGATCTACAACAGCGACTCGCGTCCGGAGGTGCGAAAGAGCGTCATCAACTCGCTCTTCATCCAGGGCAATGCCCGCGCCCTCATCGACCTCGCCCGCCGGGAGAAGGATCTCGATCTCAAGAAGTCGATCGTCTCGAAGCTCTCGCTGATGCGCTCGAAAGAGGCGACGGATTATTTGATGGAGTATTTGCGGGAATAGTTTGAAAGTGGAGCGGTGGGCTTCAGCCCACCGACGGCGGCCTGAAGGCCGCCGCTCCACTCACGTGGCGGTTTCCACGCAGATAAAACCTTAGCGGCCAATGCGCGGCGGCGACGGCTCCCTCGACGCCGATGCGCGGCGACACGACGATTTCTGATTCGTCCACCGGGGCATCGCGCTTCGTCAGGAAGAGGCGATTGCCATCGAGCGGCTCGCCATCCAGGCGGCCATCGATGTCGAGCGCCATGCAGAGCTTCCCCGGGCCGCTCAACAGATCACGATCGCGCTTTGCTTTCGGCCGCCTCCGCCGCATCGACTCGATTCCCTGCAGCGGTTCGGCAGCTCGAATCAGAATGGCTTCGGCGATGTCCGACTCCTGCGTGACGACATTGAGGCACCAATACATGCCGTAAGTGAAGTAGACGTAGGCATGGCCGCCTTCGAGGTACATCGATTCATTTCGCTTGGAGCGCAGGCCGCGGCGGGCGTGACTGGCGGCGTCGTTGGCGCCCAGATAGGCCTCCGTTTCCACCAGCCGGGCGGCGAGGAGCTGCCGTCCGCGGCGGCGCCACAGGACGCAGCCTAGAAG
>QHVS01000198.1 GCA_003223635.1 Acidobacteriota bacterium | reverse complement strand
TAGATCTCGAGAGGGGCGCCGGGTGAGGGCCGGCCTTGAGAAGGCGGCGGCAAGCCGCCGTACTCCGAAGGCTACGGAACGATGAGCACCGGACCCTGCGGGACGCCATTTGGTCCGATCACAAAGCCGATGCTGTGGCAATCCAGATCGAGGCTCCCACCGCTCGGTATCCACTGCACGCGCGTGCACGGAGAGGGTTGACCATTGATCATGAACGGGCATCCCATCACCACGCAGTTGTCTGTGGCCTTGAGCTGCGGCCCGTTGGGCATCGCCCGGTTCGCGTCCGCCGGCGTGCAGACCACCCGGCCGCCGTGCGGACACATCATCGTCGAGTTTGCCGTGAGTGGACACTCGAATTCAGGAGCTCCGCAGCCGGACCGCATCTTCAAATCATTGAGCGCGGTCTTCAGGCGAAACAACGCGTAATCTCCGTAGCCCATCATTTTCAAATCGTCCTGCATCTGCTGGACATCCTTGGCCGAAGAGGGGCTGTCGCAGAGGTCTTTTTTCAACTTGTCGAGTTGCTGCGAAAGCTGTGGTTCGCCGGCAGCTCCGCGCTTGATCGAGTTCAGCGCATCGTTCAGGTCCCGGCACATGCCATCGCGATCGCATCCGCACTCTTCGCGGCAGCGAGATGACTGAGACAGTCGTTGACGTCCGGTCTGACCGGGAACGGCAACGTTGCCGGAGGGATCGAAGTCGGTGTTGCCGCCGCTGACGTCGCCCGATGTGCTCGATGCACCGCTCGCGGATGCCATCGACATCGGCGGCGCGCCCTGAACGAACGTAGCCTGCCACGCGCCCAGAACGAGATTTGGATAACGCGCGAGCTTCGCGTCCTTTCCGGCCAGCGCGCTCACGGCGTCGTAGTAGCCCGCGAGATCGAGAAGTTGCTGCAGATCCGCGCCATCGGACCCGCGTTTCTTCTTTCCGAGAACCTTTTCGAATTCCGCCTTGCGCTGTTTCGTCAGCGCGACGCGAGAGGAGACGTCCGTCATCCTCAGCGTCTCGCCGGCAACGTCGATTCCTTGACCCGGGGGTCCGGACAAAAGCCATCCGCTCTTATCCCACTTGCCGACGCTCTTTCCGTTGAGACCATCGATGAAGCGCACTGAGGCAAACTCAGAGCCGCGCAAGGACGCGGCGGAGCTGCTCTTGCGCGCCGGCGCGTACGTCGTCTCGATGCGATTGCCGTATTCGTCGCTGAGGCGGGTGATGCGCCCCGCATCGTCGCGCGTGATCTGGAACCATTCCGGCACGTAAACGTCGACGTCCGTTCTGGGATAGCCGTGCGGATCGAACCGCACGAAGTAACCGTCCGGGTGATAGGACCAGCGCTGCCGTGGCAGATCGGTGCGGTCGCCTGCCTCAGCGGGCGGCGCGCCGGCCAGGACGGCCACACGTTCGACTTCATCGAATGTTGAGTTGGCGCGAGTCACCATCTCGCGGATGCGGTTCTCAGCCTCGAACACCTTGCGCGCCGACTCCGGAAGCTGCGCCAGGGCCTTCTGTTTCACCTCATCCGGCAGGATGCCGAGAGCGCCTCCATTGAGATCGAACAGCTCTTTGGGAGTGAGGAGTTGTGCCGCGGCGCGCTGCAGATCGGCTCTCATCTCGGTCGGCTTGGTGCGAGCGAGGATCGACCAGATCAGGAGTTGAACGTCGTGCTGATGAATTTCCGGGTGCTGCACCGAGCGACGCAGGAGATTTCGAATGATCGGCGCTCTCTGTCCGGCCAGCGGAGCGTAAAGGTAGCCCTCGCCGCGACCGGGAGCGTACGTTCCGGCGTGAAGGCAGTAACTCTGTGCCGAATAGCGGTATGCGCCGGGTCGCAGTTTGTATTCGCCTTCGCTCGTGTGTGGGGCAGTTCCGAGGGGGAGCGGGAAGTCCGGAGTGAAATTGTCGAGGAAAGCGACTTCGGTGAGCGCGTCGGCGATCGATGTAGTGAGGGGCGGCTCCTTCCCCAGGATCTTGTCTAGGCCCGGGATCTTTTCGAGCCCCGGGATCTTCGGCAGCTTCTTGGGGAGGCGGAACTGCGCGCGAGAATCGTTGCCGACGAGGGCGAGAAGCGCGAGGAGTGTGCTGGAGACCAGAAGCAGCGATCTTCGAGAAGTCATATTCGTAACCTTAAGTACCTCTCCAATCGTGATCGTTACATCAGGTGTCGCGACGAAAACACTGTTTCCAGTGGCTTTTTGCTTAACGTTCGATTGGTTGCGGGGGAGGATTTGAACCTCCGACCTTTGGGTTATGACAGCGCTTCAGCGCGCAAATTCACGCGTACTGAAGCGAAGTTAAACACAATAGATCGAAACTGATGCGGCTGAGTAATCTTTCGTCGCGTTTGCGGGATTTTTGCCGTGTTTTCGTGGCTCATAGTAGCAGTGGAGTAGCAACAACAATGTGAGTGACCTTTGGAATTGTGAGCGTCTGAATCGCACTCAGGAGGTCGTCAGTTCGATCCCGATCAGCTCCACCAATATCATCAATCATTTCCTTGGGTATTGGATCGCCGGAGTTGTAGCGCGGCGGATTTCCTGTCGACTTTCGCATTCATCCCGTTTGAATCGGACGCGCGGGCACCGCGCATCTGAAAGTCATCAAAAGAGCACCCTCCGGGCATCGATCGCCGGCGAGCGCCGCACGATCTTGGACCATCCAAAAGGAGGGAGCTCATGAAAACGTTGCCATCACTGGTCGCCGTATTGGCTTTCGCCACTCCGTGCTTCGCCGCGGGACCCGAAGCGGCAGGGAGCAAGTTCACCGATTGGTCCGCGCCGACAAATGTCAGCTCGGTGAATACGAAGTACGGCGAATCCGCTCCAGCGATCTCGAAGAATGGCCTCAGTCTTTACTTTGCCTCGAACCATCCGGGTAGTATCGATGAAGCGGATCTTTGGGTCGCGCAACGCGGCAGTGTCGACGACCCCTGGGGTCCAGCGTTCAACCTATTCGTCCTCAACTCCGATGCGTTCGATCAGTCGCCCGCGCTTTCGCGTGACGAGCATTATCTGTTCTTCGCAACGAACCGGTCTGGCGGACAGGGAGGGCTCGATATCTGGGTATCGCATCGCGAGCAAATCCATGACGATCTCGGCTGGGAACCACCCGTTCCCATCACGGAAATCAACAGCTCAGTGAACGACGCAGGTCCGACCTACTTCGAAAATGAAGGAGGCAGGCCTCAACTTTACTTTCAAAGCCAGAGACCCGGAGGCGCCGGTCAGGCCGACATCTACGTCAGCGAACAGCAGGAGGACGGAACGTGGAGCGCTCCGCAGCGGGTCGTGGAGCTCAGCACCAAGTTCCAGGAGCAGCGGCCAACGATTCGCTTTGACGGACTGGAGATGGTGATTCAGTCGAACCGCCCGCCATCTCTCGGTTTCGACCTCTGGGTATCGACACGTGCGAGCGTCACCGACGAGTGGTCCGCGCCCGTGAGGGTCGAGAATGTCAACAGTCCACAGACCGACGCTCAACCTTACCTGTCCGGAGATGGAATGACGCTCTATTTCAGCTCAGACCGGGCGGGCGGGGCGGGAGGCAATGACCTCTGGTTGAGCACTCGACAGAGGCGGCACGGAAACGAATAGCATCAGCGAGAGATCACGCTTCCGGGAGGCCGATGCGGCGCATCAACTCCTGGAAGCGAGGTTCGCCCCGCAACGACTCGAACGCGAGCCATCGTTGCGCGAAGACCAGATCGAAATCGCGTTGTTCGTACGCTTGCTCGAGCCAATGGAGGGCCTGATCATTTTCCCGGAGACCGGCATGCACCATCGCAATCGCTACCGGCGAAACGTATTCTTGGCGCGCACGTTGTTCGAGCGCTTCGAGAATCCTGCGCGCATCGGCCGTCCTTCCGCTCACGCCGTATGCCCATCCGAGGTTTGCCTGGAACCGGCGGTTTTTCTGAGCGAGGCGGACGGCGGTCTCGAGCTCATTGATGCCCTCATCCTGTTTACCCGCGGCGAAGAGAGTCAGGCCGAGCTGCGCATGCGCGCGCGCGACGGCGGGATCCATTTGCAATGCCTTGCGCATCTCTGCGATCGCCTGGTCGTAGTTCTTCTGCCGGCGAAGCCCCATCGCCACGCCTACGATCGCCGCTGGCTTCTTCGCGTTCAGCGGATCGAGTGCGCGGACTCGCGCCAGCTCTGCTTTCGCCTGCTCCCGGCGGCCGGTCATGCGGAGCAGCGTGGCATACGCGCTGTGCCCGTACGCGTGATTCGGATTGAGCTCCAGAGCGCGGCGAAACTCCTGCTCGCTCCGCGACCAGTCCCAGTCGTATTGATAGAAAACGGCGCCCATCGCCACGTGAGCGTCTGCCGATGCCGGATCGATCGCCAGTGCTTTCAGCGCGGCCGCCCTCGCTTTTCCCATGAACTCGGATGGAGCCACCGCTCCGTTCCACGCGAACTGCGAGTAGCAATGCGCCATCTCCACGTACGCAGGGGCGAAGTCGGGTTGCCGTTCGACGGCTTTCGACAGATACGCAATCGCCTCAGTGAATCCCTGCGTGTTTTCTTTCCCGGCGGCAGTCATTCCCTTGAGGAAAAATTCATACGCGACAGGATCGATCTGCGAGTCAGTGTGAAGCCGCGCTCTGGCTTCCGGCGAGAGCTCCGCTCGAAGGGCTTCCGTAATGGACGCCGCGAGCTCGCGCTGAAGAGTGACGACGTCGCTTTCGTTGCGCTCGTAGCTCTTCGCCCAGAGATGATGATCGGTCGGGGCGTGGATCAGCTGCGCGGTGACGCGCACAAGTCCGCCTGCGCGCAATACGCCTCCTTCGACTACGCCATCCACGCTGAGCTCATGCGCGATCTGCGGCAGGGACTTCGCGCTTCGCTTGTACGCCATCACCGATGTACGCGAGATCACCGTCACGTTTCGCAGTTGGGCGAGATCGGTGATCAGCGCCTCTGTCATCGCATCGGCGAAATACTCCTGCGACGGATCGCCGCTGAGATTCGCAAGCGGCAGGACGGCGATCGAGTGAATGGGCGGCTGCCTGCGGCTGTACGACCGAGCCGTCGCGATGATGACCAACGCGGCGATCACGACTGCCGCCGCGATGCCGATCCACCTCAGCGTGCGGCGTTGCGTCGGAACGGCCGCAGGTTCGCGGCGCGGCTCGCCCACTTCGGCGATCAGCCGGTAGCCGCGCTTCGGCACGGTTTCGATGTAGCTCGGAGTGTCCGCGGAGTCGCCCAACGCGTCGCGCAGTTTTCTCACGGCGCGATTGAGACCCGTCTCGAAATCGACGAACGTGTCCGCCGGCCAGAGTCGTTGTCGCAGATCGTCGCGGCTTACCAGTTGATCGCGATGTTCGAGCAGGAGAAGAAGAATTTGCAGCGGCTGCTCGGCGAGACGGCTCTTCTCGCCGTTGCGGCGCAGTTCTCCCGATTCGGCGTCGAGCACGAAGTCGCCGATCCGAAAACTTCGGCTTCCGGTTATGGCCTGCACGGGTGGAGAGAGTCTATATCAATATAATTCACCAATTGCGTATCTGCTCGATCGCCTTAGCCCTGGCGCTTGCGGCCGCTGCCGCTCGCGGCCAGTTTGCTCTTGCTGAGCTGTCGGGAGCTGTCACGGCATCCGGTGGCGAGATGTTGCCGGGTGTCGCTGTCACCGCGCGCGACGTCAACACCGGCAATCGACGCGCTGCGACGACAAGCGACACCGGAACCTACGCGATCGCCGGTCTCAGGCCGGGAACGTACGTCGTCACCTTCGAGCATGCCGGCTTCACAACCGTGGAGAACCGAGGGGTCGAGATGCGCGTGGGGCAGACGACGCGACTGATGGCCACGCTTCGGCCGGCCGCAATCTCAGAAACGATCACTGTCGGCGCGCGCGCGCATCTGATCGATATCGCCAGCAGTGACGTCGGCGACACGCTCACAGCGGAAGACCTTCGCGACCTGCCGACCCAGAACCGTAACTTCGTGCTGTTCGCAGGGCTCGTTCCGGGCGTAATTCCCAATCCGCAGACAGGTTCGGAAAGCTCGGACGCGCTGTACATCAATGGACAGCATCAGGCGAACAACTCGTTTCGCGTCGACGGTGGCAGGAACGACGATCCGCTCGCCGGTTCGTTCGGCGGGGCACAGGTGCGAACGGCAATCGAAGCGATTCAGGAGTTCGAAGTTCTGACCGCTCAATACGACGCCGAGTTCGGAAGTGCCACCGGCGGCGTTCTCAATGCGATCACGAAGAGCGGCACGAATGAGGTGCGCGGTTCCGCATTCATCTTTTTCCAGAACGCGAAGTGGAACTCGATGGACTTCTTCACGAGGCGCGAAGGTCTGCAGCGGCCCGACGCGGCATTCCGGTCTGAGGGCTTTACATTCGGCGGACCGATCATCCGCGACCGCCTGCACTACTTCATCAGCTTCGAGCAGTCACTCGACCAGCAGGGACAGTCGCGATTTTTCGCCACTCGCCCGAGTCTCAGCTATTCCACCACCGAAGAAAACCACATTCTCAATGTCCTCGGCCGCGCCGATGACGATCTGGCGCTATCTCTCGGAACGTGCTCCGCAATTCAACAAGATCGTCGGTCCGCAGACGGCGCTGGAGAACGCGCGCGAGGAGCACGATTTCGATCTCAATGCGATTGCCGCACTGGAGAGCGTGTTCGGTGACAATCGCCTGAACAGCGTGCGCGTCTCTTATACGCACGAGCATTTCATCAATGCTTCGTCGCCTTCAGGGCATTGGGCCCGCGATTTCGAAACGCTGCG
>QHVS01000187.1 GCA_003223635.1 Acidobacteriota bacterium | reverse complement strand
GTGGGAAGAAACAGTGCCGGCGAAAGGGGCGAAGGATATCGATCTCGAGTTGGGACCGCTGATCGAAGAAGGGGCGCGCCGCGCCGAAGAGGCGCGCCGCATCGCGCAGCTTTATCCCGACGTCAGTCTGGTGCTTCGTGTCGTCGATGATCCCTCCATGCAGGGGAAGGTCAGCCTCGGGCCAGAAGAGCTTCGCATCCTTTTTCGAACCGGCGGCGGGCGCTCAGTGGAGCAACTCTGCAGCGACCTCGGATACCGTCCGGCCGAACTTTTTCCCCTGCTTCAGAACCTCGAAACGAAGGGTCTCATCGCTCGCGGTCAATCGACTTCCCAGCCCGCGGCGAGCTCTCTCGTCGGGAGCCTGACTCAGGACAGCGGAGCGGTCTTCCCGCTGCTCGATGATGAGTACGTGATCGGACGTGACGCCTCGAATTCCATTTCCATCCCCGACAACAGTATCTCGTCGCGCCATGCACGGATCATCCGCGGCTCGGATGGATTCTTCATCGAAGACCTACTGAGCCGCAATACGGATAGACGTCTTCTCACCAACAATGACCTGGTCCGGCTCGGGAAGGTGATCCTGACGTTTAACCTGGCCATCGACGCGGTGGTCGGAGACGAGACCGCCGGCGTGCGCGCCTGACGCGATTTCCTCTCGCGGTTGCGATATCGTTGCCGCTGCTCGTCCATCGAATGAAACACTACGATCTACTGATCGTCGGCTCGGGCCCTGCGGGTCTAGCTACCGCCTCGCATGCGGAGGCGAACGGCCTTTCCTACAGCGTTCTGGAGCGCACCGATCATCTCGCCGACACGATTGATTCCTACCAGGCGCGCAAGTACGTCATGTCTGAGCCAATGATGATTCCGAGCCGCGGCGAACTTCCCTTTGTCGCCGGCTCTCGGGAGTCGATCCTGAAGGCCTGGCATGCACACGTGGCCGATCGCAAGCTCAACGTGCATTTCAACGCTGACGTGAAGGAGCTCCGCCGCGACGATGGCCAATTCGTGCTGACCACCGCGAATGGCGCAGAGTATCGCGGGGCGAAGGTCGTGCTGGCGATGGGGACGCAAGGCAATCCGCGAAGGCTCGGCGTTCCGGGGGAGGAGTTGCCGCACGTCAGGTACCGTCTGGTCGATCCGGCCGATCATCGCGATCAGGATCTGCTGGTGGTCGGAGCCGGCGACTCCGCAATGGAGGTCGCCATCGCTCTCTCGGATGAGAATCGCGTTGGCCTGGTGGTTCGCGGAACGGAGATCGCCCGCGCCAACGAGGTGCTGACGAAAGAGGTGCTGTCGCGCCAGGCGACTGGACAGTTGACGATTTACTTCAGCGCCGGCGTCAAGCAGGTGTACGACGGCTACGCCGATCTCATCGTTCGCGGCGAAGCCACGCGCGTACCGGCGGAGCTGATCTTTCTCAAACTGGGCGCCGACGCGCCGCGAAAGTTTTTCGAGTCGATCGGCGTGCAGTACAGCGGCGAGGGAACTGATGCCCGTCCAATCCTGAGCGCGACATACGAGTCGAGCGTACCGGGCCTCTTTCTCATCGGTGCGGCGAGCGGACGCGATCTGATCAAGCTGGGGATCAATCAGGGCTACGAGATCGTGGAGCACCTGATGGGACGCGACGTCGAGCCGGCTGACGAGGCCGTCCTGCGTGATCGTCTTCCGTTTTGGGACGGAACAGTGCGCGAGCGCATTCAGTCCCTGCGCAAGCGCGTGCCTCTGCTCGCTGCCGCCGACGAGCAGCAGCTGCGCGACACGTTCCTCTCCGCGCATGTTCGCGAGTACGGCGACGGCGACACGATCATCCGCCAGAACGACTACACGAACGATTTTCTGATCATCGCCTCGGGACGCGTCGCGCTGTGGCGCAGGCCGGAGCAGGCGCCGAGCGAGGTGAAGATCGTCGAGCTGACCGCGGGCAACTTCTTCGGCGAGATGAGCCTGATCTCCGGCCGGCGAAGGACGGCCACCGCGCGCGCCGTCGGGCCGACACGCATGATCGAGATTCCCCGGAAGGCCATCCTCAAATTGCTGGCCTCCGCGTCGGCGGCGCGGGCGCTGGTCGATCAGGCTTTCCTGCTCCGCGCGTTTGGCGGGTATCTCTTTCCCGGAGTCCCGGAATCCCAGCTCGGAGAGCTGGTGGCCAAGGCGGCCATCCAGTCCCTCCCCAAAGACGCCGTGGTTTTTCGAGAAGGCGATCCTGCCGATGCGTTCTATCTGATCCGCAACGGCATGGTGAAGATCTCCAAACGCTCCGGCGAGAAGGAGGTCGTCCTCTCGTATCTGGTGGCCGGCAACTTCTTCGGCGAGGCAGCGCTTTTTGATTCGACGCGCACGGCCACCGTCAGCGCGATCTTTCCTTCCGATCTGATCAGGCTGGGCAAGGGCGACTTCGACAGATTCCTCGCCGCTCATCCCGAGCTGCGCGAAGCACCGCTGCGCAAGGTGGAGGAGCGCCGCATCGCCGGCCTGGTGGCCGAGGCTACGCCGGGGTCGGGGCGAATTCTCGAGGATCTCATCCGCCAGGAAGTGGTCATGGGGACGCAGACTCTTCTCATCGACGAGCACAAATGCATTCGCTGCGGCAACTGCATCGCCGCCTGCGAAGGAGTGCACGAAGATGGACAAGCGCGGCTCTCGCTCACCGGGATTCACCTCTACAATCTTCTGGCGCCGAACTCCTGCTGGCAGTGCGAGAACCCGCTCTGCATGCTCGACTGTCCGCCCGACGCCATCGCCCGAGATCCCCGCGGCGAGGTCTACATCAAGAGCAACTGCATCGGCTGTGGGAACTGCGAGCGAAACTGTCCGTACGACAACATCTTCATGGTTCACAAGGAGCCGAAGAAGTCTCTTTTTTCGTGGGTCGCCTCGCTTGTCGGAAGAACGGAGATATCCGACGTCGATCGCACGGTTGCCGTGAAGTGCGATCTCTGCCGCGAAATCTCCGGCGGCCCGGCCTGCGTTCGGCATTGCCCGACCGCCGCCGCCATCCGGCTCACGCCGGAAGAGTATCGATCGACACTCGAGGAAATGGTCGTCGCTCGCAACGAGTGAACGGATATGCCGGTAGCACGGAGCGGAACGCTCTGGCGTTGGATCTTCGCCATTCTGTTGATCGCCTTGAGCGCCCCCTTCTTCTGGTATTCGAAGCACGAATTTCCGCACGGCGGATCGCCCTTGGGACTGGCCTACGGTATCGCCGGCTTTCTGCTCATTCTTCTTCTCGCCTTCTTCGGGATTCGTAAACGGTGGTACCGATCGACCTGGGGCACACTCGAGCAATGGCTTCAGGCACACATTTACCTTGGCCTGCTCGTCTTAGCAGTGCTTCTGTTTCACGCCGGCGGCCGATTCAGCGATGCCATCGCCGTGACCGCCCTGGTCTTGGCGGTGATCGTTGTGTTCAGCGGCGTGGTAGGGGCGATTCTTTACGCGACCATTCCGCGCCTTCTGACCGATGTGGAGAGCAACCTCACTGTCGATGAGATCTCCGATCAGTTGAATCAGCTCGGCAGGCAGATGGCGCGGATTGCCTCGGCCAAGTCGCCACAGTTCCAGCGCACCTACAGCCAGCTGATGCGGCAGTCGGTACCAGGATGGCTGGCCGGATGGCGTCTCCTTTTCTCCGAGCCACGGGCGGCTACCCGGCAGTCGACTACCGAGTGGTCTTCACTGCTCGGCTCTGTCCCGAAGGACGAAGCAGAAGATCTGCGACAGATGCTGGTCCTCTCGCGCCAAAGACGTGAGCTGCTGCTGCGGCTGATCTATCAGCAGAGATACAAGAACGTGCTGGAGGCATGGCTATACGTGCACGTTCCGTTCACCATCTTGCTCCTGGTGATGTCGGTCGTTCACGTTGCCGCGGTCTTCTACTACGGACCCATCCGATGACCTTCGTTCTGCAGCGCGTCACGCCGAGCGGATCGGTTCTGACTCAGATCCGCACTGACGCCCTGCGGATCGGGCGCGGAACCAACGCTGAGCTGCGATCCGAGAACCCCGCGGTGGCGCTCGAGCACGCGGTAATCGAGAGCGGCGCCAATGGCTATGTGATCGTTGACCGCGGAAGCATCACCGGTACATACGTCAACGGGAAGCCGGTAGAGTCGGCGCGCCTGGCGAAGGGAGATCGCATCGACATCGGCGATCTCAAGCTCGAGGTTCAGATCGCCGAGCCCGGCAAGCCGCTCTTTTTGCAGATCATCAGTGCGCCGGCCGCCGGTGCGGCAATCGGGAGGAAAAAGCAGATCGAGGCGGAGGAGAAGCTGGCGGCCGGTGGTGAGGTGCGGGCGCGAGCTGTCGATTTCGCTGGCGCCTATCGGCTCGGACGGCCCTATCTATCGAAGATCACGTTGATCGCCATTCTGCTGATCGCGGCCTTCGTGGTGATCGCGACCGTGATCACCCCTGCGGGGCGCACCGCGTTCATGCCGGGCGGCGTGTCGTCCGCGCACGCGAAGGTGCGCGATGCACGCGGTGAGTCGATCGGAAGCGACTGCGACGCCTGTCATCTGCCGTGGCGCGGCGTTTCGAATGCAAGGTGCGAAAACTGCCACGCAAAGCATCCGCATGCGGCGGCCCTGGCGGATACATTGGAATGCGCAAGTTGCCATCCCGAGCACCGCGGGACACCGCGCTTGGCGCTCACGACAGACAGCTGGTGTATCGATTGTCACCGCGATGTGCGCAGTCGCGCCAAGAAAGGCGTCAGCCTGGCCGGCAATCTCCAACACATCACTTCGTTCGCCGCGCAGCATCCCGAATTCACCTATCCTCTGGATGACGACACCTTGCGCTTCAACCACGCGCTTCACCTTCAGAGATCGGGCATCTTCAATGAAGCTGGCGAGCGCGAAGTGCTGACCTGCATGAGCTGTCACCCCATGGTGCGGTCCACCGGCGGAAGAATCGATCCTGCGCCGGTTCGTTTCGCCCAGCACTGTCAGCGTTGTCACGAGCTGACATTCGATCCACGCTTTCCCCACGCGGCTGTGCCCCACGGCGGTGATCCCGGTTTGGTGTATGGATTCGTCATGGCCACGCACGCCGGCGGCGGTGAAATCGTGAACAAGTCCGCTGATGAAGTTCGCCGAATCCTCGCCACCCATCCGCCCGTCGCTCCGGACGCGGGCGGATTGCTGTTGGCGGAGCAGGTGGTCAAGACCAAGTGCACCCTCTGCCACCTGGTGGTTAGGAGTGAGGGAAAGCTGGCGGTGACGCCGCCGACGATGCGCCGACAGTGGCTGTCCCATACGACGTTCACCCACACGCCGCATCGGGCTGTCGACTGCACACAGTGTCATTCCGCGGCGCTTAGCAGCATCCTGACTTCCGATCGTTTGTTGCCGCAACGCTCGGCCTGTCTTGCCTGTCACGGCGGTCGCGCGGGCCGAGGAGTCAGCCCATGCATGACGTGTCATGAGTATCATCAGCGCTCGAATCGGGTCTCAATCGACGTGGCCGATTCACGGCGGGGGCGCCCGACTGGAATCCAATAGGCGAAATCAGACGTGCTTCATACCATCCTCTTGATCCTCATCGCCGTGTTGCTGCTGACCGTGTTCGTCCCGGTGGGGATCGCGCTCTATCAGCGACTTCGAACCCGCGAGGATGATGAGATCACTCTGCCGCCATCCCCACGCCCTGCACCGCCGCCTCTTCCCCCGACTGTTCGGGTCAAGGCCGTCGAGCTTCCCGCTCAGGCTGCGCAGCCGTCCGGGCCGTCGAAGTCGGAGCCGACGCAGCTCGTCGCACTCGGAAACCTCCAGCCGCCGAGCGAACCGCAGGGGACCGAGATGATGCGCTGGCACGGCATGCTCCTCTGCACGGGCGGTCCGCTGGAAGGACAGCGCTTCATCATCGAGGAGGAAGGCTTCTACATCGGGCGTGATCCGGCGCAGGCGAAGATCGTGATCAATGACAGCCGCATCTCCAAACGGCATGTGCAGATCATTCCCCGCGGTGGACGCGTCCACGCCGTCGATCAGAACTCCAGCAATGGCACGTTCCTCGGCAAAGCGGGCGGACCAAAAGTCACCGATGTCGCGCTGAAGCGCGGCGACATCATCGTGCTTGCGGACAACGCCGCCTCCTTCGCCTATCAGGTATGAGACGCGCATTTCTCGTCGCGCTCGCGGCGATCATTCTCGCG
>QHVS01000186.1 GCA_003223635.1 Acidobacteriota bacterium | reverse complement strand
GGCGCATGCTGAGGCTGCGAGCCACGCCATGCGGCGTGTAGCGCATGGCCTGAGCAGTTTCCATGACCCGGCGGGAGGTGGACTCGCGCACAGGGCCTTTGCCGTTGATGACGCGGGAAATGGTGGCCACCGAGACGCCGGCCCTCGCGGCGACTTCTTTGATGGTGACGCGATGATGGGAGTCAGGCATGCGATGTAACCGTTTACATTCGCGGTCCGCGTACGCTACTGCCGCTTCACTTCGATGTCAATCTTCTGTTACGCTGATTTTTTTGACATCTCGCTGCTAGTCGGCGCGACGACAAGAGGCGCTACGAGTTCAAGTTAGGCTCTCGCCGCCACTCGGAACGCTGATTGAGTCTGGGCCGCGCAATGGACTTTGAATTCATCACCGATATCGCGGAAGAAGAGCGCCCACTCCGAACGGGCACGCGCACCGGATGGGAAGCGGTTGTGTTCGAACTGGAGGACGAGACGGAAGAGGAACAACCATAGTGTCCTCACACGCTGGCCATGACCGGCTAAAGCCGGTCCTCACACGTTACGGCTTCTCTTCCGTCTGCTGGACCGCGGCGATCGCGCCCTGGAATCCAATCTTCGAGTGCGTGCCGTCGCAGAAGGGTTTCGTGGTGGATCCGCCGCAGCGACAAAGTGCCGCCTTCATGACCGGCACCTCGTTGCCCTGCGCGTCGACTAGTCTGAATTCGCCCTCAACTACATACGGACCATTGTCTTTGATCTTGATGGTGATCATAGGCCGATCAGAATATCGGATTCTGTGCTCGATTCTCGATGTGCCATTGGTAGGTATACCCGGGGAACTCGATCGGAACTGTGTAATTCACGACGACAGTGATCTCGTTCGCTGATCGGGTGATGGAAATATCGTTCTCGGAGATGGGGATGTTGTCCTCGCGTGCTTTAGCGAGAATCGCCTCTCGGATTCGACCGTCGTTGTGCGTGCCGGCGGACTTCGCTTCGTCAACTACGGTCTGCCGGATCTCAGCAGCTTTCACTTTGACGGGGATCATTTTCCAGGCGATGAAGAGGGCGATGGCCAGGATGATCAGACCAACGAGACACCCAACGTTTCCCTCACCCTTCTCGCGGCGGCTGATGCGCATAGAACCTCCGTCCGATTTCGACTACCGGAAAGTATAGCGGGGAAGCTAATCGATCGCTTTGAAGAGACGGTCGGTGCCGATTGGGTGGGCAGGGTGAGGTTGGGCCACGGCGGTAGCGTTGGCCCGCGGCTCGGAAGAGCTGGTTGCCGATGACCAGAGGACGATACGCGCACGGCCGACGAACAGGCGGCGGGGCAGCACGCCCCAATCGCGGCTGTCGAGCGAGTTGACGCGGTTGTCGCCGAGGACGAAGTAGCAATCGGCGGGGACGACTTGCGGCGCGACGCCGCCGGTGATTGCACCTGAGGGAAGATATGGCTCCGGAAGTGTGTGGCCGCTGACGATCACCCGTCCGGCGCGCGTCTCGATCAGATCGCCGGGGATTCCCACCACTCGCTTGACCATGACTTCGTCGCCGCCCAGTGGCGATCGGAAGACGACGACATCGCCGCGCCGCGCCGGCTGGTCGGAGAAGTAGCGGGTGACGACGATCCGATCGCCGACTTGAAGCGTCGGCTGCATCGAGGGCGAGGGGATGGCATAGATGCCGAGCAGAGTCGCGCGAACCGCGAAAGCGAGCCCGACCGCGAGAACAATCGGCTGGACGATAAGGCGCAGGTTCGACATCAAATCCCTTAACGATTGCGGCGCGTGGCCGCATTTCGTCACATGCTCGCCTGAAGGGCGTGCGGGGAGGTGGCCGGCATCTGGGCGCTGCTGGTCACAGCAAAGACTGGCATCTTTTGCTGGAGCCCTTTGAGGGCGAATTCTCCCAGCGGCTCGGTCTCGAAACTTCCGACGATGCGGTCGAGCGTGTTCTGGGAGATGACCACCTGACCCGGCTTGGCCACGCCGCTCTCCAATCGCGAGGCGATATTCACGGAGGTGCCGAGGACGGTGTAGTCGACGCGCTTCTCGGTGCCGACATTGCCGACCACGGCGGGGCCGCTGTTGATGCCGACGCGCACGCGCACCGGCGGCATGCCCGTCTTCTCGCGCTCGGTGTTCCATTCGCTGATCATCTTCTGCATGGTCAGGCCAGCCAGGACGGCGCGGTCGGCGTGATCTTCCTGCGGAAGCGGCGCGCCGAAGAATGCCATCACCGCGTCGCCGATGAATTTGTCGAGCGTTCCGCCGTAGGCGAAGATCGACTCCACGGCGCAGGAAAAGAAGTGCGAGAGAAACTCCGCCACCTCTTCCGGCTTTTTCGTTTCTGACACGGTGGTGAATCCGGAGATGTCGGCGAAGAGGATCGACACATCCGCGGTGCGCACCTCCGCCTCCGCGGAAACTGAGCCTCGCACGATCTCGTCGACGACGGCAGGCGAGTGATAGCGCGCCATGCGGTCGCGAATTTTCCGTTCCTCTTCGATTCGTTCGGTGAGCTGGGCGCGCTCGATGGCCACGGCTGCGAAATTGGCCAGCGCGGTGAGAAGATCGAGGTCTTCTTCGGTGAAGCGGCCGACGTGAATGGGAGAGTCGACCTGCACCGCGCCGATGACGCGGTTCCGGTTCCACAACGGGACGCACATCGCCGACCGAATGCCGTGGATGGCGATCGACTTGCCGCCCAGCAGCCGCGCATCTTCCAGCGCGTTGGAGGTCATCAGCGACACCTGCTGCTGCGCCACCATCTTCAGAATGGTCCGGGAGATCGGAATGTCCTGCGCTTCCGCTCCTTCGATGAACCTCGTCAACTTGGGCACGGGATTGCCTTCTTGATCGAAGAGGATGAGCAACCCGCGCTCGACCGGCAGGTAGCGGAAGATCATGTCCATCACCACTTCGAGCAGCGAGTTCAGGTCCTCACTCTGCAGCATCGCTTTGGCCACCTGCACCAGGACCTGAAAGATCTTCTCGCGAGAGACTTCTTCAGGAATCTTCAGCCCGGCGGGAGTGGCGATGCGGGGAACCGGTTTCTGCGCCTCGGCCAGATCGAGGCCGAACTCGGAATTGAAATCGGCGATCCTGCGGATCACGGTTCCCTGCGGGTTGTCGAACATCGACTCGTTGCCGAAGTTCACCGCCGGAAGCGGTTTGACTTCGAGCTGCACGGAACCGATGAGGATCTTGTCGCCCGCATTGATCTGCGACTCGGTGACCAGGTTTCCGTTGACCTTGACGCCGTTCGTCGATTTGAGGTCGATGATCCAGATCTTGTCGTTTCGTGGCTCGATCCGGGCGTGTTTCCTGGAGACCGAAGGATGGTTGAGCACCAGGTCGTTTCCCTCGGTGCGCCCCACCGACAGCTCCCCGCGAAGGTCGGATACACGCTCCACGCCGAGATCGACGTAGTGGATCTGGAGTTGCTCCATGATTCGAGGCTTCAATTATAGCGGTTGGCGCAACGCGGCACGGGGCACCCCGGAACGAATGACCGTATAATTCGAGGTCCGCCCAGCGAAACATGAGCGAGCCATCCGCGACAGCTTCGCCTGCCGCTTCCGCAGGTCGCCTCACCGTGCAAGCCGTTTTGAAAACGGATGTGGGATTGGTGCGTACCGAGAATCAGGACAGCGCCACGCTGACCACGCCCCGCGAAGAGGCCGGCAGTCACACCGGGGGCCGACTGATGGTCGTGGCCGACGGCATGGGCGGACATCGCGGAGGAGCCACCGCTTCGCGCATGGCCGTGGAAACGGTGAAGACCACGTACCTCGGCAATGCGAGCGATGATGTTCCGGCCGCCCTGCGCGAAGCGCTGGCCCGAGCGAACGCGCGCGTGTACACCGAGTCTCAGTCCAACGCGGAGTTGCGCGGCATGGGAACCACGACGTCTGCGCTCGTGGTGCGCGGGGGGGAGGCGTGGTTCGGTCACGTCGGCGATTCGCGCATCTACATGGTGCGCGGCAACGAGATCAAACAGCTCACCGACGATCACTCCCTCGTGGCCACGATGGTGCGCGAAGGACTGCTCACCACAGCGGAGGCGGAGAATCATCCGCGCCGGAACGTGTTGCAGCGATCGGTCGGCGCGGTCGGCGTCGCCGAAGACGTCGATGCCGACGTGCGGGGCCCGATCGAGCTTCAGGAGGGGGACGTCTTCATCTTGTGCAGCGACGGTTTGCACGGCGTCGTCAAAG
The DNA here is from genome assembly GCA_003223635.1 of Acidobacteriota bacterium. Lineage (GTDB taxonomy): Bacteria > Acidobacteriota > Thermoanaerobaculia > Gp7-AA8 > Gp7-AA8 > QHVS01. Next base: position 4,878 of record QHVS01000186.1, on the reverse strand, counting down.
AGGAAGAGATGATCGGGCCAGCAAAGCTGCCGATCGCCAGGGCCGCCGAGGAGTTGGTGCGTCTCGCGTTGGAGAGAGGGGCGCCGGACAACGTGACTGTGATCGTGGCGAAGGTCATCCGGGCGGACGCACCGAGCGAAGAGACGGAAACCGACGCCGTGCTGTTCGATGACACGATCCGAGAAGAGCGGCGGCGAGCGGCTGCAGCATCGTCGACGCCGCCGACTCCAACGGCCGGCGCTGAGGTCGGCGAGACTCCGCGGAGTCGGCCTCCCACCAGGTAACTCATGGTTCCCCGTTCCCGCCTCATTCTGATCGTGACCTTCGCGGCAATCGCTTGCCGCCGTGATCCGTCGCGACTCGACGAGGTCCAGAAGATGGCCTATGAGGTGAAACCGGCGGTTGTGCGCATCAGCGCGTACGCCACCGCACAGTTTCGCTATCCCTCGAGCTCCATCGACGCGATCGCCGGCGATCTGGGACTGACCCGCCGGCCCATCGAGGGCGAAGCATCGGTGGAGACCGGGGCGGGCGGGTCGGGGAGCGGCTTCATCATTCATCCGGATGGTTTGATTCTGACCAGCGGCCACGTCGTGGCGCCGACCAGGGATGCCGACTCTCTGCGTCGCGATCTGCTTCGGAACGGCGCGATCTCCGCGCTGTTGAAACATTTTCCCGTCGACGAGCTGCGCCGGCTGTATCGCGGCGATGCGCTGGAGCGGCATGTGGTGAATCTCGCTTCGCTGGGGCGCGTCGACAACGTGCAGATGGTCAGTGACGTGGAGCTGTCGAACGGCGAGAAGATGCCGTTCCGCATCGAGCGCTACTCGCCGGCGCTCAACGAGCGCGGCGCCGACCTGGCGCTCCTTCGCGTGTCGCGCAAGAACCTTCCCACGTTGCAGCTCGGCGATTCAGATCTGGTGCGCGTCGGCGATTCGATCTGGTCGGTCGGTTATCCGGCCGTGGCCAGCAGCACCGACGACGTGATCGGCGGATGGCTCTCGCGCGACACCGATCTGGAGGCCACGCTCAGCCCCGGCACGATCACGGCCATCAAACGCAACGTGACGAACACGCCGGTGTTTCAATCCAACGTGGCCATCTATCGCGGGAACTCCGGCGGACCGGCAGTAACTCGGGAGGGGGCGGCGATCGGGATCTCCACGTGGGGACACACCGACGCGGAGCAGATCAAGTTCCTTGTCCCCATCAACGTGGCGAAGAGTTTTCTCAGCGCGGCGGGCGTCGCCTGGAACGTGGATGGTGAATTCAATCGCCACTATCGCAAGGCGCTCGACGCGGCGGTGGATGGCAACTGGAGCGTGACCAACGAGGAGCTGATCCGGGCCAGCGCACTCTTTCCACGTTCTCCCGATCTGATTCTGGTTCGCCACGATACCGACCGCGCGATGCAGTCGATGCCGCTCTGGCGCCGCCATCCGATCGCGGCCAGCGCCATCGGCATCGCGGCTCTGGGTGTGATCATGGCGGTGATTTTCCCGCTCGCTACGCGCCGGCCCCGGATTCCGAAAGAGCTGCTCATGGCCGGGACGGTGGAGACGATCGTCGACCCCGTGGTTCGCGATCGCGACAACGTCCCGCGCAAGCAATCGTCGACGGTGCTCGGGCGCTTCACCATCCTGAACGGCTCGCGGGCGGGAGAGCGGCTGGGGCTCGGCGGATCGGGCATCCGCATCGGGCGGGAGTCGGCAGTTTGTGAGATCGTATTAGAGAATCCGAAGGTCTCCCGGCTGCACGCGGAGGTAGTCTCGATCGACGGCAAGGTCTTGCTGATCGATCGGAACTCCTCGAACGGCACGTATGTGAACGATCAGAAAATCGACAAGCGTTTTCTGAAAGATGGGGACATCATCTACTTCGGTGGGCGAAACGCAGTGGCTGTGGCCTTCCACGCCTGAGGTACATCGTGGCTGATAAGCGATGTGAAAACGGACACTTCATCGACGAGTCGTGGGACCTCTGTCCCTACTGTCCGGCGGACAGCAGCGAAGCAGAGATCCCCATCGTCCGGCCGTCGCGATTCGGCGGACAGCCGGATAACCGGGACCGCGGCGCAGCCGACCGGCGTCCCACCGATCCGGAGCCACGCCGGCCGATGCCCGTTCCACCTCCGACGGCGACCGCTCCGCGGCCCGCTTCCGAGCCCGGGCAACCGCCGATGGAACGCACCGTCGCGGCGCAGAAGCTCGATCCCTCTGCACCACCGGCGCGCTTCGTGGTCGGATGGCTGGTCGGCCTGTCCGGCCCGACGCGCGGCGAGTCCTATCCCGTCCGCATCGGTCGCAACGTCCTGGGGCGCGACCGCCGCTCCGACATCGTCATCAATGACGATCAGGCCTCGTCGCATCACGCCGATCTCATCTTTCGCCCCGAGGAGCGTCGCTTCATCCTCATGGATCACAACTCGACGAACGGAACCTATGTGAACGAGGCGGAGATCGAGCCGCGCCGAGATCTCATCGATCGAGACATCGTGCGCATCGGCTCGCAGCGATTCCTCTTCGTTCCGCTGTGCAACGAAACCTTCTACTGGGATGGCGAGGGTGCCCTGAAATGATCGGGAACATCGTCGGCAACTATCGCATTGAGCGTGAGATCGGCGAAGGAGGGATGAGCCACGTCTACGTCGGACGAACCGTCGCCGCCAGCGACGCCCTGCCCAAGGATTTCGCCATCGTTCTGAAGGTCATGTCGGAGGAGCTGGCCGGGGAAGTCACGGCCCGCAAGCGCTTCATCAAAGAGGCGCAGATCCTCTCCAAGCTCCGCCATCGCTACATCACCCGCTTTTACGAATTCATCAACAATGAAACGAACGCCGTCCTGGTCATGGAGTACGTGGAAGGCACGCCGGTCGATCTGCTCATCGCCGACAAGGGAGCCTTGAGCGTGGCCGAGTCGGTGGGCATCGCCCAGTGCATGCTCGAGGCGCTGGTGTACGCGCACGGGAAAGGGATCGTCCATCGCGACATCAAGCCGGCGAATCTGATCCGGGAAAAGCCCGGAACGGTGAAGGTGACCGACTTCGGCATCGCCAAGATCAAAGAAGGCGGCGCAGGGCCGGGGCAGACCGTGCTCACGAAGTCCGGCTTCCTTCTGGGCACGCCGCATTACATGTCGCCCGAGCAGATTCGCGAACCGAAAGACGCGGGTGCCAAGAGCGACGTCTACTCCGCGGGAGTGGTCCTTTACGAGATGCTCACCGGAACGCTGCCCTTCAACAGCCGCTCGCTTCCGAAGCTCATCGATGCGATCTATCGCGGCGAGAAGCAGGCACCCACCGCGCTGCGGCCGGCGATCGACAAAGATCTGGAAGCGATCGTCCTCAAGGCCATGCGCCCGCGCGCCGACGAGCGCTACGAGACCGCGCGCGAGTTTTTCGACGCGCTGGAAGAGTATCGGCAGAAGCCCGGCGTCGTCATGGCCCCCACGCCGGCCATGGGTGTCGCCGTGCCGGGCGCCGCTTCAGTGCCCCTGCAATTCACCCTGGTCAATGTGAAGCCGGAGATCAATGAGAAGCACCCGCTCAACGCCGACAGCGTGGTTGGGCGCGACCGCACCTGCGGCATCGTTCTATCCCATCCGGCAGTCTCGCGACGTCACGCCCGCATCACGCTGAGCGGCTCGTCCTGGGTGCTGGAGGACCTGAAGTCGGCGAACGGAACCTTTGTCAACAACACGCGCGTGGAACGCGCCAAGTTGAAGCCCGGCGATGTCGTGCGCTTCGGCGCCGATCCGGCGTGTAGTTATGTTTTGAAGGAGAGATGAAGAAGGTTGCTGAGTTGCTGGGTTCCTTGGTTGCTGAGGTACAGAGCAACCCAGCAACCCAAGCAACTAAGCAACCCCGGAGTAAACATGGCCGAAATCACTTGCCTCCGATGTAAGCAACCGATCGACAGCCAGCTCGAGCAATGCCCTCACTGTTCGGAGCGGGTGACGAACTTTCAGCGCACCTACGCCTCGCGGCTGATCGACGGCAAGTATCAGATCCTCGACCGGCTGGGTGTCGGCGGGATGGGAGAGATCTTCAAGGTCCGGCACATCCATCTCAACGAGCTTCGCGTCATCAAGATCATGCGGGCGAACGTCGCCGCCGACGATCAGGGACTGCAGCGATTCCTCCAGGAAGCGCGCACGTCCACAACTATCAAGGACAAGAACCTGGCGATGCTCTATGACTTCGCCCAGCTCGAGGACGGCTCCTACTACATGGTGTGGGAGTTCATCGACGGGACGAACATCCAGAAGTGGATGGCGCAGAACGGCCCCATGCCTCCGCGGTTGACCATCGAGATCGCGGTTCAGGCGCTCCACGGCCTCGAGCATCTCCACTCCATGGGTCTGATCCACCGCGACATCTCGCCCGAGAACATCATGCTGTCGCAGGATCACCACGGGAAGCTGCTGGTGAAGGTGATCGACTTCGGAATCGCGAAGTCGCTGGCCGAAGGCGACTCGGGGCAGGGGCTGACCCAGACCGGCATGTTCCTGGGCAAGCTGAAGTACGCGTCGCCGGAACAGGCCGGATTCCTCAAAGAGGGAGAACATCTCGATCCGCGCAGCGATCTCTATTCGTTCGGCATCGTCATGTACGAGATGCTGGCCGGACGCGCGCCCTTCCAGGCCACCAACCCGCATGGCTACATCCTCAAGCATGTGAGCGAGAAGCCGGCGCCGATCGAGGTGCTCAATCCGAACGTCAAGGTTCCCCCTCAGCTCGAGTCGATCGTCTTCCGGGCGCTGGAGAAGAGCCGCGATGCGCGGTTTGCCACCGCCGCCGACTTCGCTACCTCGCTCGAATCGATCCGCAACACCATCCCCCCCGATCAGAAGTACGGTCTGGGCGAGCGGATGGTGACC
>QHVS01000185.1 GCA_003223635.1 Acidobacteriota bacterium | reverse complement strand
CTCAAGACGGGGCAGGCGGCCACTCTGGGGAGCGTGCCGACGGACGTGACCCGCGCCGGCGGTCCTGCCAGAACCCTCGGCTCGCAGCCGACGATCGTGGAGCGGAAAACGGTAGGCAGCAACGAGCCGACGGTCCTGGAGCGCGTCGGATCGCAGGCCGCGCCCACAATCGTCGAGCAAAAGTACGCGCAGGCCGAGCCGACAGTTCTGGAGCGGCAAGGGGCGCCCAGAAAAAGTAACGTGGTGATGATCAGCTCGATCGCCGCAGGCGTCGTGATCGTCGTGGGAATCGGCGTTGCGGTTCTCCTGAATCGGCCGACAGTGCAGGCGCCGACAGGAACGGCCGGCGTTCCGAGCACTGCAGTCGTCGTGGCTACCGCCGGGACTTCACCCGTTCCGGCCGGCCAGGGCGTGCTGCTCCTCTCCGCATCGCCGTGGGCCGATCTCGATCAGATCATCAACGAGAACAACAAGAAGAGGGTTGACCTCGCCGACGAGAAGCGCTCCACGCCGACGCGGATCGAGCTCGA
>QHVS01000034.1:4976-39437 GCA_003223635.1 Acidobacteriota bacterium | reverse complement strand
AAGAGGATGCTGCCCCACGATGCGGTTGGAATCGGCACTCCCATCCCGAGAAACGACAGCGCGGATTCGATGAGAATGGCCGTGGCTACACCGAAGCTCGCGGAGACGAGCACCGGCGCGAGCGTGTTGGGCAGAAGATGCCGAACGATGATCCGCCAGTCGCGCGCTCCGCTGGCCCGCGCCGCCAGTGCGAATTCCATCTCCCGGATGCGCAGGAACTCGCCGCGGACGAATCGCGCTTCCGTCGTCCACGATGTGAGACCCAGTGCGATCATGATCGTGAAGAGCGAGGGGCGGAAGAGCGCGACGATTCCCAGCACCAGGAAGAGAAACGGGAAACAGAGGACGACTTCGATCAGCCGCGAGACCAGCCAGTCCAGGACGCCTCCGTAATATCCGGCCAGCGCGCCCAGCAGCGACCCGACAATCAGAGCGATGGCCGTCGCCGTAAAGCCAACGGTGAGCGACACTCGCGCGCCGTGGATGACGCGAGCCAGCACGTCGCGCCCCAGCTCGTCAGTGCCTAACTGATGTTCCGGATCGGGCGGGTGGAGGCGATGTGCGATGTCGACAGTGTTGGGGCCGAACGGGATGGGCGCGCTCGGACGATCGGAGGCGATCGCCGGCGCAAGCAGCGCGATCAGCGCGACGGTGGCCACGTAGATGAGTGCACCGACGGCCAGCTTACTGCGCCGGAATCTCTGCCAGGTCAGAGCGGTGACGCTCTCCGCCGGTCTCACCGTTGCTCCTCCAGCCGAATGCGAGGATCGGCAGCCGCGTAGAGAAGATCGGCAAGCAGGCTGGCCAGCAGCGTCACAACGGCGGTGGCAACGGTGAGCCCGAGGACCATCGGATAGTCGCGGGTGAGAATCGAGTCGAAATAGAGCCGGCCGATCCCATCCCACTGGAAAATCTGCTCAACGATCACGCTCCCCGAGATCAGAAACGGAATCGTCAGCCCGAGCAGCGTGATGAGCGGGATCAGCGCGTTGCGAAACGCATGTCGCCACAGTATCGCCTGCGGCGCCACCCCTTTCGCCCGCGCAGCCGTGATGTAGTCCTGGCGGATGACCTCCGTAAGCGCCGACTTCGAGAAACGGGCGAAGATCGCCAGTTGTGCGTACGACAGCGTCACCACCGGCAGCACCAGATGGCGGAGGCGATCGAGAAGTTGTTCTGCCGCGCTCATCTGAAGGTAGTCGTCAGACGTCATTCCGAAGAGCGGCAGCATGCGAAGCTTGACCGAGAAGAACTCCATCAGCAGCAGCGCGACCCAGAAGCTCGGCAGCGAGTAGAGGAGAAAGAAGAGCACTGCCGATGTGCGCTCCATCAGGCGCCCGGAACGCGCCGCGCTCCACAGTCCGATCGGCACCCCGATCGCCGCTGCAAGCAAAAAGGCGATCGAATTCAGGATGAAGGTATTCGGCAGCTTCTCCAGGATGCGCGTCGTCACGTGCTGGTGATTGATGATGGAGCTGCCGAAGTCGAGCGTCAGCACGCCCCGCAGCCACCACAGGTACTGGCTGATCAGCGGCTCATCGAGATGGTGTTCGCGGCGGATGGCATCGAGCGCGGCCGATGAGAGCTGCGACACGCCATGCGTGCCGATGTAGAACGAGATCGGATCACCAGGAACGCTGTGGACGAGCGCAAAGACGACGACGGTGATGCCGAAGAACGTTAGTAACGCGTACAGGAGGCGTCGCGCGACATACGAAGCCATCGGCGCGGATCACCGCCGCCGCGCCGCGGCATCATGCGTGCGTTGGTTGGACGGAATCCACCAATCGAGCTCGCCCGGGTACCATTTGAAGAGTCCCCACCCTCGACTCTCTTTCACGTTGTGAACTCGCTTGTTGATCGCCCACTTCGACGAGACCTGCACGGTCCAGGTGTACGGCTGATCGTCGGCCAACAAAGCGTGGAGCTGATGGTAGATCGTCGTCCGTTTGCTCTGATCGAGCTCCCGCCTCCCCTCCTCCATCAGCCGGTCGGCCTCAGGATTGGAGTAGAAGACGAAGTTCTGTCCGTGCGGCGGAATCTGTGACGAGTGGAAAAGAGGAAACGGGTCGGGATCAGGATCGAGATCCCATGACAGGTACGCGCATTGGTAGTTTCCGGCCAGCGCGCGCTGAATGAACGCGCTGGGATCGAGCGGCGTGATTACCAGTTGCACGCCGATCTTCCTCAGCTCCGACTGAAAGAGCTGAGAGAAAGGATTGGAGGGATTGGCGCCGCCGCTGATCAACATCTCGATCTTGAACGGCTTGCCGCCCTTGTCCAGGATGCCGTCATGGTTCGTGTCCAGCCATCCGAGGGAGTTGAGGATGCGCTGCGCCTGCTGGGGGTTGTACTCGATCACGGGCACGTCTGGGTTGTATGCCCACTGATCCGGAGTGAACGGGCCGTTCATGGCGCGAGCAGTGCCGTGATAGAGGTTGTCGATGATGGACTTCAGGTCAATGCACATGGCCAGCGCGTGCCGGACGCGCTTGTCGGAGAGCATCGGGTCCCGCGTGTTCCAGGGGACGTAGTTGTATGTGAGCGTGTAGAAGCGCCGGAAGTCGATCGTTTTCGTCAGCTCCGGCCGGCGGCTTTCCATCAGCCACGTGTCGGCAGCGATCATCGACTCATCGATATCGCCGCGCTTCATGGCGTTCCATGCCGTCCCGTCATCGATGATCACTTTGAACAGAACCTGCTGCAGATACGGCCTCTTGCCCCAGTATTCGGGGCGCCGCTCGAGCAGGATCTCTTTCCCCGGCTCACGGCGCACCAGGCGATAGGGTCCGCTGCCGACGGCCCTGGCGGCGAAGTCGGTTTTGAAATCGCCCTTCGAGTAGACATGCTCGGGAAGCACCAACAGGTCGTTGAAGTGCGCGAGCTGGGCGGCCAGCTCTTGCTTGAAGGCCACGGCGATGGTGTGGTCGTCGATGACCTTCGTGTTGCGGAGGTCGAGTTGTTCGAAGCTTCCCGCGATCTGCGGCGCCTCATTCTGCGGATCGACGATCTTCTTCAGCGTGAACAGGACATCGCTGGCTCGCACCGGCGACCCATCGGAGAACGTGGCGCTCGGATTCAGATGGAACGTGTAGAGCTTGCCGTCCGGTGCGATGTCCCACTTCTCCGCCAGGCCGGGAATCACCTGCAGATTCACATCGAAGTGCACCATCGGCGTGAAGAGGAAGAAGGCGACGAATCGATCGTAGCCGCTCGTGGAGAGGATCGGATTCAGCGTGGAGACGTCGCTCTGCAGCCGGCGGACGACCGTGCCGCCTTCCTGTGGCGTCGATTCATCAACAGAGGTGGTAGGAGGAAGCGGGCGTTCATTGCTGCAGGCGAGGACGAGAAATAGTGCGGCTAGATAGCGCTTCACCCCGCCATTATAGAGAACGCGGGTCGCGATCAGCGGACGTCGATCGATGCGGTGCCGACGTTATAGAACGCGTCGACTGCGCGCACGATCACGAATTTTCCCTGCACCGTGTTCCGCTTCAGGCGATAGGTCTCATCCGGCGAATCCCCGATGCCGTCCATCGGCGTGAGGCGAATCCATTTCTGCGCATCTGCTGAATACTCAACCCGCCCGATCGGTGACATCCTGTCCCGGACATGAATCAACACCTCGTCGCCGCTGATCGTGGAGGTGATCGCCGGCGGCGTGTTGTCCACCTGAAACTCCACCGCTTCCTTGGAGTCGGTGAGCGGGTTTTCCGGATTGTCGATGACGTCGCTGGCCATCAGCCGGATCTGGTATGTGCCGTCAGGCAACTGCGAGGTGTCGAAGTTCAGCGAGGTCTCGTCGATGTTGTCGCGAAGGCGCAGCCAGCGATCCGTCCCCTTCGGCCGGAAGGCAAGCGTGTAGCGCAGGCTGTCGCCGTTGTCGTCGTGTGCTCGCCAGGTCACCGTGCGATATCCCTTGCGGAACACCTTCTTCCCCGGATCGTTCTTTTCGCGCGGGTTGTCCAGACTGGTGAAGATTCCGTTCTCGTCCGGGTTCGTCGCTTCCACCACTTGCGGCGAAGGCGGATAGCTGCCGGTGATGTATACGACGGCCGGATCTTGAACCGTGAGCGCGTCGATCACAGGCGCTACATTGCGATTGACGAAAGCCACCGTCACCGTATCGACCGACAGATCGCTCGCCGGCTTGGGCATCGTCAGCTTCCACTGGAGGTACCGTCCAGCCGGGGCATCGATCGGCCCTTGCGATGCAGTCAATGCTGCGCTCCACGGACTCCAGGTCGCGTCGGGCGTGCGGGTGTTCCCAGACCGGAAGGCAACCGCCAAGCGGCCGTTGTCGATATCGTTTCCCTCGATCCGGTAGTGACCGAATTTCGAAAAGCGCTCCACATCCTTCGCCGCGGAACGGAACTCCGCCTTTGACGTCAGAGCGCCGTCCAGGCGATAGACCGCTCCGCTATTCGTCGTGGTGATCAGCGTCTCATCGCCCCCGGTGGAGATGGATACGACTTGCTTTTCCGGCACGCTGGCCATCAGTGCGATTTCGCCGCTGTGAAACTGATAGATCCTCCCCTGCGGTCCTGTAGAAAGGAGAATCGATCCGTTGCTTCCGCCGCTGATGGCGTAAATCATCTCCCGCTCGAACTTACGCACCGTTTCCACGAAGCCGTCGGGGTTGATGCGGTATAGCTCTCCGCTGCCACCCTGGGTCGCAGCGGTTGTCGATTCGTCGAAGGAGAAGCTCACCTCGACATTTCCCGTCTCTTCCTTTTTCGTCTCGCCGCCGGGGGTGCCGCTAGAGGTCGTGGCCGACGGTGTCGACTGCTGGGTCCCCGGCTTCGGCTGCTGCGGTTTCTGCGGTGCGCTGGTCGGAAGCACATTGCTGGCCCCGGCAGCCCATCCCATTCCGTTCGAATCGACGTAGATGGAGGAAATCTCATTGAGCGATGAGTCATACAACGCGTGAGCGGCACCATCGGCGCGCACTTCGTAGATCCTCCCCTTGCCCGACCCGCCGACGAGCAGAGTTCCATCTCGCTTCACCGCTAGAGAACGGAGATGGGTTTCCGGCGAGTCAAACACTAGCTTCCCTTCTCCTCGGGAGTTCACGCGAAAGAGCTTCCCCTCCACGCCGGTGGCCACGGCAAGATCGCCGTCAGGCAGGAACGCCAGCGCCCAGATGTAGGCCTGCTTCGGATCGTAGAAGACGGTTCCTTTCCCCTCGTTCGGATCAACTCGATAGATTTTCCCGTTGGGCGAAGTGCCGACGTAGAGCGCCCCGCCGTTGAAGGCCAGCGCGTAGATTTCGGGTTCCGGCGCGGTGTAGATCAACTTCATCTCGCTCCCGCGGAGGCGATACAGCTTCCCGTCGTTTCCGGTGCCGAAGAAGCGATCTCCGTTCGGCGCGGCAACCTGCGCCAGCACGAATGGGTCAGTAAACGAGGCCAGCTTCTTGAGCGAGGGTCCCGGCCGCAACTCGCCTCGGGACGTGACGGAAAATCCCTCGACATCGCCGGTCAGAAAATCTTCTGCAGTTCTTACCCGCCAGAACTGCGGGCCGACGGCAAAGACATTGGTTGCAAGACAGGAAATCAAAAAGGCAAGGCGAAAGCGCATGGATCGACCTTTCGGTCCTGCCGATTCATGATCGGACGCAGGACTCAGGACTCAACTCAGATATTCGGCTTCACGTCGAGATCGATTTTCACCGCACCGTCGACGATGTACCCAAGCGGCCGCGCGAGGTGCTCGCCGGCATAGTAACGGACTAGCGACTGCGGACCATTCGACGTGTCAGCGCTGACGACCGCGCGCATGCTCGGCGGAAGGTTGGGCAAATAGACACCGGCGGTCACCGCTCCTTCGCCTGTGGAGTAGAGCCCGACGGTGAGATCGGTCGATGGCCGGAGCCGCTTGAGGACGCCGATGACCTGCTCCAGCGTTCGCGGATCGGGCGGCACGAGCGAGAAATCGACCTGATTGAGGAGCGAGCCGCTTCCGACGAGCAGATATGCGCTGCCGGGAGCCTGGTTGTCGGGGATCTTCACATCAAAACTCTCGACGAACGCTTCGCCGCGGTACGGCTTCAACACCGTGCGCACCTTGACCGTGTCGCCCGGGGAGATCCGTCCTTTGGTCGGTGTCTCCAGCGCAGCTTCCACCAGGCGGGCGATCTTCAACTGATCGTCGTGCCGAACCACGATGCGCACGCGCTCGATCTCCGCAGCGCGGAATTCGTTGGACATCACATATCCAGCCACAACTGCGAGATACGCCGGAATGGCCTGCCGAGCCTGCGCTCCCGCCCACCCGTCGCGAAGGTGAATCGGCTCCTGAAAACCCTTCAGTTTGATCTCCGAGTCGAGCAGCACGGTCCGTTCGCCGGCCGCGCGCTGCGCGTTGGCCACGACGCTGTCGGCTGCCATGGCCAGGATCAGCGGCGAGAGGAGCGAGTGGCGGACGATATTCACGTGATAGTTCTGCGCCGGTCCGGCGCCTTCGACGGTGAGGTCGATGGGGATCATGTCCGCCTTGTCGCCGATCGTCCCCATGATGCCCACCGAGCGATCCTGCTCGAACGCGCCGACGATCTCGCCGGTGTTAGCGAACTTGAACGAGCTGGCCAAGCTGGGCATCACGCTCACGATTTCCGACTTGGCCATGGGAAAGCTCACCTCGCCCATGTCCAGGAAGGGATGCCCGAAGGCGTAGACGCGATTGCCTTCGATGTGCGTCACGGTTCCGGTCGCGGCGACGTTGAAATCGCCGTTCAGAAGCACTGCGCCAACCGCATCGCCCGGTTTGAACGATCCGTTCCCAGACGCAGTCGATGTCGCTCCATTGCTGACCGAGCCGCTGGGTACGGCGACAAATCCCATGGCATCGAAGTACTTCGAGAAGCGGCTGATGGTGTCCGTTGAGAAACTCGAGAGCGACAGCGGAACAGCAATTGGCTTCACTCCGCTCATCGTGCTCGCCGGCGCTGCAGCCAGGCTGTTAATCATCTTCTCGAAAAGGTCGTTCGTCTTCTGATTGGCAATCGCGGTCAGAAACTCGGATGCGGAGATGCGCGGTGTGGCGGCGGCGACCGCGGGTCCGGCGCTCTTGCCGACCTGCGCGATCTTCAGCATCTCCTCGATCGGCGTGATTCCGGCCACCGGCTCCTTGGCGAACTGCCATGAGTACGCCAGCGCCCCGATCACTTTGCCGTCGATGAATACCGGCGAACCGCTCATGCCGGCGATGACGCCGGCGCGCTGCACCTGTGGCGAGTTGATTTTGGCCAGGATCAGGTTCTGTCCGGGCCCGATGTTGTGCAGCACGCCGAGGATCTCGACGTCGAACTTCTCCAGTTTGGTGCCTTCGAAGACCGTGAGGCCATAACCGTGCATCCCCTTCTGGATCTGGGAGAGCGGAAACGTTTCCGCTGCGGATGAGACGGCCAGCAATGCAAGCGCCGCGGTGAGAAGAAACGCCGAAAATCGTCGGTGCACGTCCGGTCTAACAGCGCTGTCGCGGCAATCCATTTCGACCATTGTGACAGCAAATGATCACGAACCCTCTACCCCCCGTAGGACACAGGACTCAGGACTCAGGACGCATGACCTAGTCCAGGACCCTGCCATCGCGCAAATGAATGATCCGCCGCGCTTCTTTTGCCACGTCGTCTTCGTGGGTGACGATGATGATGGAGTTGCCGCGGTTGTAGAGCGCGCGGAAGAGATCGAGGATCTCGCGGCCTGTCTGGGAGTCGAGATTCCCGGTCGGCTCGTCGGCCAGCAGCAGCGACGGCTTGTTCACCAAAGCGCGGGCGATGGCCACTCGCTGTCGCTGCCCGCCGGAAAGCTCGTTGGGCTGATGATGCATCCGGTCGCCCAGCCCGACGGCGTTCAGCGCCTCCTCGGCCAATTCCCGGCGGTGTGCACGCGGAATGCGGGCGTAGATCAGCGGCAGCTCGACGTTCTGCAGCGCCGTGGTTCGAGCGAGAAGATTGAATGTCTGGAACACGAACCCGATCTTCTTGTTGCGCACCGCTGCCAGCTCGTCGTCCTTCATCGACTCGACCGGCGTTCCGTCCAGGATGTACTTCCCCGCGGTCGGACTATCGAGGCAGCCGATGATGTTCATCAGCGTCGATTTGCCGGATCCTGACGGCCCCATGATGGCCAGGTATTCGCCGTGGCCCACGTTCAGATCGACGCCGCGGAGCGCGTAAATGTCCTGCGGACCGAGCTGATAGACCCGCGTCAGCTCGTGCATCTCGATGAGATGCTCACCGTTCATCATCCTGTCTCCGGCCGCTTCATCCTCGAAGCGACCGCAGTGCCGCAGGAACCACCTTGAAGGCAACGGTGACGAGCCATAGCGTCACGACGATGGTCGCCGCTTTTGCTTTCGACACGCGCGCGACGTAGGCGAAACCGATGCTGAACAGGATCAACATCCAGATGGTGAAGATATCGAGCGAGGTCAAGACGGCGAAGGCCATCGGATTGCTCTTCATGCTGACCAGAAAACCGAGATTCGAGCGCACGGCGATGGCCAGATCCTCCGCGCCCATGCTCTCGCGCGTCAGCAACACGGCCAGCGTGATGATGCTCTTGAGCAGTCCCGGCATCCAGGCGTACACGGACACCGAGAAGGCCTGCTTGAAGTTGCCTTCGCCCCCGAAGAGGCGGAAGGCGAGCAGCAGCACGCCGGCGATGACCAGGAACGCAATCACCGAGAAGATCGGCGCGCAATAGGAGGCCACCTTACCGATGGCCGCTGTCATCTTGACCGCGCTCTCTACCCGATCCGGCGGGATGTTCTTGTTCTGCTCCATGGCCTCACGCGCGGCGGAAGCGAAATCGACTCGGTTGGCCATCACGATGCCGCTGATCAGCGAAACCACCAGCATCAGGACGAGGGGAACTACCCAGTCTGGCTGCCGGGCAATGGAGGCAAGCGTCTCGCTCGGAGAAAAAAACACTCCGACGATCCGCTCGAACGGATTCGGCTTCGGCGCCGCCTGACCTGCCGGCGAGACTTCGTCGACACTGCCGCTGGTCATCTACTTCGGCTCCACTGGGGGATTGGTCTTGATCCGCGATCCGTAATTCAGCCAATTGTACTGATCGAACCTCGAAAAGATGCGTGGATCTTCGACCTTCGGTTCCTCGACGGTGATATTGCGAACCTCGAGAATGTCTCCCACGGCACGGTGGTAGGCCGATACCGCCTTGTTGTAGCCGACCAGGGCCTGAATCTCGCGGACGCGAGCGTCGGAGAGCTGCTGCTGGATCTGCAGAACCTGGAAGTTCGTCGACATGCCGTTCTCGTAGCGCCGGCGTTCTGCGTCGAGATTCTTCTCCGCTGCGTCGCGCGCCGCACGCGAGGCGATGATCTCCTTGGCGTTGGTGTCGACGTCGCGCACGGTCTTGCGGACTTCGATGGCGATGTTCTGCCGCTGCTGCTCTTCGCTGGTTGTCGCCGCTGCCAGATCGTATTCCGCTCGCTTCGCTTCGGCCCGCGCCCCGATGTTCCTCACCGGAACGCCAACCGTGAAACCAAAGGTCCAGGAGGGGAAGTCGCGGCCGAACACCTGATTCAGCGCGCGAGAATATCCAGTGGAGGTCAACCGTCCGGTCGGCTGGCCCGTGATCGGGTCCAGCTCGGCCGTCGTGCCGCCCAGGCCGGCCGCACCATAATTGAGGTTGAGATCGAGCCGAGGCAGAACCTGATTGCGCGCGTAGGTGTATTCGATGCGCCGGGTCGCGCTCGTGAGTTGCAGCTCTTTCAGCTCCGGCCGGAGATCGAAGGCCCGGGCTACGTCCGTGTTCTGATCGACTGCGATCGGCGTGTAGCCAACTGTGTCAGTGGGAATGATCGGACGATCCCAATCGGAGGTCTCGAGGTGCATGAGCGCCCGCAGGCGGTCTTCCGCATCGCGCACGCTGGCCACCGCGGCGATGAGCTGCTCCTCGGTCGTGGCGATCTGCACGCGCGGCTGCAGGATGTCCAGCGGAGCGGAAGCGCCGACGTCGATGCGGATCTGTGTGATGCGAGCCTGATCGCGAGCCAGAAACAACGATTCCTTCGTGACATCGACGAACTGACGTGCATAGATCAGATCGAGATAGGCCTGCTCCACCGACACGGCCGTATCCATCAGCAGACCGCGGAAGGCTTCGCGATTGATGCCCAGCGTATTGCGAGCGATGTTGATGGTGCGGCGCGTCACATCGACGCCGAAGTTGCGCATCAACGGCTGCGTCGCCCCCAGCGCCAAGCTGCTGCGATACGCCGGGCTGACCAGCGTGAAACCGCCGGTGGTGGAGACGCGTGAGTTGTCGAATCCCACCGTGTACGACCCGCCCGTTGGCACCAGTTGGGAGACGCCGACGTTGGCGACTGTGCTCTTCGTCGCGCTGGCCTGAAACTGGCTGACGGTCGGTGACTGGTTGCTCTGCCGCAGGACGTCGGCGGTGGTGAACCAGTCGAAGATGCCATACGAGCTGCGCAAGCTCTGCCCGGCCATCAGGTAGTCGTAGCGCTGGATCTGAACGCCGACGTTTCTCTCCATCGACGTCTTCAGCGCATCATCCAGTGACAGGCGAAGAGCGCGCGGGTTCGTGAGATCTTTGTCGGTATCGGCGGTCACCTGCTGCGAGGCTGCCGTCTGGTTAGGCTGCACGTCCGCTTGAGCGGGATTCACGGTGACTACCGTACCCGCGGGTTTAGGTGCCGGTGCCTTCTTCGGCGTCATCTGCGCTGCCAGCGAAGTTGCGCCGGCGAGGCAGACGAGCAAGAGGAAGCGTCGGGTCATGAAAATCCTCCTAAGTGGGCAAAGACTCGCCCGTAGTACGAATTGCTGATGTGAGAGTTTCGATCAACGGCGATGCCGGGCGATTGTGCGGCAGCATTCTATCGATACGACGCGCCGCGCAAAACGTCGAATCATCCGACCGGCGGTTGCACTGCCGGCGGCACCGGAGCGCCGGCGAAGTGGCAGGCGGCGAAATGGCCGGGACGATGCTCGATCAGGGGCGGCACTTCGTCCCTGCAGATTGGGAACTGGGCGATCGGACAACGGGTGTGGAAGACGCAGCCGCTTGGGGGGTTGAGCGGCGTCGGAATGTCGCCTGCGAGCAGGATCCGCTTCTTGTGAACCGTCGGATCGGGGACAGGAACTGCCGAGAGAAGGGCCTTCGTGTACGGATGCAATGGTTCGGCATAGAGCGAGCGGCGGTCCGCCAGCTCCATGATCTTGCCGAGGTACATCACTGCAACACGCGTGGAGATGTGCTCGACGACGGAGAGATCGTGTGCGATGAAGAGGTACGTCAGTCCGAGCTCTTCCTGGAGGTCCTGAAGGAGATTGACCACCTGCGCCTGTACCGAGACGTCGAGCGCGGAGACCGGTTCGTCGAGCACCAGGAATTTCGGATTGGTGGCCACGGCCCGCGCCACTCCGATCCGCTGGCGCTGACCGCCGGAGAATTCGTGGGGATAGCGCTTGCGGTAGTCGGGGCTGAGGCCGACCTTCTCCAGCAGTTCCGCCACCCGGTCCGCGCGTTCGCTGCTGCTCATGTCGCCGTGAATGATCAGCGGCTCGGAAATGATCGTTCCTACGGTCATCCGCGGGTTGAGCGAGCCGTATGGATCCTGAAAGACGATCTGCATGTCGCGCCGCATGCGCCGCATGTCGGCCGAACCCAGGCCGAGAATGTCTGTCCCTTCGAACTCGATGGAGCCGGAAGTCGGCTCGATCAATCGCAGGATGCATCGGCCGACGGTTGTCTTTCCCGAGCCCGATTCGCCGACCAGACCAAGCGTCTCTCCGCGCGAGATACCGAAGGTAACGCCGTCGACGGCCTTGACCTCCGCAACGATGCGGGCCAGGACGCCGCGCTTGACCGGGAAGTATTTGCGAAGATCGCGCACGATGAGCAGGGGCTCCCCCGCTCCGAGCGGAACCTTCGGTGTCTCCTGCGGAGCGGAACGCTCGTCGCCGGCGTGCGGCAGCTTCTCGACGACCACCGCCTGACGCGCGGTCTGATCGGCAGGCGTCGGCAGGCCGCCGGTGATCGCTGGAGCCACCTTGTCATCGCCGGGAACGAAAGGCTTATCGGGCATTGCTCGCCCTCGGCATTGTGAAATGCAGAATGCAAAATGCAGAATGCAGAAAAGATCTGCTTTTAAATTCTGCATTCTGCATTCTGCATTCTGCATTCATAGTCGCTCCGGGTCCGCTTCATCCCCATGCAAGTAGCACCGGGCATCATGTCCGCGCCCGACGATCATGCGCGCCGGCTCCTTGCCCAGGCAGATCGGCATCACGTCCGGGCAGCGCGGATTGAACTTGCAGCCGGGCGGCAGATTGGTAATGGGCGGCACCATTCCTTGAATCGTCGGCAATCTCGCCTCGGCTCCGGCGACGCTGGGCAGCGATTTGAGCAGCCCGCGCGTGTAGGGATGCGCCGGATTAGAAAAGAGTTCGCGCACCGGCGACTCCTCAACGATGCGACCGGTGTACATGACAATGACCCGCTCGCAGAATTCAGCGACCACGCCGAGGTCGTGGGTGATCAGAAGGATGGCCAGGCCCAGCCGCTTCTGCAGCGATGCAAGCAACTCCATGATCTGGGCCTGAATCGTCACATCGAGCGCGGTCGTTGGCTCATCGGCGATCAGCAGCTCCGGCTCGCATGACAGAGCCATGGCGATCATGACGCGCTGCCGCATCCCGCCGGAGAGCTGATGCGGGTAATCATCGAGCCGCCGGATCGGATCGGGGATGGCCACCAGCTCCAGCATCTCTCCGGCGCGCTGCCGGGCTTCTTTCTTCGACACGCGGCGATGAATGCGGATCGCCTCGGCCACCTGCGCGCCGATCTTGAACACCGGGTTGAGCGACGTCATCGGCTCCTGGAAGACCATGGCGATGTCGTTGCCGCGGACGTGGCGCATTTCTCGTTCGGAGAGATCGGCTAGGTTCCGGCCCTTGAATCGCACCTGTCCGGCCGTGATTTTTCCCGGCGGCACGACGAGCCGCATGATCGACATCGCTGTCACGGTTTTTCCGGAGCCCGACTCGCCGACCAGCGCCAGCGCTTCCCCCTTCCTCACATTGAAGGAGACGTTGTCGACGGCATGCACCGCTCCGTCGGCAGTGAAAAATGATGTTCGGAGATTCTTGACCTCCAGCAGCGCTTCGCTGGGATCGACATCCGCATCCGCGACCCGCGACTCGGGCAAACCGACGGCCTGCGATTCCACGCTCACGCGCGCGATCGTAGCAAGAAGCGCCCCAGCGTGGCGCGTGCTTCCGGTACGCCAAGCAGCATCGCGACAGCGAAGTAGACGATTCCGTAAATGCCACAGACGATCAAACCGTCGCGAATGTGCGGCAGGATCGTCGGCAGATGTGGCCCCAGACGCGGCGTGACGAATACGTAGAACGAAACGCCGGCGATCCCGGCCACGATCGCCGAGGCCCAGAGCTGCGCCAGATAGCTGCGCGGAATGTTCATGGCTCCGGCCCGCCGGGCCAGCGCCCGGCGCAGGAGCGCGAACTCCAACCATCCGGCCAGACCGGCGGAGGCGGTCAATCCGATCGCGCCGAGGGGGGCGGTGCTGCCGCCGATGACCGGGATGGGAACATGCATCGCTGCCAGTGCGGAGAGCATGAGCGGCCGCAATGGAATGGCGAAGATCCAGCCCAGTGCGCCGGTCAAGGCGACGCGCACCATGGCGAATCGAAGCGGTGTCCTCGGATCGCGCAACGCATAGAACGCCGACGAGTACAAACGACCGAGAGTCACCGCCAGCATGCCCACCGTCGATCCGATCAAGATGTACCAGACGAAAATCGTATCGGCTGATGTGAAGTGCCCACCCTGGTAGAGCGCCGCCACGAGCGCTTTGCCGATGGCGATGAACGCGACGACCGACGGAATCACGAAAAAGGCGATCTGGCGCAGCCCACGCTGCATCCGTTTGCGCAGCGCGGCGAAGATTTCTTCGTCCGTTCCCACCACCCGAGACATCTGCGGCAGTTCCGCGGCCGCGACGCTCATTCCGAAGAGACTGATCGGCAACAGGTAGATCGTCTGTGCGTAGCCCAGTCCCGCAACAGCCGCTGTTCCGGTTCCGAGGAGGCTGGCCAGGAGATTGTCCAGCCACGCGCTCAGTTGGACGACTCCACGACCGATGACCACCGGCACGAAGTTGCGAACGATGTCACGCACCGGCTGAAGCGTCGTGTCGATGGCGATTCTCAAGTGTCGCTCGTAACGCAACACGAACGGAATCTGCAACCCGAGCTGCAGCGCCGCCCCCACCAACGTCCCCCATGCCAGCGCGATGACCAGCGATGTCTGGTTCATCCGCGGCGCGAAGATGAACATCGTGGCGATCATGGCGATGTTCATCAGCACCGGCGCGACGTAGGCCAGAAAGAATTTGCCGTGACTGTTCATGATGCCGAGGCACCAGGCATAGAGGACGAGGAGACCGACGCCGGGAAAGAGAATGCGCACCACGAGGATGGTCAGTTCGCGCACTTGCCCTTTGAATCCCGGGGCGATGGCCCACAGCAGCGCCGGGGTGAAAAGAACGCCGAGGAGCACGAAGACGGCGATGACCAGAGAGAGCAGCGTAGCGATGATTCCGGCGACGCGGCCGGCGAGCTTCTCATCGCCTTCGGCCAGGAGCCGCGCGTAAACAGGAATGAACGACGCGGAGAGCACTCCCTCGCCCAGCATGTTCTGCAGAAAATTCGGGATGCGGATCGCCGCCTTGAAGACGCCTGCCGCATCGGAGTTGCCGAAGTAGTGCGCGAATACTTTCTCCCGCACCAGGCCAGAGAGTCTGCTGAGGAGAATGCCGGCGGCCACCAAGACGGCAAAGCCGGCGCGGGGTCGAGCCGGTTTCACCTCACTCACGGAATTCGAAATAGACACGTCGCGATAACATACCTCGACTATGCAGGATCACGGCCCGATCCGCATCGCTGGCGCGGGGCCGTCCGGCCTCGCGGCGGCCATCGCTCTGGCGCACGCCGGACGCGAGGTCGAAGTACATGAAGCGAAGAGTGATGTCGGCACGCGCTTCATCGGCGATCTGCAGATCATCGAATCCGCGTCCGTGGGCGAGCCGATTCCTCGCTTCCTCGAACGGATCGGCGTGCAGGAGAACTTCTACTTTCGCGCCGCCGATTGGGCCACGTTCTACGACGCCCGGGGCGTGGCGCGTGTGATCCGCAGCGGCGAGCCGTACGGCTGGTTCATCCGGCGCGGTGCGGAAGAGGGAACCCTCGATCGCGGACTGCTCGCTCAAGCGCGCAACGCAGGCGCGAACGTGATCTTCAACAGCCGGCTCGGGGCGGAAGAAGCGGACATCGTGGCCACCGGACCGGCGTCGCCGGACGGCCTGGCCCGCGAGATGACCTGGCGAACGGACGAGCCGGATCGAATCGATGTCTTCTTCAACCACAAGCTCTCCCCTGGCGGGTACTACTATCTCTTCATCCTCGACGGCATCGCGACGTTCGGCTGCGCCATCGTCGCCGACTTCAAACGGATCGACGAGTACTTCGCGCATTCGCTCGCCGAAGCGCAACGCCTCCACGGGTTCCGGATCCCGGAGCAGACGCGCACTGGCTACTCGTATATGAACTTTCATCTCAAGCATCGCGCCACTAACGGCAACGCGCGCTACGTCGGCGAGGCCGCCGGTTTTCAGGATTATCTCTTTGGCCTCGGCATTCGATACGCCTTGACCAGCGGACATCTCGCCGCGCGCAGCATCCTGGAGGAACGCGACTTCGATGATCTGTGGCAGAACGAGCTCGGTCAGAAACAGGAGATCAGTCTGGTCAATCGCTTTTTGTACGAGACGGGCGGCAACGTCGGACTGTCGTTGTTCGTCCGTCACGCCGCCCGGGCCAAAGATTTCCGCACGTACCTCAGCAGTTGGCATCAGGGAAGATGGTGGAAGTCGATGCTCGCGCCGGTCGTGCGCCGAGTGTGGCGGCATCGCGGGCGCTGTCTGCACAAGCCGGGCGAGCATTGGTGTCGGTCGCGCGATACGGAAATGAAAGTACCGCCGCTGGGACCGGTCTCATGAGCGCTGCCGACGCGCTGCCGATGCCGGTCGCTCCAACGGTCGACGAGGCCTACGCGTTCTGCCGGCGCATCGCTCATCGCTACGGCGCCAACTTCTCGGTCGGCTTCCGCTTTCTGCCGCGGCGGAAACGTTTCGCGGTTTACGCCGCCTACGCGTTTTGCCGGTGGGCGGACGACATTGCAGATGAAGGCCAGCAGCGAGCGGCGAGCGGCGGGCGAGCGCTGGATGATTGGCAGCGCGAGCTCGAGGCCTGCTATGCCGGCCGCCCTTCCCATCCCATCACGATTGCCCTGGCCGATGCGCTTCGCTTCTTCGACATTCCGAAGGCTGCCTTCGTCGCTCTCATCGACGGCTGCCGCCAGGATCTGGTGAAGAAGCGGTACGCGACGTTCGAAGAGCTCCTGCAGTACTGCCGGCTTGTCGCGCTGTCGATTTCCGACATCTCGCTGGCCATCTTCGGCTATGGCACGCAGGCAGCCATCGACCACGGCCGAAGTCTGGCCACCGCGCTGCAGCTGACGAACGTCACCCGCGACATCGGCGATGATCTCACTCGCGATCGCGTGTACGTGCCCCAGGACGAGCTGCGGCGTTTTGGGGTGAGCGAGCATGATCTCTTCGACCGCGTGGAAGGGGACGGGCTCCGCCAGCTGATCGAATTTCAGATCGAGCGCGCGGAATCGTATTTCCGCGCCGCGGAGCCGCTGCTGAACGAGCTGTCGTTCGACTCGCGTTTTCCAACCCTGTTGATGGGCGGCGTGTACGCTACGGTACTGCAGCGTCTTCGCCGGAATCCTCTGATCGTTCTGCGAAAACGGCTTTCGCTTACGCCGCTGGAAAAGATCGGCGTGATTCTCCGGCGGCTGATCCGGCCCCACTTCATTGAAACGTGAGACTAGCGGGAATCGTCCAATCGTGAAGATGGCAGCCCTGGCGTTCGTGTTTTTGATGGCCACCGCGGTGGAAGCGCGGGCCGCCGCGGCGGAGCCGCCGAGCATCAGCGTTCTTGTGCCGGTCGTCGGCAGTGTGGCCGGTATCGGAGTCGTTTGGAAGACGGATGTCGAGCTGCGCAACGACACATCGCAGGAAGCGACCGTTGCGCTCTCTCTGCCCGCCGCCGTCGACGAACCTACGATTCTGCTCACGCTTCCAGCGGGCGGCGTGCAGCGCTTCACGGACGTGGTGGGCGAGGCATTCGGCATGGCACAGGCGCTTTCGCCTCTCCGGGTGCAGACTCTCGGGCGTCACTCCATTCGGGTGATTGCCACTGTGTACGGGGTGCGCGGCGCTGACATCACCAAGCCGGAACCGATCCCCGTCATCTACAGCGATCCCTACTATCCACTGCGGCGGCTGGACGGGCTCTCCTTCAGCGACGACTTCCGAACGAACATCGGCCTCGCGAATCTCGGCGAGAAGGAGGCATCGTTCACGCTCGCGCTGCAGAGGGTTGTGGGACGAAACGTCGCGGTTGCACGAGTGACCATCCCCAGGAATGCTCTCTGGCATCAAGCGATTCAGGCGATCTTTCCTCTGATCACCAAGGGCGATGACTTCACCGTGATCGTGGAGACCGGCTCGCACGACACCTACGTCTACGGCTCGGTGATCGATAACCGGACCAGCGACGCCCGCTTCATTCCGCCGGCCCTCGGCGCTCCCCCCGCGCAGGATGCGGACCGCCAAACGCAATAGCCTCCGAACTGCGTTATTCTTTCCGGACCATGTCCGATCTGCCTGCAGTGCGAAACGCCTACTTACCAGTTCGAGTGGGAGGACGGGAAAGTAACCGTGGTGATGTGCACCGCCTGCGGCACGGACGACCCTGCCGACTTCGTCACCGAGGGAGAGCTGGAAGAGCTGTAGTTGCCCGATGGAAACGCCGGTCATCATCGGGATCGCCGGCGGGACCGGCTCCGGAAAAACGACTGTTGCTCGCGCCATCTATGACCGCGTCGGGAGCGGTCGCATCGAGTGGATCTCCCACGACTCCTACTATCGCAGCTTCGATGGCCTCTCCACCGCGGAACGCCACAAGATCAACTTCGATCATCCCGATTCGCTGGAGACGGAGCTGTTGATCCGCCATCTTGACGTGCTGGCCAAAGGATCCTCCGTTGAAGTGCCGATGTACGACTTCGCCACGCACTCGCGCCGGACGGACACGCAGCGGGTCGAACCGAAGCGAGTGATCATCGTGGAAGGAATCCTGGTGCTGGCCGAGGCGGAGCTGCGCAAGCGGATCGACATCAAGTTGTTCGTCGACACGCCCGCGGACATCCGCTTCGTGCGCCGGCTCACGCGCGACATCCAGACTCGCGGCCGCTCGCTCGATTCCGTGGTGCAGCAGTACCTGACCACCGTACGCCCGATGCATGAGGAGTTCGTCGAACCGTCGAAGCGCTACGCCGACCTGATCATCCCGGAGGGCGGCGAGAATCAGGTGGCGCTCGATGCCATCATCGCCCGGGTAGAACGATTGGTAGGCGGTTAGGAGCGCCGCCAACTTGGCGGCGGGTGCGCCGGCAACTTGCCGGCGCTCGATCATCTCAACTGCCACATCAGAAACGCCAGCGACTCCGCCGAATTATTCACCTGCACCTTCAACGGCTCTCCTCCTGAGTGACCGCTGGAAACGTGATAGCGGATCAGGACCGGATTGTCCGAGCCGGTGCTGGCCTGCATCAACGCCGCCATTTTCCGGGCGTGAAGCGGCGCGACGCGCGTGTCGGCGTCTCCGGTGATGAANGCGCCACGTGCTGATAGGGCGAGTAGGCGTAGAGGGTTCGGAACTGTTCGGGATCGTCCGCCGATCCGTACTCCGGCACCCAGAATCCGGCGACGAGGAACTTGTGATAGCGCACCATATCGATGAGCGGATAGCTGACCACCACCGCCTTCACCAGGTCCGGATGCTGCGTAGTGAGCGCGGTGACCAGAAGTCCGCCATTGCTTCCCCCGCTGATGCCGATATGTCGCGGTGAGGTGAAGCGCTGATCGATGAGGTAGTGCGCTGCCGAGGCGAAGTCGTCGAAGACGTTTTGTTTGTTCTGCAGCATCCCGGCGTGGTGCCACGCTTCGCCGAACTCGCTTCCCCCGCGAAGATTCGCCAGCGCGTAGACGCCGCCGTTCTCCGCCCAGGTCACGGCTGTGGCGGAGAAACCGGGAAGCTGGCTCAGATTGAAACCGCCATAGCCGGTCAGCAGGGTGGGATTCGTTCCGTTCCGCTGCAGACTTTTCTTGTACATGACGAACATCGGCACGCGGGTGCCGTCTTTCGACGTGTACCAGACCTGTTCCACCGTGAAGTCGTCCGGATTCACCGGCGCGCTCTGGCGGAAAAAGATGCTGCTCTTCCCGGTCGGAACGTCGTAGGCGTACGTCGTCGGCGGCAATGCGAACGAGCTGAATCGATAAAACGCAGTGGGAGAACTCCATGTCCCAAAGACGTCGGACAGCGTTCCGATCGTGTCGAAGTGAATCTCTCCCTGGGACGCTCCGTCGAGCCCGTATGCGAGGACGCGTGGCTTCACATCCTGCAGGTAGCGAAGAAATAGTTTCCCTCCCGCCGCCGAAGTCCCCAGCAGCACAGCGTTCTTGTTTTCGGCGACCAGCTCGCGCCAGTTGGCCCGAGCGGGATTCCCAGCATTGACGACCATCACTCGATCGTTCGGCGCATCCCAGTTGGTTTGAATGACCAGCGTATCGCCGGCCACTTCCGCCGATGAGCGGACGTCGAGATCGTTGATCACCGTGCGGATCGGCCCATCGGTGTTCAGGTTCTTCAGATAGATCTCGGTCTTCTTCGCCGCCGACCCGTGGGAAACCTCGATGACCAGATAGCGGCCGTCCTCCGACATGCTGGCACTGATGATTTTCTCCGGCCCGTAGCCGTCGCCGAACAACCGCTCGTCTTCCCCGCCATTGATCAGCCGGCGAAAGACGCGTGGACCTTCCGTCAGCATGCGTGAAAAGTACGTGCTGTTCCGATCCGGCGTCAGCGACACGCCGAAGTAGCGCGCCCGCGGCAGCGCCGCGCCGGTGTCGTGGTGGCCCTCGACATCATAGAAACGGATCTCGGTCTCATCCGCCCCGCCCTCCCGAACGTAGTACGCCAGCATCTTTCCGTCTTCGCTGACGTCCTCCAGCCCGACGTTCGTCGTGTGCTTCGGATTCATCGGGGCAGGATCGATGAGCAGGATGTCCGGTCCAGTCGCGCTCTCCCGCATGTAGATTGAGAAGAGTCGTGAAGAAGTACCGCCCTCCGCGGATCACCGGCGCTCCCAACTGATCGGTGTTCAGGAGGGATTCGATCCGCTTTGCAAATCGCTGTTTGTCCGGAAGACTGTTGAGGACCGAGTCGGTGTAACTATTCTCACGCTCGATCCAGGCCCGAGTCTCCGTGCTGGTCTGATCCTCGAGCCACCGATACGGATCGGTGATCACGACACCCTGCACCGTCTCCGTAACGGGGCGCACCTCGGTCGGGGGCGGTGGAGGAAGCTTCGCGGCAACCGGACGGGTGGCCGGCTGTGTCGCGGCACATGCCGCAATGGCGAGAGCGAGCAGAGCAGCAGCGAATCTGCGCATCATGTGAAGATCTCCTTCAGGCCAATGACGGCGCGCATTCTAACCGAGGGCGCGTCCGACGCGTAAGACGCAATCGCTCAATAGATTGGATCGCGATCTGCTCCCCCCAGGAATGGAGCCGACGGCCCGCCCGGTTGATACCGACGTTGACCGCGCCCCTCACGGTTCCTAAAATTGGAGCGCCAACAGGGACCGCGTGGCAACTTAAAGCAGAAGGGGGGGATACGGGATGCCATTAGTGCATGTCAAAGAAGATGAGACCTTTGAGAACGCTTTGCGCCGATTCAAACGGAAATGTGAGAAGTCGGGGATCCTCTCCGAGCTGAAAAAGCGCCAGCATTACGAAAAGCCCAGCACCAAACGAAAGAGAAAAGCGATCGCCGCCCGCAAGAAAGTGTTGCGCAAGCTGGCGGAAGAGCGGCGCGCCGGATATTGATCGATAGTGACACAACGATTCACGGAAAGGACTCGCGGAAACGCGAGTCCTTTTTCTTTGATGGTCAGATGACGTCGCAATCCCCGCTGCAGTCCATCGAATTCGACCGCGTCCTGGCGCTCATCGCCATGGAGGCCAAGAGCTCGCTCGGGAAGGCGGCCATCGCCCGCCGCGCGCCTCTGCGCACGCTCGCCGAATGCGAGCAAGCGCAGGCCAGATTGGCGGAGATGATCCGCTTCTATCAGACCGAGGGTCTCTTGCCGCTGGCGGGGCTCATCGATGCCGGTCCGCTCCTGTCACGCGACACAGTGCTCGAGCTGGAGGAGTCGTGGCAGACCGTGCGGGCCATTCAGGCGACGCAATCGATTCGCGAGACGTTCCTGCGAACCGAAGTCTTTCCTCATCTGACTGCACTTGCCTCGCTGATCCCCGACCTCGGGGGGCTGCTCTCCAAGCTGAACAAGTACTTCACGCGTGACGGCAAACTGCGCGAAGACGCCTCGGCCGAGCTGCGCGCCATCCGGCAACGCGTGCAGCAGAAACGCAATGCCATTCAACGCGTGCTGCAGGATGTGATGAATCGCAACGCCGAAGCAGTTCAGGAGCCGCTGATCGTCATGCGCGGCGACCGTTATTGCATCCCTGTCCGCAGCGACCGCCGGAACGCAATCGCCGGAATCCTGCACGAGCGCAGCGGCTCCGGCGCGTCCTTCTTCATCGAGCCGATGCAGGCCATCGAGGCCAACAACGACCTCGCTGCGCTGATCATGGACGAGCGCGAAGAAATCGCCCGCATCACCCGCTATGTCTCCCAGCTCGTCATCGACGCGGCGGACTCCATCCTGGCCGCCACGCGAACCGCGGGTGAGATCGACGCGCTGCAGGCCTGCGCGGTTTTCGCCGATGACGTGGGCGTCTGCCGCCCTTCCTTCAACAACGATCATGCGCTGCATCTGATCGCTGCGCGCCATCCGCTCCTCGACGAGCGCGTTGCAGCCGCACGGGCCGAGGCGTTCGGCGAGGAGCCCAGCTCGCAGCGCGTCGTTCCCATTACCGTGAAGCTCGATCGCCAGACGACCGCTCTGATCATCAGCGGTCCGAATGCCGGCGGAAAAACCGTGGCCTTGAAAACCGCAGGATTGCTGGTGGCTCTGGCCATGAGTGGTCTTCCGGTTCCCGCGGCCGACGGGACGAACATCCCCATCGTCGATGCGCTCCACATTCTGATCGGCGACGACCAGAGCGTGCTCGAACACCTGTCGACCTTCTCCGCTTATCTGCTGCGGCTGAAGCGCGTTCTCAGCCGGGCCACGGAGCGATCGCTGGTGCTCCTCGACGAGCTCGGGTCAGGAACGGATCCGGAGGAAGGGGCTGCACTCGCTGCAGCGGTGGTCGAGGAGTTACTCGCTCGTGGAGCGCTCCTGATCGTCACCACGCATCTCTCCTCGCTGAAAACCTTCGCCGTGAATGATTCGAGGATCGTGAACGCATCGATGGAGTTCGATTCCGCCACCGGCCAGCCGACCTATCGCATGATCACCGGAATCCCGGGCCGCAGCCGAGCCATCGACATCGCCCAGATGATCGGGCTCCCCTCCTCGGTCATCGCCCGCGCCCGCGAGAGGCTGGGGGATCGTTATGGGACGAGCGACGCGCTGCTCGCGCAACTTCAGAAGAAGATGTCTGAGCTCGTCGCTGAGTCCGAAGCGGTTGAAGGACTCCGGCGCGATCTGGAGACGGAGCGGAGCGCGACAGCGGCAAAACAACAAAAGCTCGACCAGGAGCGTGCACGACTCGGTGCGTCGTACCGCGATGAGCTGGAGCGGTTGAGGGATGACATCAGCCGGCAGCTCGCCGCCGAGATCCGCAATCTCCGCGATCTCGATCGCGCCGAACGAGCCAACCTCAACGCAGCCCAAGTCATCAGCGCCTTGACGAGGCCGGTGGAAAAGGCTATCGAGTTCATCCCCGCCGAACAGCGGGAAGTGCGAGCGGGTGATCGCGCTGAGCATCGCAAGTTCAAGGTCAACGGCGAGGTGGTGTCCGTTGCCGGCAGAAAAGCGGTGCTGTCCGTCGGCGGGAAAAAGATGACTGTGGATCTGAAAGATCTCGTTCCCAGCGCGTCGCAGGTTGCGGGTCGCGGGTCGGGAGGAAGACGAAGGGCTACGCCCGGACCACCGAGCACCGACTCGCCACAAGCCGAGTTGAACCTCATCGGTCAGCGCGTCGACGATGCCTTGGAGGAGTCAGATAAGTTTCTCGATCGCGCATTGCTGGAAGGCAAGCAGGCGGTGCGCATCATCCACGGATTCGGTACCGGCGCACTGCGGAAAGCGGTGCGCGACCATCTGCGCAAACATCCTGCAGTGAAATCGTGGCGACCCGGTGGCGAGAACGAAGGAGGCGATGGTGCGACAATCGCCGTGCTCGAAGAGTAATCACCGACAACCATGGCATTCGTAGACCTCAACGATTCGGTAATCTCGCAAGTGCGCTCGGCAGCCGACATCGTAGACTTCGTCAGTCAGGTCACGCCGCTCAAGCTCGCCGGAAAGAGCTACAAGGGCCTCTGCCCGTTTCATCGAGAGAAGACTCCCTCCTTTCATGTCGATCGAGACAAGGGACTCTTCTACTGCTTCGGGTGCGGCAAGGGCGGCGACATCTTCAAGTTCCTGGCCTTGACCGAACGCTTCACGTTTCCGGAGGCGGTGGAGCACGTCGCAACGCGCGTCGGAATCGAATTGCCGCGCCGCAAGCGAACGGCCCGCGACACCGACAAAGATGACCTTCTTGAAGTGATCGACGAAGCTTCGGAAGCGTTTCACCAGGCCCTTGGCTGGGGCGACAACCCGGCCAGGCACTATCTCGAGCAGCGCGGTGTGCCGGAGGAGGTCGTCAAGAAGTACGGGTTTGGCTACTCGCCTGATTCATGGGACTACGTCCTGTCGCGCCTCGGTCGCAAGCATGGAGAGAAGAAACTAGAGCTGGCCGGGCTGGTGATGCCGCGGAAAAGCGGCAGCGGGTATTACGACCGGTTTCGCAACCGGCTGATGATTCCCATCCACAGTGAGACTGGTGCGCTGGTCGGATTCGGTGGCCGATCGCTTGACGGAAGCGATCCGAAGTATCTCAACTCCCCTGACTCGGAGCTGTTCAACAAATCGCGCCTGCTCTACAACCTGCACCGCTCGAAGGACGCCATGCGCCGCATCGACCGGGCGATCCTGGTGGAAGGCTACTTCGACGCCATCGCCATCGACAACGCCGGCGTTCCAGGCGTCGTCGCTTCGATGGGAACGTCGCTGACCAGCGGACAGGCCTCGCTTCTGCGCCGGCACACCACGCGCGTCGTCATCGCCTATGACGGTGACGATGCCGGACGCGCCGCCACCCTCCGCGCCGCCCCTGTTCTTCTCTCCGCAGGGCTCTCCGTCTCTGCGCTCGATCTGCAGGGCGAGAAGGACCCCGACTCCCTGGTGCAGAAGCAGGGAGCCGACCGCTTCCTCGAGATCCTCGGCAACGCCACCGACATCTTCGACTTCGGCCTCAAACAGTGGGCCGGGAACGTCAGCAGCCTGACCGGCAGGGAGAAATCGGAGCGGGTGGAGTCCTTTGTGCCGCTGTTGAGCGCGGTAACCGACGCCGTGGTTCGCAATGACGCCGCGCAGCGGATCGCCGACGCCTTCCGCCTGGAATTCGAGACGGTATGGTCACGGGTCCGCGCCAAAAGTGCCCAAAGTATTGAGCGCACTGTAATCAGGGCAGTTCCGACGGGTGAGAAACGGCTCTTGACCGCGACGGTTCAGGGGAAGATCGGGAGGGAGATACTGGACCGGATCGACGAGGACGCGTTTGCCGACCCGGCGTGCAAAACGCTCTTTTCTATCATAAAAACCCGGCTTTCCAGCGCCGATCCTATTGATTATTCGGAAATCGCGACCCATCTTAGGGGCGAGGCCGAGCTGACCCTGCTGTCCGAGCTCACCCTCAGCGACGATCTTGACGACGCTGAACTCGCCCGAATCGATGAGAATCTACGTGCGCTGGAGCGATTGGCGGCCGACCGACGGCTCCGCGGACTTCAGCGCGAAATCCAGGAAGCTCAACAAGCCGGAGATGAAACTCGCATCAGCGAGCTGTGGCAGCAGAAGCGCCGCTGGATGCAAGTGCTTGATACATTGAAATAAAAATCGTCCTCTGGCGATTACGCGAATGTCCTCGAACACGCACCGCGCTGGCGCGGGTCAGGATCAGGCGAAAGGCCGTAAGTTATTCGAACCGTTGGATCAAAGGGCAACCAAAAGGCTGCCCGCGAGTTGGGAGGAGCGGCAGAGCAAATGACGACACGGCTACGAACTGCGAATCTCGAACAGGAAGCGAATTTCGAAGAGGGGGTCGGCGAGTTGGCTGTTGAGGAAAAGTATGTCGAGGTCAAGCAGCTCATCGCCCTGGGTAAGGAAAAGGGCTTTCTGCTGTACGACGAGATCTACGAGACCCTCCCGGAAGAAGTGACCAGCCTCCCCGAAGAGCTGGACGAGATCTACATCCGCTTCAGCGACCTCGGCATCGACGTCGTCGATGACGCCGAAAAGCAGCTCGCCCCACCGTCCAAGGGAATCGTGACCATCGACGGGACCATCGAAGAAAAAGAGATGGACCAGCGCGAGGAGGTGCAGGCGGACATCATCGCCGCCTCCAGCGGCATCGTCGACAAGACCAACGATCCCGTCCGCATGTACCTGCGCGAGATGGGAACGGTCAAGCTCCTCGACCGGCAGGGGGAAGTCGACATTGCCAAGCGCATCGAGAAGGGAGAGCGCAAGGTCTACAAGGCGCTCTCGCAGAACCGCATCATCCTTGAAGAAATCCTCAAGATTTTCGAGAGCGCGAAGAAGGACACGCGGGTCATCAAGGAGATGATTGATCTGGCCATGCCGGAGGATGACGGCGAGCCTGACGTTCCGGGCGAGCCGAAAATGCCCGCCAGCGCGATCAACAAGATCAACGACATCATGGCCATCTTCGAGAAGGTGGCCAGGCTGGATAAGCGGATCAAAGATCAGAAGGCCAAGCTCGCCGAGTCGAAGAAGCTGTCGCAGCGTCAGATTGCCTTGACGCAGAGGACGATCGACCGGCTGGAGCAGGACCTGGCCACGGAGCTGCGGCTGATCGATTTCACTCCGCAGACCCGCAATCGAATGATCAACAAGTTGAAGGACATCGACAGCGAGCTGTCGCAGAGCGTGTCGATGATCCGCAAAGACGACGCGGCGCTAAAGCGGGAGAAGGACAAGACCCGCCGCGACTTCTATCGCCGCCGTCTGCAGAAATATCAGGAGAAACTGCGCGAGCTGGAGGGCTTCTACGGCACCGCAAACGAGGAGCTGAAGAAGACCATCCGCGAGATCCGCCAGGGTGAAGAGGAAGCCGATCAGGCCAAGCAGGAGCTGATCGTGGCCAACCTGCGCCTGGTCGTCTCCATCGCCAAGAAGTACACAAACCGCGGACTGCAGTTCCTCGATCTGATTCAGGAAGGGAACATCGGCCTGATGAAGGCCGTGGAGAAGTTCGAGTACCGCCGCGGATACAAGTTCTCCACGTACGCGACGTGGTGGATCCGGCAAGCGATCACCCGGGCCATCGCCGATCAGGCCCGCACCATCCGCATTCCGGTGCATATGATCGAGACAATCAACAAGCTGACGCGCACCTCACGGGCGCTGGTGCAGGAGCTGGGACGGGAGCCGCAGGCGGAAGAGATCGCCGAGCGGATGGACATGCCCGTGGCCAAGGTCCGCAAGATCATGAAAATCGCCCAGGAACCGATCTCTCTGGAGACGCCGATCGGTGAAGAGGAAGATTCGCATCTGGGAGATTTCATCGAGGATCGCGGCGTGATCTCTCCGATCGATCACGTCATCGTGGCCAACCTCAAGGAGCAGACCAACAAGGTGCTCCGCACGCTCACGCCGCGCGAAGAGCAGGTGCTCAAGATGCGCTTCGGCGTCGGCGACGGCTCCGAACACACGCTCGAGGAAGTGGGCCGATCGTTCAACGTCACCCGTGAACGCATCCGCCAAATCGAATCGAAAGCGCTGCGTAAGCTGCGCCATCCTTCCCGCTCGAAGAAATTGCGGCCATTCCTCGATTCCACGTTCTAAGAATCAGGGCGGCCGGTCGGCCGCCCTTCTCATGTCTCCACGCTTCCTGACCATTGCGCTCTTCGCGCTCGCTCTCCC
Source organism: Acidobacteriota bacterium (assembly GCA_003223635.1). Classification (GTDB taxonomy): domain Bacteria; phylum Acidobacteriota; class Thermoanaerobaculia; order Gp7-AA8; family Gp7-AA8; genus QHVS01. The sequence goes on along the minus strand of QHVS01000034.1, from coordinate 12,098 downwards.
GCTCCACGCTTACCACTTGGAGCTGGAAGCGCGACCCGCCGCTCCTTTTCCTTATCTCGGCAGATTCGGAATGGTGACGCTGCACATCTATCCCCACGGCGTGCGCGCCAATACCTTCTGGCTGAATGGCTTCAGCCGCAACGGATCAGAGACGGTTACGGTCATGAATCCCCTGGCCCGGATGTACACAGAAGTGCCGATCGTCGAGTTCCCGGCTGTGATGGCGCGCCTCACGGGAGCGAAGGGAAGGCGGATCCAGGGAGAATCACCGGTTCTTTCCGCGCCGAGGGCAGGAAGAGTTCGCGGCTTTGCCGCCAGCCGCTACCGCCTCGTCTACGGGCCGAGCGCGTGGATCGATATCTGGACAACGCAGATCGTCCCTGAGAATCCGCAACTCAAGAGAATCGTCTACGAGTTTGTGAGTAACGTTGCACCAGCGACCGCGGACCTCATGCGCACAATCCCCGGCAATCCGCTGTACGTGGAGTTGAACTTCAGCCACTATCACAAGCTTCCCCTGGTCCGCCTGAAATCCCTGACGATGGACAGCCGCGGCGAAGCGGCCGCGCTCGAAGTCGGTGCGCTCTATTTCAAAGCGCCGCTGATCGATTCCATCTGGAAATGACCGTCACGCAGCCGCGGCGGTAGCGCCGATCTGCACCTGATCGAGATCGTGGAGCAGCGCGCCGGCGTCCGCGTATCGGTCCGATGGATTCTTGGCCAGGCAGCGGACGACAATCGCGTTGATCTCCCGTCCGATTTCCGGTCGCAGATCAATCGGCGGCTTCGGCGTCTCCGTGATGTGTGCCGTCAGCACAGCCGTCAGCGATGCCGCGCCGAACGGTTTCTGTCCTGCCAGCATCTCGTAGAGCAACAGACCGATCGAGTAGACGTCGCTGCGCGGGTCGAGTGTCTTTCCCTGCACCTGCTCCGGGCTCATGTAATGCGGCGTTCCCACGATCAACCCGGCCTGCGTCATTCCTTCTTTCGCCTCGGCCATCCGGGCGATGCCGAAGTCCATCACCTTCACTTCGCCGGTGTGATCGATCAACACGTTCTGCGGCTTGATGTCGCGATGGATGATTCCCTGCTCGTGTGCCGCCTGCAGTCCGCGGCAGATCTGACGGCCGATGCCCATGGTCAGGCGCGGCACCAGACGATGGCCCGTCGCTTCGTCGAGCAGCTCAGCCAGCGTATACCCGCGAACGAATTCCATGCTGATGAAGTAAACGCCTTCCGCCTCGCCGTAGTCATACGTGCGGAGGACATTGCGGTGCGTGATCTTGCGGGCCAGGCGGATCTCGCGCTTGAAGCGCTCCAGATCCTCCGGCGAGCGCGTCATCACATCGCCCGGCAGCGTCTTGATGGCCACCGTTTCGTCGAGCTGCGTGTCGGTGGCCTTGTAGACGACGCCCATGCCGCCCCGGCCTAGGATCTGATCGATGCGGTAACGATTGGCGAAGAGCGCGCCGGAAGCCAGATCTGCGATCGGCGAAGGGGGCGCAGTTTCACCGGGCGCTGTTCCGATTCGCATCGTGGCTTCCGCTCCGGTCGTGTTCGCGCCGATCGATCGCATCACGCCGGTGGTCAGGCTGACCAGCGGAAGCGACGCCACGGGCAGCGGCTGGGGCAACCATTTGAGCTGCACTTGCTCACGCGTGGAACCGGAGAGGATCTCTCCTCCGGCCGCTTGGGCGGTTTCGTATGAGATGTACGCCTGACCGGCCGAGGCATGCCACGCCAGCACGCTGGCCAGAAGCGGCGCATTGCCAAGAATGGCCAGTCCGCTCTCCTGACCTGCGCTCACCGATCCGCTGACGAACTGCCCCGTCGCGATTCCGACGCTCACTGACATCTTCACGTCGCTAAGGCTCGCCAACTCTTCATTGATTGCCCGCGCCGCACGGATCGCGTGCAACACGCCGCGATCCCCGCGAAAGACACTGATCAGGCGTTGGCCGTCGACTTCACGTACATCTCCGTCCTGCCGGACCACCTCGGCCTCCTGCATCTGCAGCACGCGCGAGAGCGCCGCCACGAGCACCGCCGGCTCGCCTTCGCCAACTGGAGGAAGCCCGCGGAGATCGGTGACCAGAATGGTCCCTTCCTCGAGGCGAGCCGGCTCCGCCTTTCGCGTGACGACGGCTTCTCGTTCCTGCGATCGTGCGGCCATCTCTTCGTACAGCTCTTCCAGCTCCGCTTTGTCGCGCAAGGCGGTGATCATCTTGGCGAACGAGCGGCCGAGGATTCCGACTTCGTCGCTGCGATCGACGTTGGGATGCACGCTGTAGTCGCCCGCGGTGACCGCCTGCGCGATTCCGGCGAGATGTTCGATGGGGCTGGTTACGCGCTTGGCGATGAGCCAGGAAAGGATGAACGCCAGCAGCAGCGCTGCGCCGCCGCTCAGCAGCAGGGCATTCTCGATCTGCTTGAAGGGAGCGAACTCCCGATCGAGCGAACGCAGGAACACCGCCGCGCCGACCACGTCGGTCCCGCCCACGAGCGGCTCACCGGTCATGATGTACGAGCTGCGCTCGATGTGCACTGTGCTGGGAGGGATGCTCTTGCCGGTGCGAAAAATTCGGTCGACATCCTTCATCTGCTGCATGCCCACACTCGGAGCGTTTTGAGACCGGGAGATGACCGGTGTCGACGTCACGTTCGGCGAGGCGGCGAACATCACCCCGGCGGTGGTGGAGTCTGCGATCCGATTGGCAAACGCGTCGTCGATGGCCAGCGCGTTGATGAGGTAGCCGACGCGGACATTGTTCGCTCCGGCGCCGATCGGAGCGACCGCTGCGTGAACCAGGCGGCTTCCTAACGCCATGACGCCGGCCGTGACGTCGATGCTCGCGTCATCGACGACCTTCTTCACTAATGACGAGCGCTCGTACAGATCTTCTTTGGTCGGCGCGGTCACCGTCGGTTGATCGGTCCTCGCCACTACCCTCCCCTGATCATCCAGGAGGATGACCAGATCCGTCCCGAACGCCTGCCGCCGCTGTTCGAGTTGATCGGCGATGCTCACCAGGTCGACGACAGGCGCGGATGGATGGGTTGCGCCGCTCGCCGACGCGGGCGTTTCACCGGCCAGCGATTTTTGAATGTAAGCCACGAAGGCCGGGTCATTGCCCAGCAGCTCCGTCGGCAGGGCCAGCCGGCCCAGTCGCTGACGCTCAAATTCCTTGAAGAGCCTTGCCGCGCCCGAGATCGAGGAATTCACGGTCGTGCGGGCGATGCCATCAGCGCGCTGGATGGTGATTCCCACCGCGATCGCCACAACCACGACGATGAGCAGCGCGGTCAGACCGAACAGCTTCCAGACGAGCGGAAAGCGCGCTCGCTCGACGGCGGCTGCTTTACGGATCGGCGTTGACTCTTCGGCGGCGCGCGTGTCGAGCGTCTGGACGGTCAATCAATAGTCCTTCACGCTCGGCGGCTGGTACGGCTTGCCGAGTTTGTTCATGTGCTGCGTCAGCCGGAAGTTGCGGCTGTCGAGCATCAGCGCGAGATCGCCGTTCACGGCTCCGCGGCTCGTCACCTCGATCGGCGATTCGGTCTGTCCTCCCTGCTCGTTCCAGGCGACCAGCCTGTATCGGCCCGCCGGGACCTCGCCAATGGCGTAATTGCCTGCCGCGTCGGCAAAGGAGAAATACGGCGTGGCCATGACGTGAATGACGGCGGACATGTTCGGATGGACATTGCAGTAGACGTTGACGATTCCCGGTGACTCGAACGTGTGAGCCTTCCCAGCTCCCCGCCGGTAGAGACCGAGATCGAACGAATTGTTCGAGGAGAGCGAGAAGAGGTTGTGGGAGATCGGATCGTCGTTCGGAAACTCGACCGTGGAACCGACGGGGATGGCCAGCACGTGCGGCACGACTGCCTTGCCGCGCGTAGTCATCTGATAGGTCATCGGCGCGCGCTGGGGCGCCTTTCCGCCAGTCGGTTCGAGCCACAGCAGGGTCTCGGTCACGACCGGATGCTGACCACGTTTGGTCGCGAAACTGACTTTGCCGCTCACCGTCGCGGAAAACGCCTCTCCAGCAGCGAGCGCGAGCATGCAGGCGACGAGAGGGACCAGTCGTTTCATGGGGCGGGCTCGGAGAGGCCGAATGGTAGCACACGGGCTTGTGCGACCGGCACGACGATTGCGATAGCGAGGCGCGGGTTTGTTCGTTGCTATTTCAAATGAAAACCGTATGATTTTAAGCATGCACGAGGAGAGAGAGGCTCCCGACCTGCAATAAAGCGCGGTGGGGATCCACTTTTCTCGGGTACACGTTGAAGCGGCACGATGCCGCGGCGATCTTTGAAGACAAGACATCAAGTTCCCGCTCCTCCCTTCCACCACGGGGCGAGTAGGAGCGGTCGATCCGGTCCGTGACGTTGGCGAGGTGGGTCATGACCATGGACGTGATGCTGGTTGCGGGTCCGCCGGAAATTCATGGGGAGGAGGTACTGCGTTCGATGGATTGTTCTAGTAAACCTGAGGGGGCGAGTTCAACTTAGCTCCCACCCCGGAAGGGCGCCTGCAAAGGCGCCCTTTTCTTTTCCGGCGCTCAATCCAGCGTCGGCAGCGTGCCGCTCCAGAAGATCGGCGGTCGCAGCGGCGCGATGATCCTTCGCAGCCGTTCCTGCAGCTCCGGCCCGGATCCGACCTCCATGTCCAGCAATTCGTACAACGCCCGGACCTCGGCCGCCGAGAGCCGTGAAGGCGTCCGATCCAGGCACGCGTTCGTCTTGCAGCGCGGAGTGCAGTATTTTCGAGTGGAGCGCGTCAGCGGAAATCGCTCGCCGCAGTAGTCGCAGGTACCCATCACACCCTCCCTGCGTTAATCAACGTTGCGTTCGCGGCCCGTGGTCCGCAGCTTGTGCTCCGCGAATCTGTTGATTAACGCCTTACCAGAAAAAGGATACCGCATTGGTGCCCCCGGCCGGACTCGAACCGGCACGCCCCTCGCGGAGCTCGGGATTTTAAGTCCCGTGCGTCTACCAGATTCCGCCACGGGGGCTGTCGTCGCGCTCGCGGCATGACACTCAGATGATAACCGTCAAACATCCGCTATGATGCGACCGAGGTTCCCGGAAGCGCCCCGATGACCACCCAGACCATTGATGTCCCGCCAGGCGCGCCACTCACAGTCCTCTCCGAAGAGGAGCAGCTGTTCCAGCAGAGCGTGCGCGACTTCGCCATCGAGAAGATCCGCCCGAGGGTGCACGACATGGACAAGGCCGGGGTCATGCCCAGGGACCTGATCAACAGCTTCTTCGAGCTCGGCATCATGGGCATTGAGGTCCCCGACCGGTGGGGCGGCGCCGGCTCCACCTTCTTTAATGCGGTCCTGGTGGTCGAGGAGCTTTCCCATGTCGACGCGTCGTGCGGCGTCGTGGTCGACGTTCAGAACACCCTGGTGAACAACGCGATCCTCCGCTGGGCAAACGACGATCAGAGATCGAAGTACTTCCCGATGCTGACCAGGGACACCGTCGGCGCATATGCCCTTTCAGAGGCAGGATCCGGCTCCGACGCCTTTGCCCTGGCCACGAAGGCCCAGGATCGCGGTGATCACTGGCTCCTCAACGGCCGGAAGCTCTGGATCACCAATGCTGCTGAAGCGGGGATCTACATCATCTTCGGCAACGCGAATCCGGATGCCGGCTACAAGGGAATTACGGCGTTCATCGTCGAACGCGATTTCCCCGGCTTCGCCGTCGGCAAGAAGGAGGACAAGACCGGCATCCGCGCTTCGTCCACCTGCGAGCTGATCCTGGAAGATTGCCGTGTGCCGAAGGAAAACACGCTCGGCCAGGCGGGCAAAGGCTACAAGATCGCCATCGAAACGCTGAACGAAGGACGGATCGGCATCGGTGCGCAGATGATTGGCATCGCCCGCGGCGCGCTCGAGTACGCCGTCGCTTATTCGAAGGAGCGAAAACAATTCGTGAAGCCGATCTCCGAGTTTCAGGGGCTTCAGTTTCAGATCGCTCAAGCCGCTACCGACCTGGAGGCGGCGCGACTCATGGTCTACAACGCAGCACGGCTCAAGGATTCCGGAAAACCATTCCGGCGCGAGGCGTCCATGGCCAAACTCTTCTCCTCCCAGGTCTGTGAGCGAGTGACATCCCTCTCCGTGGAGGTTCTCGGCGGGAACGGCTACACCCGCGAGTATCCGGTCGAGAAGTTCTGGCGCGACTCGAAGATCGGAACGATCTACGAGGGGACGTCGAACATGCAGCTGGCCACGATCGCCAAGACGATCTTTACGGAGTAGCGCGCTGGCGCCGGGCGAGGCGCTGCAGGAAGTCGTACGCGATTCCGCCCGAGCTGCGCCGCAGCGTGAGAAGGTAGACGGCCAGGGCCGTGAACCCGCCCACCCAGGCCACCGTTCCGAACTGCGTGGCCGCCTTGCCGAAAAACGGCCAGAGCATGAAGAGCAGCGACCCGATGACGCCCGCGACGAGAAGGAGCACGCGCTGGACTTTGGGAGCGTCGCGGTCACAGACGAGCGTGACAGTGGCCTCGTCAGCGGCCTCCACCGCCCAGGAAAGCGTGCACTCGATGCCGCCGGCCACGGCCACCCCGCGGCGGAGTGGAAGAACGAACCGCCGCTGATTCTGGCGGGACTCTTTGATCTCGCCGCCGTAAAGCTCGACCAGCTCGTCGACCGCATCCTCGATGCCGCCGCTGGGGATGCGGTCTTCGCTGAACTGTATCGGCCTTAGTTCTTCAGTCATCCCGGCCGGCACGAACAACGACCAGCGGTGAACTTAGTCCCTCGGATGCGTCGTGTAGAATCCAGAGACCGCCCGGCATGAGCGAGCTCACGCTGACGTTCGATCGCTTCCAGGTTGTCCGAATTCTCGGAAAGGGCGGGATGGGAACGGTTTACCTGGCCCGCGATCCTCGCCTGGAGCGCACCGTGGCGCTGAAGGTTCTCCACTCGGAGGGACTGGAGGCGGCCGACCGGCGGGCTCGTTTCCTCCGTGAGGCGCGCAACGCCGCCGCAATCCGCCACGCGAACGTGGCAACGATCTACGAAGTCGGAGAGAGCGACGGTCTCCCCTTCATCGTCATGGAGTATTGCGAGGGGGAGACGCTTTCACAGCGGATCCGCCGCA
>QHVS01000034.1:0-4943 GCA_003223635.1 Acidobacteriota bacterium | reverse complement strand
CAACTCACCGCCGGGCTGGCGGCGGCGCATGAGGGCGGCATCGTTCACCGTGATCTCAAAAGCGCAAACGTGATTCTGGAACCATCCGGGCAGGTGAAGATCCTCGACTTCGGCCTGGCCAAGGCGCTTCACCGCGACATGCCGGTGGCCTCGATCGATTCCACGACGGGCCACATGTTCGGAACCATCCACTATCTTTCGCCCGAGCAGGCCCGCGGTCAGCCGGCCGACGAGCGGAGCGATCTCTTCTCCCTCGGCGTCGTCCTCTATCAGATGGCCACGGGCCAACTGCCATTCAACGCCGACGCCGCACTGCTGGTCCTCGAGAAAATCCGCGGCTCTGAGCCCGAGCCGTTCGTCCCGCTCGACTCGGCATTTCCTCCGGCCGCCGCGCGCGTGATCGGAAGGCTTCTCAAGAAGGATCCGAAGGAGAGGTACCAGAGCGCTCGCGAGTTGGCGGCCGACCTCGAGGAGATCAGCACACCGACGGCGCGATTCTCCATTCCAACCCACAGTCGCAGCATCATCGGATCGACCCGCGCCCGCCCGCACTGGGGTCGCATCGTTCTGGCCATCGTTTCGATCTGCGCGGTTGCGCTGGCCATCTACTTCGGCCGAAGCGGCGGCCGATGGGTGGTGCCGGCAGCGAGCGGGCTCCCTGTCCCTCCACCGCCCATCCACTCCCTCGCCGTTCTGCCGCTGGAGAACATCGCCAACAACACGAACGACGACTTTTTGTCGGTCGGCCTGGCCGATGCGCTGGTGACAAAGCTGCAGCAGATTCCTTCGCTGCAGGTGCGCCCGACGTCCGCGGTCCTCGAGTTCCGATCGCGACGAACCGATTCGAAGACCGCCAGCGAGAAGCTGCATGTCGACAGCGTCCTGGAGGGGCATTTCCTCGCCGCCGGCGAGCTGGTGCGCGTGAACTTGCAACTCACCGACACCCGTACCGGATACAGCGTGTGGGCCGACTCGGTCGATGGGAAGCGCGACGATCTTCTCCGACTCATCGACGACGTCTCGTCGCGTACGTTGTCCGCGTTGAATCGCAAGCTCGGCGTGGAGCAGGTCAGCTCGATCTCCGTGCCGCGCTCGTCCAATCCGAAAGCGTATGAGGAGTACCTCAAAGCAAGAGCGCTCAATGGAAGCCTTCTTCCCGCGGAACATCAGACGCAGATCGCATCGCTCAAGCGCGCGGTGACGCTCGATCCGAACTTCGCCGCGGCGTATGCCGACCTGGCTATCGCCATGTCGCTGGCTCAGGCCCGAGGGCTGGAGAACGAGCCGGACGCGGCCCAGAAGACCGAGTGGTACGCGCGGCAGGCGGTCAGGCTCGATCCGAATCTTGCCGCAGCACACCTGGCGCTCGGCCGGGCCTTCGTTCGCTTTCCGGATCGCTTTCGGGAGTCGGTGAGGGAGAACCTCGCCGCGCTGCGCCTGAACGCAACCGACTCCCCTGCCCTGAACAGCCTGGCCACATACTTCGTATCCGTCGGTGACACGCAGAAGGCGGACTGCATCGCCGAGCGCATGCTGCGGCTCGATCCGAATTCGAACGAAGCAAAAACGCGGGGCTACTGGTACGTCAACGCAGTCGACCCCGAGGGCGCGCTCAAGAACGCGCGGTGGGCGCTGGAGTCGAAGGATTCCCAGGTGGCCGGCCACGACATTCGGGCCATCGCCGAAATTCTTCAGGGAAATCTGACCGGCGCGGCGGAGGAGGCGCAGGAGGTTTCCTCGCTGCTCCCGAACCACTACCTCGGAAAAAGTCTGAAGGCCATGATCGCCGCAGCGAACAACGATCGACAGACCTGCCAGGCAGAGCTCAACACGTTTGAAGGTGACGCCGAGCGCAATCACTGGGCCGCCATGCGCCAGGCCCTCTGCTACGCAAAGGTCGGTGAGCGTAAGCAAGCCGTGGCCTGGGTGAAACGTTCCGCGGTGCTGGGCAACCATAGTTGGTACACGTGGGTGAAGCATCCCTGGACGCAGTCGCTGCAGGCCGATCCGGCGTTCCAGGCCTCCATCGGAAAGATGAAGGCGGATCTCGACGACGTACGCGACGACGTCATCGGCGTGTATCAATTGATCTGTCGCTGATCGCGGGGGGTGGCGAAACTACGCCGTCACTTCGAACATGCGGCGCAGCGCGCGTTCAGCGGGGAGTCGGATCTCTTCCGGTACCTCGATTTCGTAGCGCATATAGCGCAGCGAGTCGCGCACGTCCTCCAGAGTCGTCACCTTCATGAACGTGCAGAGCTTGCAGCCCTTGAGGAATTGCTTCTCCGGGACTTCCATTGCCAATCGATCGGAAAGGCCGCATTCCGTGACCACCAGGAAGCGCGATGCCGACCGCTCCTTGGCGTACTTCACCATTCCGGAAGTCGAGAGCACGGCGTTGGCCAGCCTGGCCACATCCGGCCGGCACTCGGGGTGAACCAGAATCTCGATCTCTGGATCGGCCTCACGAATCCGCTGAATCTCCTGCGGCGTGATCTGTTGATGCACGTAGCAGAAGCCTTCCCAGGGGATGATGTTTTTCTCCGGGACCTGCTGGGCTACGAAGTTCGCCAGATTGCGATCGGGGACGAAGAGAATGTTTTTGTTCGGCAGTGAGCGCACCACCTTCGGGGCGTTGGCCGATGTGCAGATGATGTCGGACAGGGCCTTGACGGCCGCCGTCGTGTTCACGTAGCTGACGACGGCCAGATCGGGATAGTCCTTTCGCAGTTCTTCGATCCGTGCTTTGAGATCTTCCGCTGGTGCGGAGTCGGCGAGCTGGCATCCGGCCAGGAGGTTCGGCAGCAGAACGGTTCGCGACGGATTGACGATCTTGGCCGTCTCCGCCATGAAATGCACTCCGCAGAAGTCGATGACGTCGGAGTCCTTCACTTTGGAAGCCATCAGGGCCAGCTCCAGTGAGTCGCCGACGAAATCGGCGATCTTGAGGATCTCCGGGCGATAGTAGTTGTGGGCGACGATGATCGCGTTGCGCTCTTTCTTCAGCGCCCGAATCTCGTCATGCAGAGCTTCGAATTCACGGACGTCTTCTTCCGTGTACTCGAAAGTCTTGACCCGGCTCAACTCTTCAAACAGCGTGGACATGCCGTTGTTAACCGAAGCGAGAATGAAGCCATTCTCAGGACGCGGGACTCAGGACCACGACGGTCGCTCCGAGCGATGACTCATCCCAGAACCGTTCCACGAAATCCAGTGCGCTGAGCAGACTCTGGACATTCGCCCGCTGCACACCCACGCCTCGCCCATGAATCAGCCGCACTTCCCGCAGTCCGCGCCTTCGCGCTTCGGCCAGGTACTCCAGCGCGACGCTGCGAACCTCGTCGGGACGGAACGCATGAAGATCGAGGACAGCTTCGATCGGAATCTCGACCGCGTCATCGTTCACGGCGGCGATTGTATGCGATACTCTCCGCCTCAGAGCGCCATGGTCCTGTTCAACCACGCCACGCGCGAAATGACCGCAAAGATCGTGTATTACGGTCCCGGTCTGTGCGGAAAGACCACCAATCTGATGGTCATCTTCGACAAGCTCGATCCCAAGCAGAAAGGGAAGATGCTGTCGCTGGCCACCAAGACCGACCGTACGCTCTTCTTTGATCTTCTTCCGGTCGACATCGGCAAGGTCGGCAACTTCAATCTGCGGATGCAGCTCTATACCGTTCCCGGTCAGGTCTTCTACAACGAGACGCGCAAGCTCGTGCTCAAGGGAGCGGACGCTGTCGTTTTCGTTGCCGACTCCCAGCCCTCCATGGTCGAGTCGACCAAGGAAAGCTTCGTCAACCTGATCGAGAACCTGAAAGAGAACAACATCAATCCTGAAGACACGCCGATCGTCGTTCAGTTCAACAAGCGCGACATCCCCGGCGTCCTGCCGATCAACAAACTCCAGGATGTTCTCGATCTGGAGGGGTATCCCTTCACCGAAGCCTCGGCCATCAAAGGCGAAGGGGTGATGGAGACTTTCAAGCTCGTCTCCAAGATCACGGCCAAACATCTCTTCAACCGGCTGAAGGGGAAGCCCGAGCCGATCGACCGCAAGAAGCCGGAAAAGGCACACAAGGCAACGGCGCACAAGCCTTCAAAGACGTCGCACGGAAAGACGAAAGTGCCCGAGCCGGAGCCGTTTCCCGCCGGCCCGGACCTCAACGCCTTCCCAGAGGTTCCTTTCCCGGAGTCGAATCCGCTCAACGCGGGCTACGAGAAGATGGAAGAAGTCTCGCTCGAGCAACTCCTCGAGGGACGCGAACGTCCAGCCACGATGTCGGGCTCGGTGCCGGTGCCGATTCCAATGGATGACGTGGAGGAAATCGGCGCAGAGCATCTCGTGCAAGACGAGTCACCGCTCGCCTTCGAACTGGATGAGCCGTCCCCTCTGGGGGCGGCTGTGGCCAGCAACGGCCAGATTGCCGCGCTGGAGCAGAAGGTTCGCCAGCTCGAGCAGCAAATCTCCAGCATGCGCTCCCAGCATCGCGCCTCGCTCGATGAGATTCTTCGTGCTCTCAGCGACCTGACCACCAAGGTGCGCGGCCAGCTCTCGCAGTGATCTTGCGTTCAGACCTCGGCACACCTACAATCGCCGTCTAAATCTTTATTTGGAGGACTTCGATGCGCCGGTTCATTCCTGCGGTTCTCTGTTTATCCGTCGCCTTCGGCGGCTGCAAGGCGAAGGAGATGATCGATCAGGCCAAAATCGCCAGCGATCTGAACAAGTCGGGCAGCACCTACAAGCTGATGAAGGATGTTGCCAACGACAAATACGAAGCACCGAAAGACGGCAAGCTCTCCGAGTCGCAGGTTCAGATGTATCTGAAAGTGCGCGAGCATGAGAAAGCCATCGCCAAGGTGGCTGCCGACCAGATGCAGCAGCATGCCAAAGAGGCCGACGCGGCCAAGAACTCCATCGCCGGCGTGGTGCAGGGCTT
>QHVS01000033.1 GCA_003223635.1 Acidobacteriota bacterium | reverse complement strand
GATCGCCACGGTGGTCGGCTTCGGCTATCGCTACGATCCTCCCCAGGTGTAATCGTGCTGATTGTCCTTGGGGTCCTGCTGCTGGTCGGCACCATCACCTGGCTCTTCATGCGCCGGCTGCGGAGCCTCGAAGCGGAACTCGAGGACAGCGAGCGTAGGCGTCAGTTCCTTGCATCGCGTCTCGAGGTTCTGGAACGGCATCGAGCTACCGACATGCAGATGCTCAACGGCCTCGGTGAAGGCGTCCTGGCTGTCGGGCGAGATCAGAGGATCGCCATTGCCAACCGGCGCTTCGCCGAGTTGTTCGGCGTGAGCGAAGCGGTCGTGGGCAAGCCGCTCAGCGAAGTCGTCCGCGTGTCGCAGATTTTCGAGGCCTTCGACGGCGCTCTGGCCGGGCAAGAATCGATCGAGCGCTTCTCGGTGCGATCCGGGGTCGTGGAGCGAAAGATCGAGATGCGCGCGCTGCCCCTGCCGTCCGAGGAGATCGCTGCGGTGGCGCTGTTCATCGATGTGACGAAGATCGAGCGACTGGAACAGATCCGCCGAAACTTCATCTCCGACTTCTCCCACGAGGTGCGCACGCCTCTGGCCGGCATACGCTCCGCGGTGGAGACATTCGAATCAGGTGCCGGCCGTCTGTCAGCGGACGACGACCAGCAACTTCGGCGCATCATGGCCCGCCAGCTCCGCCGCCTGGAGCGCCTGGTCGACGACCTGTCGGAGCTCAGCCGCATCGAGGCGGGAGATCTATCTCTGAATCTGCGCAGCGTCGATCTGAGGCGGATCATCGACGAGCTGTGCGAAGACTTCGCCGATCAGGCCGCCCAACACCGCGTTCGATTCGTCGTCCGCGGAGACCGCGCCGTCGTGCGTGCTGACTCGGTGCGCATCCAGCAGGCGTTCTCCAACCTGTTTGACAACGCCATCAAGCACGGCGGCGACGAGAAGGAAGTGGCGGTGGAGATCATCGACGAGCCGGATGCCGGTGTCGTTCGCGTCACCGATCAGGGCGAGGGCATTGCCCGCTCGGAACGGGAGAAAGTCTTTCGCCGCTTCTACCGGATCGACAAGAGCCGCTCCCAGGACGTCCCCGGCAGCGGCCTCGGATTGGCCATCGCCAAGCACCTCATCCTTCAACATCAGGGATCGATCGATGTGGAGAGCGAGCCGGGGAAGGGAGCGACCTTCATCGTGCGCCTTCCGAAGAGCAGCTCCATTCCTGCCGGGCACGACGAAGCGTCGACTTGAAGTCGTTCTACATCCCTCCGGCGCTGAGCGACCGCGGCGTGGCCACGCGCAGCTTCTCGCCCGCGTGCAGCTTGTGGCGCGGTGAGAGCTGATTGAGCTCGCGGAGTTCCTGCACCGTGAGTTTGTGCCGCCTAGCGATCGAGTAGATCGTGTCACCTTTCTTCACGGCGTAGTACATCTGGGCGTCGACAAGCAGCGACCCGAGCTCCCGCGCTCGAACAGGCAGATAGATGGCCTCGCCGGCGTGAATTTCCTTCGTTGACTGGCGTTCGTTCATGGCCAGGATCGTATCGACAGTCGTTCCGATGGCCCGGGCCAGCCTGCGGATGTTGTCGCCCTCTCGCAGCGTGTACGAGCAGATCGCCACAGTGGCGTCATCGCTTCGCAGGGTTGTCGCCCGAGTCACGATCGCCTCCGCCGATCCGGATGGGATGGTCAAGATGGCTCTCCCTGGTGGGAGCACACCGCGGTAGAGTGCCGGGTTCAGCTCGCGCAGCAGGCCCTCGTCGAGCTTCGCCGCGTCGGCAACGAAATGAAGCGAGAGCGGCCCTTCGACCTCGATCGTTCTCACGTCGCCGTCAACGGGTTCGGCCAGCCGAAACCCATAGTTCGAAGGATCGGTGGCGATGATGAGCGCGGCGAAGAACGTCGGAACATAACCGCGCGTCTCTCGAGGGACCGCCGCCTCCTCGAGAAGGTCCCAGAAGCTGTGCGCTCCGTTGTCGGCAAGGGCTCGATCGACTCGTCCGGGGCCGGCGTTGTACGCCGCCAGCGCCAGCGGCCAGTCCTGAAAGTGCGCGTAGAGGTCCTTGAGATACGCGGCCGCCGCGCGCGTTGATCGTTCGGGATCGGCGCGCTCATCCACCCACCAGTCGACACGCAGTCCGTATTCTCGCGCGGTCTCCGGCATGAATTGCCAGATGCCGTGCGCGCCGGCGCGTGAGGTGAGCGTCGGCAGATACGCGCTCTCGATGATCGGAAGATAGGCCAGCCCTTTCGGCAGTTTGTACTCTTTGAGTACGCGGTCGATGAGATTTCTGTACCTGCCCGATCGGATCAACGACTCCTGGATGCTCGGCTTGAGTTCCGCGGTGAAGTAACTGAGCGCGGCGCGAACCGATTGATGATCCGGAATGGGTATCGACGCTGCCGCCTCGACATCGACCGTCGGCGCATTCACTGGGGCCGACTGGCGGGCGACGATCTCGCTGTACGCTTCCTCGAGGGCCTGGCGATATCGCTCTCCGTCGAGCGCCGGCGACGTGACGACCGGTAGAAGCGCAGGCGTCGGTGCAACGCGCGGGTTCGTCGCGCAACCGACGGCAAAGACGCCAAGCGTCAGCCAACCCGCCTGTCTCATCACCCACCTCCCACGCGCGTTACTCGTCGATTTTGAGATTGACCGATAACGACTGAGCGTCGGAGGTATCGCCGAGATCGACCGACTGCTTCTGGCTTTGCACGACGCCGTCGCTGCTCACAAAGTCTACCGTAACTCGGAGCGATCGAGTCTTCGGCAGGACGCCGGCGGGGATCTGCAGATTGATCGTCTTCTGGATCTCTCGATGCCGGTTTGAACCGGTCTCCTTTTTCTGCTGTTTCGAGGGCGACTGGGTGGCCCGTTTCCGCAGTGCCTCCAGCTCGGCCATGACGTCGACCGAGGAGCGCATCTTCACGTGTTTGACTTCCGGGGGCTTCTTGGCTGGCTTGGCCGCCTGAGGGATTTCAATTTCGGGCTCGGGAGTGGCAGGAGGCGGGGACGGCGCGGCGGCGACCGGTGCGTCAGAGATGATGCGGGCGTCGATGTCCGCCGTCTTCGCCAATGTGCTATTGGTGAAGGCGTTTCCAGTCTTTCGCGACGATTCGATCTCTTCCACTTCTTCCTGAGCCGGCATGGACGCGACCTCCGCGGGCCTTGCGGCGATCGACGCAGCTGCGGCAGGCGATGCTGCGAATCCCGATGGGGGAGCCGTAGTGCCGATCGCGGTCGTCGAGCCGGCGGGCTGCGGTTCGTGTGTTGCGGAAGGTGCTTCTTTGACCCGGAAGGTAGCGATGTCGCCGCGCCGCGGTGCTGCCTTGACCGGCTCTTCGCCGGTCATCCGGCTGCGGAGCGTGCGCAGCGTCAACTTCGAGATCTGCTTGAGCGTCTCGAAGACACCGACGCCGGTCGCCGCCACTGCTTCGAGGAAATCGTGCTTCCCTTCCGGATCGAGTTGCTCTCGCAGCAAATCGACGTCCGCCACGTTGGGGAGGTCGCGCTTGTTGAACTGCAACACCAGCGGGATGTCCTCGATCTTCACACCGAGCTCCGTCAGGTTGTCCCGCAGATTCTTGAGGCTCTCCAGGTTCGCCTCCATCATCGCGTTCTGCGAATCGGCGACGAAGACGATTCCGTCGACGCCCTTGAGCACCAACTTGCGCGTCGTGTTGTAGAACACCTGACCAGGAATGGTGTAGAGCTGAAGGCGGGTCTTGAAACCGCCGATCACGCCCACGTCGATCGGCAGCAGATCGAAGAAAAGCGTCCGGTCGGTCTCCGTTTCCAGACTGACCATCTCACCGCGGCTCTGCGGCGACGTTTTGGCGTAGATGTAATGAAGGTTGGTGGTCTTGCCGCAGAGCCCAGGACCGTAATAAACGATCTTCGCGGCCATCTGCATGGTGGCGTAATTAAAGAAGACCATCGCTCGTACCCAGAAGGGGTATCGATGGTAGCACCCGTTATTTGGCGCTCGCAACAATATAAGTTGCGAGAAGTCTATAGAGTTGCGCGAGCTCGGGCTGATCCTGCAAGGCCGCCATGTGGCGCTCCAGCACGGCGGCATCGCCCCGCGACGCTGGCCCGGTGAAGCGCTCCGGGCCGCTGTGGGCGCGCCAGTTGGCAACGGCGGACTCGGCCAGCGCGGCGAGATCGTCCCGCACCCCTTCGATCCCCATGAGTTGCTCGGCAATGTCGAGGAGCGCGGCGACGTAGTTGGAGCCAAACACTGCGGCGGCGTGGTAGAGGACCTTCTGATCAGGGGCGATCTCGGCGAAGCGGGCGCCGGCCTTTTGGGCGATGCGCTGCGCCAACTCCCGATGGGCACCTTCAAATACAAGCAGCGTATCGCGGAGATCCGACGGCTCGCCGACCGGCGGGAGCGCGCGAAGCGGATGCAGCGAAAAGCCTCCGCGCAGGCTCGTCAGCGCGCCGCTCGGATGAAAGATGATGGCTTCCGTCGGGGGGATCGAAGTGGCGACCTGCTCGATGGCCCTGTCGCTCACGGCGACGAGAATCAACTCAGCGGATCGCGCCAGGTCGTCGATGGTCGCGGGCTCGACACTGAGTAGGTGCGCGACGCGCGGCTCGGATCGGGTGGCCACGCCGGCGATCGGCCACCCGATGCGTTTCCACGTTGAGCCGAATGCCCATGCGGCGCGGCCGCCGCCGATGATTCCGAGGCGATGGTTCATCCGAGTGAGCGTAGTGTAGTGTGACTTGAATGCAGTGGGTCGCTGACGCCCTCGTTGCGACGATCGCCGCCGCGACCGATTGGCTCGCGAAGTCCTGGCTGTCGATCATCCTGCTGTTGCTGATCATTCCGTTTGCCCGCCGTCGCGTGCCGGGGTTCGGGCCGCTTCGACCGGCGATCGTTTATCCGCTCGTCGCCGTCGTCGCTCTGCTCGCGGCGATGTGTCAAACGGTCGCTCTGGGCGAACCGCATCCTCCGTGGTACAGCGACGATTTCGGAAACGTTCTCACAGCCGACACGTTCGCTCGCGGCCGGCTCTCGAATCCTACGCATCCGCTGCACCGCTATTTCGAAACGCTGTACGTCCTGCAAACGCCGCGGTACGCGTCGATGTATCCGCCCGGTCAAGCGTTGCTGCTCGCTGGGGCCCAGCGGCTCTTCGGGTTGCGCGCCGTGGGACTGTGGCTCGCGTCGGCGGCTGCCTGTGTGGCCATCTGTTGGGCGGTCGCGGCGATCGTACCGCTCCAAATCGCGTGCATTGCCGGCCTCCTTTGCGCAATTCATCCCACGATGATGGAGTGGAACGGCTACTACCACGTCGGTGCGCTTGCTGCCGCAGCCGGCGCTTTGGCGATCGGCGGCGCGCTGCGTCTGTCAACACAACCGCAAATCGCCGCCGCGCTGGCCATGGGCAGCGGAATTGCGATTCTGGCCAATACGCGACCGTACGAGGGCTTTGTGATTGCCGTGATCGCGTGCGCGTTCGCGATTCGCAGGCCGCGATATCTGGCGGTCGCGCTTGCGATCGCCGTCGTTGGTCTGGTCTTCACCGGCTGGTACGACCGCGCCGTCACCGGCGATCCGCTTCTTCTTCCATACAACGCGTACAACGCCCGCTATCTGTCGGCGCCGAACTTCATCTGGCAGAAACCTTTTCCGCCTCGGAGCTATCCCACCTTCGAGATGGAGACGCGGTACGGCATCTTTCGCCGCTATTACGAGCGCTCGCGCCACCTCTCCGACTTTCTGATCGGATCGTGGGTTCGGTTTAAGGAGATGCTCGGCACTGCGTTGCCGTCGTCGCGACGTCCTTCGTGGCTCAACACTCTTCAGCCTTTTGCCGCAGTACCTCTCCTCTTTGCTGTTCGCCGCAACCGGCAGATTGTGGCCGCGACGATTCTTTTCATTGCAGCCATGCTTCAAATCACCTGGTGGCCGCAGACGCACTATTTCGCTTCGGGCGCGGTGCTATTTGCCGTGCTCTACGCCATGGGCGTGGAGCGGATGATCGACCGCGGCTACGGGACGTTCGCGTATGCCTGCGTCGCCGTTTTGTTCGCCATCGCCATCGTGAGCTATGCCGCGGCGTTTCTCCCCCAATCGCGAGCAAAGGGACCTCGCATGGCCGTCACCGAAGCCCTGGACGCGCGTCCGGGAGGACAGCTCGTGATCGCCGATGCCACGTGTTTCGACGTCGTTTTTAACAGCGCGGAGATCGATGCCGGCAAGATCGTGTGGGCGCATGCGGCTGACGGCGGAGTGGAGCCGCTCCTCGACTACTATCGGGATCGGGAGGTGTGGCGGCTTGTGTGCGACCCTCCGTTTCACCTGGAGCCGCAACGTCCACCGCTCGCCAGGGGCCGTTCCGATTACGAGCGGGACATCTACTACCCGTATCATTTCCGTCAACGATGAAGAGTGCGTTCATCCTCTGTGCGCTGATCGCAGTGACGCCCGCAGCCGCCGCCCCACCCAGTACGTGTGGATCGCCGGACGATTACGGCAGGGCGCTGTGCGCGTATCAGCGGCGCAATTTCGCGGACGCGGAGGCTGGCTTTCGCGGCATCGTCGATCGAAACCAGCACGATTCGCTGACCATCCGAGCCGTCTATTTTCTGGCTCGCACCCAGATGAAGCGGGGGCGCTTCGAGGAAGCGTCGGCGCTGTTGATCAGAATCTACTCGCTGGACAAAGCGTTTTACGACGCTTGGAGCTGTGATTTCCTTTTAGGCGAGTGCAGAAAAGCGACGGGGAAGGAGTAGGGGTGCCACAAGCACAATTCGAACTTCGACGAAAACTCCTCCAGCTGGAGGCTTTGTACGACGTCGGGCGCGCACTGAACACGCTGCGCCCGGAGGGGGAGTTGCTCGAAGAGCTGATGCACCGCGCGGTGGCCGTGCTCGACGCAATGACCGGGCTGGTCTTCTCGCTCGACGAAAAGCTCAACGTCCAGCAACTCTTTACCTTCGGCTTCGAGGTTCCGGCTCAATCGAGTGGCGTGCTTGGCGATCCGGCGATCAAGCAGGTGCTGGCATCGCGCGAGCCGATTTCCCTCGCAGGGGCGCGGTTTCTCGGCGGCGCGCCGAGCGACCTGCTGGTCGCCCCGATGATCGCCGGCGAAAGCGTCGTCGGCATCCTGGCCGTCGGCGGGAAAGAGGAGCGTGGGGCGAAACGCGGCAGCTTCGTCGAGGATGACCTCCGCTTTCTCTCTTCGCTCGCCGCGATCGGCGCCGCAGCGATCGACAACAGCCGGCACTACCATCGCCTCAACGTGATTCGCGAATCGCTCGAGGATGAGAACCGGAACCTCAAGCAGCGCATGCTCCGCGAATACTCGGACCGGCTCATGATCGGCGACTCGCCCAAAATGCAAAAGGTGATCGATCTGGTGGCTCGGGTAGCGGATAGCCAGGCCAACGTGCTGATCCGCGGCGAATCGGGGACCGGTAAAGAGATGGTGGCCCGGCTGATTCACGGGAATTCGCCGCGGAAAGAGGGACCGTTCGTGGCCATCAACTGCGCGGCGCTTCCGGAGACGCTGCTGGAGTCGGAGCTTTTCGGCATCGAGCGCGGTGTCGCTACCGGAGTCGAGGCGCGGCCGGGCAAGTTCGAGCTGGCCCGAGGCGGGACGGTGTTCCTCGATGAAGTGGGCGATATCCCCCTGACCCTGCAAGCCAAGCTGCTGCGCGTTCTGCAGGAGCGGGAAGTCGAAAAACTCGGCGGCCGCCGCCGCATCCCCATCGATGTCCGAATTCTCTCCGCCACTCATCGCAGCCTCGAAGAAATGATCGAGCGCAGCGAGTTTCGTCAGGATCTCTACTATCGCCTCAAGGTCGTGGAAATCGTTCTCCCGCCGCTGCGCGAGCGGAAGGAAGACATTCCCAAGCTCGTGCGCTATTTCCTCGACAAGTACGGCAAGCGCGAGGGCCTGCGCGACGTCCGCATCACTCAGGACGCCCTGCAGAACCTGATGCGCTACTCGTTTCCAGGCAATGTCCGCGAACTGGAAAATGTCGTTGAAGGAGCATTGGCGCTGACCACGGATCCCATCATTGATTCCGGCGACCTGCTGATGCCGGACCGAGCGACCGTGACAGCGGGTGAGGAGATCTCCGCCGACCTCCCCTCGCTCGATGAACTGGAGCGGCGCTACGTAGCGCGGGTTCTCGCCTTCACCAAAGGAAACATCTCGAAAGCAGCGAAGATCCTCGGCATCGACCGCAAGACCCTCTATCGAATGCGCAGTGTGCTGTCCCAATCTGGCACAACTGAGGAGAAATGGGATATACACTAACAAGTGGCTAAGCTTCAGTAAGTTGCCGAGTGCCATAGATATCATAATGGCGGAATGTAGCGAAATGCCACATATGGATCGGACGCCTCGATCGACGGTTCCCCTCATGTAAACTTAGTGGCATCAGGAGGTTAGAAGGAGAGGTGGGCGTGCAGTACGGGTGGCAGTCGCGTTGCTCCTGCGAGGCCCCAGATGAGGGGGGTCACCATGAACAACGTCGCAGAAACCCGCACCAGCGCCATCTCCATGCCATACGCTCTCTCCGTGCTGCTGGCGGGCAACACATTCGCCCTCCTGGCGCTCGATCACCTTGGACAGATTCCGGCCTGGATCAAATCAGCGGTCGCGCTCTTTCTGGCCTTCTGATCTTCCCGCCACTCAGGATTTCCTTTGATGACCACGACTGACCAGCGGCAGATGGAGCTGACTCTTCCGATGGTCCCAGACATCGAGATCGCCGCTGCTCGTGCCGCCGGCAATCTGGCTCGCGAGTTGGGAATGAGCTCGGAGAAAGTCGATGAGATGATGCACGCCGTCATCGAAGCGTGCATCAACGCCCGCGAACACGGATATTGCGCCGACAATCGCATCTATCTAAGATTCGTCGGCACTTCCCAGGGCGAAGGTCGCAGGATCGACGTCTGGGTCACTGACCGCGGTAAGGGATTCGATCCGGACGACGAACGGTCTCGCCGCGCGGCTCCCGGAACTGCTCACAAACGCGGCCGGGGACTCCAGCTCATTGAGGCGCATATGGACGAGGTCGACATCTCCACCAGCCGAGACGGCGGCACAACCATCCACATGGTCAAATACGAGAAGAAGTCATGACTGAGGAACTGAAAGTCGCGGTTGAGCGGAAACCGAACGGAGCGGTCCTGTACACCAAGGGCTATATCAACAACGTGGGCGGGGAAGAGATCGCCAATCGCGCGTACGAGTTGATGGACGACGGGGTACGCACGCTGCTGCTGAATCTCCGCGACACGAAGATCGTCAACTCGATCGGGATCAGCATTCTCATCGAGATCATCGAGAAGATGATGGAGCAGGGTGGCAAGATCGCGTTCTGCTGCCTCACTCCTGTCATCCACAAGACGTTTCAGATCATGGGGCTCGCGAACTACGCAGCTATCTTCGAGAACGAAGAGACCGCAGTAAAGGAACTCACGTTGTAGCGGGTCGGCAACGGCCTCGATCCGCGACGCCCATAGTATTCTCGCGCCAACATGTCACCTCTCGTCCGCCGGCTCGCTGATTTCGTCCACGACCTTCAACAGATCGAGAGGACTTCGGCGCGGGGCGAGGCCATCCTCGACGCATTCACGCGTCACACTGCGTTTGCCGGCGGAGCGCTCTATCTGTGTGAGCCGCGGGACTCGAAGCTTCGCCTGGCCGCGCGCACGTCACAGTTCGTGGCCCCGGAGATTCTGGACGAAGAGATTCCGGCTGATCTGATTGCCACCTTCGGCCAGGTTCTCGTGCCCTTGCGTGCCGGTCGGGACCATCTCGGCCTGGTCAAGCTGACGTGCGAGACCGCTCACTCGGAAGATGATCTGGAAGTGCTGCGGGCCGCGGCGGCGTTCGTCAGCGCGCTCATCGCCAATCAGCGATTGGTTCAGGAGATGCGCGAGGGAGACTTCCAGCTCAAGTATCGCGTGTGGGAGCTGGAGTCGCTCTACGACATCGGTCTGTCCATTGCCGGGACGCTGAACATCGACGAGCTGGCGGACGAGGTCCTCTTTCGGACCATCTCGCTGCTCAACGCTCGAAGCGCGGCGCTCCTGCTGCGCGACGGTTCTACATTCAAGGCCTACCGATCGTTCGGCGACGTGAATCTCGATCCGGATGCCCTGGCTCGCCTGGGCAGCGACGCAGCCCCGCTCAGCCTCGGCGGCGGGATGACCGTGGCCGTTCCGATCAAGGGGAACAACGCCATCATCGGTGTACTGGCCGCTTGCGATCGGGAGACGCGCGACGGAGTCGGCGCCTTCGAGCCGAACGAAATTCGGCTCCTGTCGCTCTTCGCCAACCAGGTGGCCATCGCCCTGGAGAACGCTCGGCTGCATCTCGAGGCGCTGGAAAAGCAGGCCATGGAGCGCGAGTTCGAGCTGGCCGCCACGATCCAGCGCAACATTCTTCCCAAGGCCATTCCCTCCGTCGATCGCATCGAGATCGCTGCCCTGGCCCGTCCGGCTCGCCAAGTGGGGGGCGACTATCACACGTTCTTCGATCGTGACGGCGTGCTGACCATGGTGGTGGGCGACGTCGCCGGCAAGTCGATGTCCGCGGCGCTCCTCGTCTCTGCGCTGCACGCGGCAGTGCAACTTCTCGTTGCCGAAGGGCGAGAGCTCGGCGACGTGGCCACGGAGCTGAACACGCATATCTTCCGCTGGTCAGCGGAGAACAAGTTCGTCACGCTGATCCTCGTCTCCATCGACCGGGAGGCGGAGACGATTCAGTTCGTCAACGCCGGCCACAATCCCGCATATGTGCTCATCAGCGGGCATGTGGAGACGCTCAAATCGCATGGCCTGCCCATCGGCATCCTCGCCCAATCGAAGTACATGACGCAGACGCGGTCGTTTCCCGCCGGTTCTGCCGTCGTTCTCTACAGCGACGGGATCACGGAGGCGGAAAACGAAGCCGGTGAGGAATTCGGAAACGACCGACTGGAGGCGCTTCTTCGCGACGGGATGTACGACGCTCCTGGCCGGATGAAGGACCGAATCGCCACCGCCGTCGACGGGTTCACCGGCATGGCTCCGCAGAAGGATGATCAAACGCTGGTGATCGCCCGGATCGCGTGACCACGCCGGATTCATCCTTCATCCTTCCGCCCTCATCCTTTACACTCCCGCGCGTGAAGCGTGCCGCAAGCTGGCTTCTCTATGCCACGATTCCGATTGCGATTTTTCTCCAGGTCACACATCGAAGTCTCATCTGGCTGTTCATCTTCGCCTGCCTGGCCGTGCTGCCGCTGGCTGCCTGGATCGGAGCGAGCACCGAGCAGCTTGCCAGAAAGATGGGATCGACGGGCGGTGCGCTCTTCAACGCCACATTCGGAAACTTCGCGGAGCTGATCATCGCCATCTTCGCTCTGCGCGCCGGTCTTCCCGACGTCGTGCGCGCCTCGCTCGCGGGATCGATCGTCGGCAATCTGCTCTTCGTGACCGGGCTCTCCATGCTCGTCGGCGGCTGGCCGCGCGGCGTGCAGAAGTTCAATGCGCTGGCTGCCGAATCACAGGCTGGTCAGCTCATTCTCGCCCTCAGCGCGGCTCTCGTTCCGGCGCTTTTCTTTCGCGCCGCGATCCGCGCGCACCATCCGGAACTGATCCATCAGGTCTCCATCGGCACGTCGGTCATCCTGATCATCTCGTACGCCCTCGGCCTGCTCTTCAGCTTCAAGACCCATCGCGAAGCACTGGCTGCCGATTTGCCGCCGGAAACTGAGGAGCCGTGGACGGCCGAAAAGGCGATTTTGCTTCTGATTTTCGCCAGCGCTCTCATGGCGATCGTTGCCGAGGGACTAGTCGACGCAGTGAGCGATGTGGGGCGGGCCTGGGGGATGAATCAGGTCTTCATGGGCTTCGTCGTTCTGGCCATCGTGGGAAACGCGGCCGAGCACTCGACGGCGATTCTGCTGGCGAAGCGGAACCAGATGGGCACGGCGCTCAATATCTCCATGCAGTCGAGCGTGCAGATCGCGCTGTTCGTGACACCGCTGCTCGTCTTTCTGTCGTATCCGCTCGGCCATCCGCTCGATCTGCTCTTCACTCCGTTCGAGATACTGGCCGTAGGGCTGGCGGTGGCCATCCTGGCCTACCTGGTGATGGACGGCGAGACGAACTGGTACGAGGGGATCCAGCTCCTGGCGGTCTACGCCATCGTCGCCGTGGCGCTCTACTTCCTGCCGGCGAGCGCGACGCCTGTTCGCGGTTGAGGGTGTACTGCTAATCTCGTCAACGGTGAATCGCCGAGCGGTCCACAGGCCGTACTTCTTTGAAGTCTTCACCGTGATCAATTTCGTGATCATTGCGCTGCTGCTGATACGGATCACGCCTGCTCCGGTGCGCACAATGCCGGGCATCCTCCTGTCGATGATTCCGGCGTTCGTCCTGCAGACTGCCGCGGGTGTTGGCGTTCGCGCGCTGGTGGCCTGGCGGCAGGGGCGGGGGAGAGAGTACGGGACGATTCTCCGCTCGCCGGCGTGGTTGATCGACACGGCGCGCATCATCGTCTTCAGCGCGTTGTCCGTGCACACCTACTCCTGGATCAAGCTTTCGATGCCACTGCTCCACCCGCGGCTCTTCGATCAGGAGCTGTGGGACATCGACCGAGCCATCTTCTTCGGCCACTCGCCGAATATTTTTTTTCTCGATCTTTTCTCCAACCGAGCCATGCTTCGATTGATCGACGTCAGCTATGGCAATGTCTTCCTGGCCAGCCTGATCATCGCCTCGGCCTTCTTCGGCTCGGCGCCGTCGAGGCGCGCGCGCGTGGCGTTCACCGACTCCAACACGGCCATGTGGATCGTGGGCGCCTGGCTGTACATGCTGGTGCCCTCTCTCGGGCCAGCGTACCGATTTCCAGATGTCTGGCTGGCCCTGGCCTCCGTGCTGGCGCACACACAGGAGCTCCAGCGCATCCTGATGACCAACTACCAGGCCGTCCTTCAGTTCAGGCGCGGCGTCAACGCACCGGTGAACATCCTCTATGGTGTGGCGGCGTTTCCCAGTCTTCATGTCGCATTCGAGATGCTGGTCGTTCTCTGGATGCGCCGCGTCTGGCGTCCGGGCGAGGTCCTGTTCTGGATCTTTTTCCTGATCATCTTTCTTGGATCGGTCATCACAGGCTGGCACTACCTCATTGATTCGCTGGCCGGAATCGTTCTGGCATGGGTCTGCTACGCTGTTGCCGCGCGGGC
This sequence comes from Acidobacteriota bacterium, assembly GCA_003223635.1. Classification (GTDB taxonomy): domain Bacteria; phylum Acidobacteriota; class Thermoanaerobaculia; order Gp7-AA8; family Gp7-AA8; genus QHVS01. The sequence continues at coordinate 5,742 of QHVS01000033.1, read as the reverse complement.
CTGGCGGATCGATCGCTGGGTGGCAATACGCGGTCGCCGCTGAGCGTTTTTCGACACATGCCGCAACTGACCGAACGACAGATCACCCTCGGCGAGATTCTCTCCAAGCGCACGAGAGAAGGCGCGCCGGAGCTCTATGACAAGCTGGAGAATGAAGCGGTCCGCTGCTATTCCTGCGGCCACCGCTGCAAGATTCTCAACGGGCTCAAGGGCATCTGCAAGGTCCGCTACAACGAGGACGGCGTCCTCAAAGTGCCGCGCGGCTACGTTGCCGCCCTGCAGGTCGACCCGATCGAAAAGAAGCCGTTCTTTCATGCGTATCCGGGGGCACTGGCACTCTCCTTCGGCATGCTCGGATGCGATTACCATTGCGGCTACTGCCAGAACTGGGTGACTTCGCAGGCCCTGCGCGACCCGGTGGCCGGCGCGTCGCCCACCGACCTCGAGCCGGCCGATCTGGTGAAGCTGGCGAAACGCCACGGCGCGAAGGTCATCACCTCGACCTACAACGAGCCGCTAATCACTTCCGAGTGGGCCGTTGAAGTCTTCAAGGAAGCGAAGAAGGCCGGCCTGGTCTGCTCGTATGTCTCCAACGGTAACGGAACGGAACGGGTGCTCGACTACATCGCGCCCTACATCGATCTGTACAAGGTCGACCTCAAGGGCTTCGATGAGAAGCACTATCGCGATCTGGGTGGCACGCTTCAGCCGGTGCTGGAGACGATCAGAAGCCTGAAGCAGCGCGGCATCTGGTTGGAGATCGTCACGCTGGTGATCCCCGGCTTCAACGACTCGGACCATGAGCTGACGAATATCGCGGAGTTTCTCGCCGGAGTCGATCGCGACATCCCGTGGCACGTCACGGCGTTCCATCAGGATTACAAGATGACGGCCAACGCGAACACCGACGTGGGCACTCTCGTCCGCGCGTGCGAGATCGGCAAACGCGCCGGGCTCCGATACATTTACCCGGGGAACATTCCCGGCGGATTCGGCGATCGCGAAGGAACGCATTGCCCGAGTTGCAATGCGGTCGTCGTCGGCCGCCACGGTTTCCGCGTCACCTCGTTTCGTCTGAAGGACGGCAAGTGCCCGGAATGCGGCACGCCCGTTCCCGGCGTTTGGGGCGACGGCGCAGCTGTGGGCCGCGACGGAATTCCGCGTCCCGTCTTCAGTCTATCCTGAGCCCGAGCGCAGCGAGGGCGAAGGATCTCCGGTGGCGCGGCGACGGCGTAGGTTTGGGCGCAGCGCGTGTACCATGCCGTGTCGCTGTGCCACCGGAGATGCTTCGCCTTCGCTACGCTCAGGCTCAGCATAAACTTCCATGTCGGAGTTCATTGACGTTGCCAATGCAAATGATCTTCCTGTCGGCCGGGCCATGACCTGCGCGATCGGCGAGCGGAAGATCGCTCTCTTCCACACCGCGAAAGGATTCTTCGCCACTGACAATACGTGCCCGCATCGAGGCGGACCGTTGTCGGAGGGCGACGTCCTGGGAAACGAGATCGTCTGTCCCTGGCACTTCTGGACTTTCGAAATCGAGAGCGGCGCGTGCGTGGGCAATCCCGACTTTCACCTCGTCGTCCATGAAGTGAAGGTAGAAGGCGGTCGCGTTCTGGTGAGGATGGCGTGAACGGGAAGCCGCTGCGTCACATCGATCTCTACAGCAGCACGGGACGTCTGGAGGCGTTGTATCGCGAACTTCAGGATCCCGCCGCCGTCGCCGTGGTCTGTCATCCACACCCTCTCGGCGGTGGCACGCTGCACAACAAGGTGGTCTTTCGGGCCGCCCGCGGTCTGGAGAACGCCAACGTGGCCACGTTGCGATTCAACTTTCGCGGCGTCGGCACCAGCGGCGGAAAACATGACGAAGGAGAAGGGGAGATCGACGACGTGTTCGCCGCCGTCGATTGGGCCGTCCGAATGCATCCAGGCAGGAAGCTGATCGTCGGCGGATTCTCCTTCGGCGCCTGGGTCGCCTCACGCGCCGCATGCGAGCTGCCCAAAGTCGACGCCATCTTTCTGATCGGAACCCCTGTCAACAAGTACGACTTCGGATATCTCCGCCGATGCGACAAGCCGATGCTTTTCCTTCACGGAACGCAGGACGAGCACGGCGACGTGGAAAAACTCGAGAAGCTAGTGCAGCAAGTGCCAAACGTGCAGAGCGTCATCATCACCGGCGCCGATCACTTCTTCACGAAGGAACTCGACGCCGTGGAGGAGACGATGCGGACGTGGGCCGAAGAGATCCTCGAGAAGTAGCGTCCATCATTGACTTGTATGTTGAAACGCCATATTTTGATCGAGTAGTCTTCGCGAGGCCCCGGGCTCTCCTCCTTGCGATTCTGTTGGCGCTTCTCACCGGGGCATCGCGAAGCTGCGCTGCAGGAAGCGCAATCCTTCGATCGTCCGCGCCCCATGCCATGTGAATAGGTGTCCCGGAAACGGACCGATGATCCGCGCTCCGGACATTTCGCGCATCGCGTCTGCATCGGCTTCAGTGAATAGATACGGCTCGTCCGGCAGGAAAATGACGTCGGGACGAAGCGCAGTGACTTCCTGGGCCTCGATGATCGGATAGCGCGTTCGATCGCCGAGAAGATTTCGTCCGCCGATACTCACAACCAGATTCGATACGTACGTGTCGCCGCCACACCACATCCACGGCTTCTTCCAGATCGGAACGACGAAGGTGAAGGCGGCAAGCGGTTGGCGATTGGCCGCGAGCAGGGCGACAAGCTCTGTGGCGCGCTTCTCCGAGCGATGGATGGAGCCGAGGAGCGAGATCAGTGCCGCGACGTCGTCGACGCTCTTCGGCTCAGTGGAGAACACCGGAGCGAACGCGGCGATCTCGTCGGCGTGTCGCTTCAGGTTCTCTTCGAGGTTGACGTAGACGATGTCGGGGGCGAGCTGCCGGATGCGGGCAACCGATGGTGTCTTCGTTCCGCCGACTCGCGTTCGGTCCATCCCCCGAGGAAAGATGCAGAAGTCGGTGATGCCCACCACCTGCTCGCCCGCCCCCAATTCGAAGAGAGTCTCGGTGAGCGAGGGGACAAGCGACACGACCCGGCGCGGCGGTTGTGGGAAATCGAATTCGCGGCCCAGGAGATCGCGGGCGATCACGGCCGACTGAAGAAATCGCCGCGATTCCAGGTCGGGCGTTCGGGCGCATCGGCGATGGCCTTTACCAGTCGGAGATTCGCCTCGACATAACGCGCGCCTGACGCGAAGTCGAAGTGCTGGCTCATGTCGTCGGCCGGCGAGTGATACACGCGACGTAGCCAGTTGCGCGTGATGGCCGCGCCATCCAGCGCCGGATCGAGGCTCTTGATGCCCGGTTTGAGATGAATGGCCGGGATGCCGCCCTCCACGAACGAGAACTGATCGCTGCGGATGAAGCGAACCTCCTCCGGATACGGATCGGGGCTCATCTGCATCCCGGCAGCGTTCGCGGCCCGCGCCGCGAGCGGGCCGATCGACGTGTGTTCGCCGCCGAGGGCGATGAGATCGGCGACGGGGTAGAGCATCAGGAACATGTCCATGTTGACGTCCGCCACAATGGATGACCGCGGCACGGGAGGATGGCGCACGAAGAATTTCGAGCCCTGAAGACCTTTCTCCTCGCCTGTGAGCGCAACGAAGATCACCGAGCGGCGGGGCGGCGCAGCCACGAGACCGCGGGCGATCTCGATGAGGCAGGCGATCCCGGAAGCGTTATCGTAGGCGCCGTTGTAGATCGAATCGCCACCTTTAGCGGGCGAATGGTTTCCGAGGTGGTCGAGGTGCGCCGAGACGACAACGGTCTCGTTGCGCAGCTTCGCATCCGATCCTCGCAGCACGCCGACTACGTTCTCGCTCTTCACGTCCTCGAACACCGATGCCGTGCGCATGGCTACGGTGCTATTCAACGGGAAGGAATGGGCGAACCCTTTCTCCGCGTCGGCCAGCACAGCATCGAGCGTCATCGAAGCGCCGGCGAAGAGTTGTGCGGCTGCCGGGCGATCGAGCGTCGCCACTCCGCGGATTCCCTCGACCACGTCTGACGGCCGGCCGTCGGGTTCAAGGAAGCGCATCAACGGCATTCCCGATTGTTCGGCGCGTTTGGCAAACGGGTACCGTGGCTCATCGGTAATGGATTGCACGGTGATCACCGCGACCGCTCCGCGCTCCGCTGCGATGCGCGTCTTCAGCGAAGCCTCGGAGTAGTACGCGCGCTGATCGGTTGGAAACTTCGCCGGCGCACCGCTGATCATCACCACCACTTTGCCTCGCGCATCGACCCCGGCGTAGTCGTCGTATTGCAGCGCGGGCGCGACGATCCCGAAGCCGACGAATACGGCGGGCGCTGACAATTCGCTGATCGGCGAGCCAAACGTCGATCGAAGGATGTAATCCTTGTTTGCCACGAGGGGGTGGCCGTTGATGGACAACGACGAGTCGGTGTCGTTCACCCGCGCGGCGCGCAGCGGAACGTTTTGGAACCAGCGATCTTCCAGCGGCCTCAAACCGACTGCGGCGAACTGCGCGGCAACGTATTCGGCGGCGATCTCGAAGCCGCGCGTTCCTGGTTCCCGTCCTTCCAGAAGATCGCTCGCCAGAAAGCGCATGTGGCCGGCGATGGCGTTCGCCGTGGGCATCCGCAACGGCGCGGCGGAGATCGTCGCCAGCGCCAACAGGAATGCCAGTCGCTTCTTCACCGCGTGAGTTTATCCTGAGCGCGAACGATGACTCATGAACGCGCGATTCTGACGGCAGCGCTCCTCCTGGTCGTGGCCATGCTGTTCGTTCACCTGGGAGGCTATCCGCTGCTCGACGCGGACGAAGGGCGCAACGCCGAGGTGGCGCGGGAGATGGCGGCCACAAACGACTACGTGATGCCGCGCCTCGATGGGCTGCCGTATCTCGACAAGCCGATCATCTTCTTCGCCGCCTCTGCTGCGTTCATGGAGTTTCTCGGCCCGACGGAAACCGCCGCGCGCCTTCCCGCTCTGATGTTCACCTTGATGACCGCGGCGGCGCTGGCCTGGTTCGCGCGCCGAAATGGAATCGAATGGCGCGCTACGGCGATCATCTTTCTCACCACGCCGTTGACGCTGGCGTTTTCGCGCACGGTGATCTTCGATAGCGCGCTGACATTCTTCATCACCGTGGCGATCCTCGCGTTCTATGAAGCCGTGGAGCACGCAAAGCCACGGCAGTGGTCCACCGTGGCCTGGGCGGCCATAGCCTTCGGGGTCATCACCAAAGGCCCGGTGGCGCTGGCCGTGCCGCTGCTCGTGGCGATCCCGTACGCGATCTGGCGAAAGCGCGGTCGCGCGCTGGTGTCAATCGGCGGGCTCGTTGCATTCGTGGCGATCGTTACGCCGTGGGTGTGGGCCATCTCCCGCGCCGTCCCCGATTTTCTCCACTATGTTTTCATCACCGAGACTGCCGGACGTCTCACGAGCGGAGAGCTGAAGAGGACCGGACCCTCGTGGTACTTCGTGCCGTTCCTGATTGGGGGCGCGTTCCCCTGGATAGCCGCTGCAATGTTCGGCGAGCGGCGAGCAGCGAGCGGCGAGCGGGAGCGATGGCTCGATCGTTTTCTTCTTTTCTGGATCGGAGTGCCGTTCGTCTTTTTTTCCCTCTCCCAATCGAAGCGGCCGCAATACATCCTTCCGCTGATGCCGGCAATCGCCCTCTTCGTCGCTCGACGTTGGTTCGAGGGACGCCGCGGGCCGCGCGCTGCCGCCATCGCCA
>QHVS01000032.1:237-19443 GCA_003223635.1 Acidobacteriota bacterium | reverse complement strand
GACTTTCGAGCTTCCGCCGCGCTGAGCGCGGCGACGTTTCGCTGCATCCCCGCGAGTTTGGCGCGTTTGACCGCGCTGTTTCGAAAGAGACGCGAAAAATCGGCTTGCTGGTACCGAAGAAGATCCGTCAGCGGAGTGGCGCGGTATTCCTGGCGCGGCAGAAAGGCAGGATGCGGGTGTGCCGGTTCACTGTTCCACGGACATGCTTCCTGGCAGATGTCGCAGCCGAAGGCGTTCCCTTCCAGCCGCTGCGCAACTTCCTCCGGGAGCGGGCCGCGATGCTCGATGGTCGCGTAGCTGATGCAGCGCTCCGAGGCAACCGTTCGATTCGGCAGGATGGCGTGCGTCGGGCAGGCATCGATGCAGCGCGTGCACGCACCGCAGCGATCGCCGACAACGGCAGCCGCGATGTCGTTTTCCAGTGAGGTGAGCAGCGTACCGATGAAGAAGTACGACCCGCGCTCGTCGTCGATGAGCATGCCGTTCTTCCCGATCCAGCCCAGGCCGGCCTGTGCACCGTAGCTGCGATCGGAGAGAGGACCGGTGTCGACGTATCGGCGCGTCTTGATCCCGTCGGGTAGCGCCTCCTCGATCGCCCGCAGGATCCGATCGAGGACAACGTGGTAATCGTCGCCCAACGCATATCGGGCCATGTGATGACCGATGGTTGCCGGCGGTGCGTCAGGTCGCTCACTGGCGTACGGGACGAGAATGACGATCACCGACTTGGCCCAGGGATACCGCGTCGCCGGATCGCGGCGAACGGAGCGGTTTTTCGCCAGGTAGCGCATCGTGGCGTGATGACCCGCGTCGATCCACTGATCGAACAGCTCGGCCTGTGCATCGGCCAGATCGCTGGCACCGACGCGCATGACTCCCTGATCGCGCGCGATGCGCTCGACGGCGGGCCAGACTTCCGAGAGTCTTCTGATCATGACATGCGATGGCCGCGCCTCAGCGTGAACGTCGCCACCTCCGGACGGCAGAGAATGCGCACCGGAGGAATCGCTCCGATGCCGCGGCTGACGTACATCAACACGCGCCCCACGCGGTGAAATCCGGCGGCGAATTCTCCCTCGTGCCTCGAGGGAACGACCAACGCACCGAAGAACGGAAGGCGGATCTGACCGCCGTGCGTGTGGCCGCACGCCAGCAGATCGATGCGCCGGCCGCCGAGCAGATCGATGATGTCAGGGTGATGGCTGACCGCGATGCAGGGTTCGTCCGGGCCCACTCCTTCGAATGCCCGCATCACGTCCGGCGTGCCGCGATACATCTCGTCGATGCCAAGGAGCGGCAGCGTCTCGCCGTCTCGCGAGAGCGTGACCGAGCGATTGGTGATGAACTGAACGCCCTTGGCGCTCATCGCGCTCATCACTTCGTCCGGCCCCGCCCAGTAGTCGTGGTTGCCGAGGATGGCGAAGATGCCGTCTCGGGCGCGAAGATCAGACAGCAGCACTTCGGCCATCAACCGGATGTGCCGCCGCCAGGTCACGAAGTCGCCGCCGAGCAGCACGGCGTCGGGATCGAAGAGTTGCACCTGCGCGACGATCTCGCGATAGAAGTCCCGGCGGACGAAGGAGGCAACGTGCGTGTCGGTGAGAAATGCGATGCGATAGCCGTCGAAGCGTGGCGGGAGGTCGTCGACGATGACCTCGTGCCGCGTGATTTCGATGTCGTAGACGTCGTTGTGAGCGCCGAGGCGGCGGAGGATGGCGAACGGAATGTGCTCCTTGCGCAGTCTCACCACCTCGGAGGGCTGCGTCCGGATGCCCACCAGCGGCGGCTCCGGGAAGGCAAGAACGCGAATCCGCTCCAGCAACCAATAGCCGCCCACCGCAGCGGCGATGATCAGCCACGCCGCGCCGATCTTGGCCAGGGCGATGCTCCAGGGCATCTCTCCCAGGCGCTCCGGCGTAATGCTCTCGACAAAGGGCGTTGACATCAGTTGCTCCATCCATCGGTTCAGAGGCCAAAAGAGCGCAGTGAGGATGAGCAACAGCGGCGGCACGGTGTAGGTCAGCCACCCCCATGGCGTCTGCTCCTCGCGGTGGCTGCCGAAGACCGCGCGATTCAGCACGAACAGGAAGATGCGCACGTCGCCGAGAAGCGCCATGAGCACGAAGACGGCGAAGATGATGTGGACGAGCATGAATCTAGGGATGAGGAAGGAGGGATGAGATGAATCCAGCCATTCATCCCTCATCCCTCCTCCCTCATCCCTCCATGCGTTCGAGGATCGGGCTTATCAAGTTCTCCGGTACCCGAATACTGCCCAAGGTCTCCACTTCTTTGACCGTGCCGTGATCGTCCGAGCCGCCGGTGGTCATCTTGCCGCGAAAGCGCGCGATGCTGATGTATGCGTCGCGCCAAGCGTCGTCGACATCCGGGTGAAAGACTTCCACGCCGTCGACGCCGCTGTCGAGCAGAGTAGGAACAAGCTGGAGGTGATTGGGATAGAACGTCGGATGGGCGATCGAGGTGACGCCGCCGGCGGCGCGAATCAGCGCCACCGCTTCGGCAACGCGAAACCGCTCCTTCTCTACATATCCGGGCTTTCCCGTGCCGATCAGCGTGTCGAACGCCTCATTCACGGATGCCACCCGTCCCGCCTCGACCAGCGCCCGCGCCACGTGCGGTCTGCCCACCGCCCCGCCCGCCGCGAGCTGCTCAACACGCTCGGCGCTGATGTTGTAGCCGAGAGAGCGCAGTCGCTCTACCATCCGCCGCCCGCGGGCATGGCGCATCTCGCGGAAATGACGCAGCCGCTGTTCGACGCGCTGGTCGAGCGGATCGAATGCATAGGCAAGGATGTGGACGTCGATGTCTTCGTAAGCGCAGGACAACTCGACCGCCGGTACCAGCGCAACTCCCTGTGTCTCGGCGTAAGGCTTGATCTCGAAGTACGCGGCGAGATTGTCGTGATCGCTGATGGCGACGATCTCCAGGCCGTGCGCCCGGGCAACGTCGATCACCTCGCGTGGCGAGCGCGTACCGTCGGAATGATAGGTGTGGGTGTGAAGGTCGGCGTAACGCATGCGAACCGCGGTCCGCGGACCGCGGCCCGCACGCACGAACTAGAGCGACTTCGACGCCCGCCTGAGCTGCTTGGAGCCGGCCTTCAGCGCTTCTTTGGCGATCTCGCGTCCCTTGACCGCCGCCTCGTCCATGAGATCTTCGGCGGCTCGTTGGGCCTTCTTCACCAGCGGCCGAGCGGCCTTCTTCATCTGCTTGATCTTTGGCTCTGCTGCTCGGGCAAACGCTTTCGCTGCCTTCTTGCCCTGCTTCGCCGCTTCAGCGGCGACCTTCTTTGCTGTTCTCTTCACATCTTTGCTTTTCACGGCATGCCTCCTATGAGCGGAGGAGGATAGCAGGAATCACGCCGTCGGAACTTCTGGCGGTACGAGCGACTCGACAACCGCTTCGCAGCGTCCGCAGAGGCCCCCCTCGCTTGCGACCTCTTCCCGATATTGCCAGCAGCGGCCGCACTTCTTTCCGCGGGCCGGCAGCCAGGTGACGCCGATTTTCTGCCCGTCGATTTCGAACTCCTCGCCGGCGAGCGCCGTGTCGAAGTCGACGTGCGACACGATGAAGGTCTTGGCCAGATCGATGTTGAGGTTGCCCAGGAGCCACTGCGGCGTGACGCCGGACAAGCGGACATCCGCTTCCAGCGACTGGCCGATCTCCCTCGCGCCGCGGGCCCGCTCCAGCACTTTGGAGACGGCCTCGCGGACCCGAAGCACGCGCTCCCAGGCGTCAACGTCGACCGCCGGCCGGTCCAGCCGCGGGATATCGATCAGATGGACAGAAGCCTCCTTCCTGCCCGGCATGGCCTCATAGATCTCGTCGGCGGTGAAGGAGAGAAGCGGCGCGATGACGGCGGTCAGGCCGCGAAGAATATGAAACATCGCAGTCTGTGACGATCGCCGGAGGCGCGACCCCGGCGCCTCGCAGTACAAAGTGTCTTTCGAGATATCGAGATAGAGCGCGGAGAGGTCGACGGTGCAGAGATCGAGCACACGGTGGTAGACGACGTGGAACTCGTATTCCTCGTAGGCACGGCGGCAGCGCTCGACGGTTTCCGCGGCGCGCGACAAAGCCCACTTGTCGAGCTCCTGTAACTGATCGGCCGGCAACGCATCGGTCTGCGGATCGAAGTCGTTGAGGTTCGACAGGAGATAGCGCGCGGTGTTGCGAATCTTGCGGTACGCCTCCGTGGCCCGGGCGAGGATCTCATCGCCCCAGGCCATGTCGTCGCGATAGTCGATCATGGACACCCAGAGGCGAAGGATGTCCGCGCCGCTGCGCTTGATGACATCCTGCGGCGAGAGCGCATTGCCGCGCGATTTCGACATCTTGTCGCCCTGCTCGTTGACGATGAAGCCGCAGGTGATGACCTGCTCGGACGGCGCACGGCCGGCGATGCCTGTGCCGATGAGCAGCGACGACTGGAACCAGCCGCGGTGCTGGTCGTGTCCTTCCAGGTAAACCGCGGCGGGCCAGGTCAGCTCCGGACGCTTCTTCAGGACGGCCAGATGCGAACAGCCGGAATCGAACCACACGTCGAGGATGTCCGATTCTTTTCGGAACTGTCCGCTCCCGCACTTGCAGCGGAAGTCAGAGGCAAGAAACTCGCTCGCCGGATGCTCGTACCACGAGTCTGCCCCCTCGCGCCGGAAAAGCTCCGTCACTTTGGCGAAGAATGCAGGGCTGGTGACCGGCTCATTGCATTGGTCGCAATACAGCACGGTGATCGGCACGCCCCAGTACCGCTGGCGGGAGATGCACCAATCGGGACGGTTCTCGACCATGCCGGCCATCCGCTCTTCGCCCCACGTCGGAATCCACTTCACTTTGTGGATCTCCTCCAGAGCAGCAGTCCGCAGCGTGTTGCCTTCGCGCTCGCCATCCATGGCGATGAACCACTGCTCCGTGGCTCGGAAGATCACCGGATTCTTGCAGCGCCAGCAGTGGGGATAGGAGTGGGTGATCGTCTCGGCAAACAGCAGCGCGCCGCGCTCGCGCAGGAGCTCGACGATCAGCGGATTCGCCTTGAAGACGTGGATGCCGGCCCAGAGGAGCACGTCATCGGTGAACTCTCCGCGGGCGTTGACCGGCGTGTAGATGTCGAGTCCATAGCGGCGACCGGTATTGAAATCGTCCATGCCATGTCCCGGCGAGGTGTGGACCAGGCCGGTGCCGGCGTCGACGGTCACGTAATCGCCGAGGACGAAGATGCCTTCGCGTGGAAGAAAGGCGTGGCGATACTTGAGGTACTCGAACGCAGAGCCCTTGAAGAGTTTGACTTCCTTGACGTCGCGCCAGCCGAACTTCTGCGTCACGGCGCCGAGCAACTCGTGGGCGAGGATGTAATTCGTCCCGTCGTGCTCGACCACGACGTAGTCGAAATCGGGCTTCACTGCGATGGCCAGGTTGGCCGGCAAGGTCCACGGCGTCGTCGTCCAGATGATCGCGTACAGCGGTTTCTCCACCGGGAGGTCGAGGCTCTTCACCGATTCGTCGGTCAATCGAAAGCGAACGTAGATCGACGGCGACGTCTGCTCCCCGTATTCGACTTCCGCCTCGGCCAGTGCGGTCTGGTCGAACCAGCACCAGTGCACCGGCTTGAGTCCCTTGTAGACCAGGCCTGTCTGCATGAAGCGCCCGAGCGCGGCGGCGATCTCCGCTTCGTAGTCGAATGACATCGTGAGGTACGGATGAAACCAGTCGCCGAGGATCCCCAGGCGGATGAAATCCTCGCGCTGGAGGTTGACGTACTTGTCGGCGAATTCGCGGCAGGCCCGGCGGAAATCAGCGGGCGACATCTGGTTGCGCTTCGGGCCCAGCTCCTTGCGCACCTCATGTTCGATCGGCAAGCCGTGACAATCCCATCCCGGGACGTACGGCGAGTCGTAGCCCAGCATCGTCCGCGACTTGACCACGATGTCTTTGAGCACCTTGTTCAGCGCGTGGCCCATGTGGATCCGGCCGTTGGCGTACGGCGGGCCGTCGTGGAGGACGAACTTCGGGCGGCCCTGCGACTTCTGCCGGACGCGCTGATACAGATCGAGCGCGCGCCACTGCTCGAGCCGCTTCGGCTCGTTCTGCGGCAGATTCGCTTTCATGGCGAATGTGGTCTGCGGCAGGTTCAGCGTTTTTTTGTAATCGCCCGGTTCCGCCATGGTGAAACGGCGAAACTAACAAGCGGCAGGAGAGATTTCAAGCGGAAGAGCGAGTTACACCGTTGATATCGCCGCCGCTGCTGCGGTGATCGCCAGCACGGCGGAAACATCGTCGCGAGTCAACTTCAGCAGAAAGGCTCCAATAGCGAGGACGCGCAGCTCGTCAGAGATTTCCTGTTCCAGCGTCACGACAGCATCGCCAATCTTCCAGGGCGAGACAGGAACATAGCGGACCACGGAGGTCCCATCGGCGGAGGTTCGAATCTTCGTCGATCGATTCGGCGCAGCCGGTATTTCGCGAGACATGCTCTCGATATAGGCCGGAGGCTGTGAAGCCGATGGCGTGTTGTGTGAAGAGAGAGTGAAATGCGGAGCCGGATCATGCCTCGACGTCACATCTTCATCGGCGATATCCACGGATGCATCGACGAGCTGAGCGAGCTGCTCTCGCGCATCGGCGTCTCATCCGGCGACACCCTCATCGCCCTCGGCGATCTAACCCGCAAGGGACCGGCACCGGATCGCTGCGTGCAGCTCTGGGCCGAGCGCGGATACCTTTCGGTCCTCGGTAACAACGACGCGAAGATGCTCTCCCGCGCCCGCTCGTGGCGACGGCGTGTCTTTGCCCGCCCGAGCGATCGCAAAATTCTGCGCCGGCACGATCTGCTGGAAACGATTCGCCGCTGGCCGCTGCACCTTGATTTTGCGGCGATCGGCATCGGAGCTGTCCACGGCGGCGTGCTGCCCAACGGCGAGCACTTCTCGGCCGAGCTCGTGCCGCGCGAAGCGGCGCTGGAATTGCGGCATATCCGGCGCGACGCTGATCGGTGGCGGATGGTGCCGCGAGGAGAGGAGAAGCCCGGCGATCCCTTCTGGTCCGAAATCTGGAACGGCGATCGACTGATCGTGTACGGCCATACGCCGCGCGAGAAGCCGAAGATCGATCGCCGCGCGATCGGGCTGGACACGGGATGCGTGTACGGCGGCAAATTGACCGCGGCCGTGTTCGATGAAGCGGGGAACTGGGAGCTCGTCGACGTCCGCGCGCGCCGCCGCTACTCGCGCTAGGCTGAGATGGCTGACGGGGCGCGTGTGCGTGAGGGGGGCGATTTCTTGGGACCTCTGCGACGTCGCTCTACGGAGTCGGCGCGAAGCATTCCTGCGGATCGAGCCTCCAGTCGAAGCTGTGCCGCCCATTCCCGCGTTCGTTGCTGAAAGAGTTGCTCACCTTTCGAGGCGGCGAGCCCTTCCAGCTCGCGCAGTCGCCTCTCCAGATAAGGACGAAAGTTTCGGATGAGTCGTGGGCTGCCTAATGAGTCGCAGATCTCCTCGATCAGCGTGAGATCGTGATGTTCGCCCAGAATGTGCCACAGATCGCGTACCGCTTCACCGCGTGACTCCAGCATGGTGAGCCCGACTGTGGTGATGAATTGAACTTGATATCCGTGAGTCTTCACTCGTCTGCGCCATTGATGGATGCGCGAGGCGGTGCGCTCCTGCATGGCGCGACGCATGCGGCGGCGCGCCGCCCGGTAACTGCGAATGAGGCCCGGGAGAAGATCATCGCGCCGCATCTCGTCGACCGGCCAGGCGGCGATGCGACCACGCTCGACGCGCAGCGAGGAGCGAAGCCGTTCGATGACCGGCTCGTCAACCTCGGTCTGCACGCGTTTCTTCAGTGAACGCCGAATGCTGAGGAACTTGCGAGGAGTCCATTCGCCGGCGAATCGCTCGCGGAGGCGATCGAACGCGTCGAGCGCGGCTTTGCGGTCCCGCACCGCCGCCAGTTGCGCGGCTGCATCGCGGAAAAGATCGCGTTCCTCGCGCCCCTTATCGGGGAGAGCATCGCGCAAGAGGCCGACCAGGGCGCGCAGCTCCTTCAGTCGACGCCGCAGATCGTGGCTCGCCTTCCTGGCATCGACGCCCAGAAGATCGAGTCCGGCGATGGACTCATCCAAAAGCTCGAGCGCCTTCAATCGCAAGCGCTGCGGCGCGCGTTCGCCCGCTTCGACGAGAAGGAATTCGCTCATTGCGGTACCGCCCGTAACGCTATCGCGCGCTTCGGCCGAAGGCAAGTAACGGCGTGCGCGGCGCTCAGTCGATGATTTCAGCCGATAAATCCGGCTGCGGATATTTCATCTCTAGCGTGTCCAGCGCCTTGACGATGCTGTTGGCTACAACGTAGTTGCGAATCCACTTCTTGTTCGCCGGCACGACGGTCCATGGCGCGTAATCAGTGGATGTCTTCTCCAGCGCGTCCTCGTACGCTTTCTGGTAGTCGTCCCACAATTTGCGTTCTTCGATATCGCCGTGCTGGAACTTCCAACGCTTCGTCTTGTCCTCGAGCCGTGCCTGCAGGCGCTCACGCTGTTCGTCTTTGCTGATGTGCAGGAAGAATTTCAGAATCACAGTGCCGCACTCGGTGAGCATCCGCTCGAATTCGTTGATCTGAGAGTAGCGTTTTCGCCAGACCTTTTCCGGCACCAGCTCATGCACGCGCACCACCAGCACATCTTCGTAGTGGCTGCGATTGAAGATCACGATCTCGCCATTTGCCGGAGCCTGCGCGTGAATTCGCCACAGATAGTCATGATCGAGCTCCAGCTCGGTCGGCTTCTTGAATGATGCGACACGAAGCCCCTGCGGGCTCACGCCGCGCATGACGTGGCGCACCGTGCCGTCTTTTCCTGACGTGTCCATTCCTTGGAGAATGATGAGCACCTTGTGACGATGCTCGGCATACAGCAGCTCCTGCAGCTCACACAGCCTCTCCGTCAAACGGTCATTCGCGTTGTTTGTCTTCGCTTTGTCTCCCGGAGCGGCTGAAGTGTCTTCCGGATCGAAGTCGCGAAGGCGGACCTTGTCTCCAGGTTTGATCTGCAGCGGTTTCATGACGAAGAGAGAGATGCTATAACGGCTGGATCTCCAGCGCTTGGAACGGATTGCATATGGAATTCACATTGCCATAGGCTGACTGGCGATAGGATTGCCCCTCCCGATGTCGATCTCCCAGAACGAAATGGCTTCTGCGGCGGTCCTGCCGCCGGAGGGGACGGTAGCGACGGTTCCGCTCTTGCCGGCCGGCGAAGCGCGCGTCCCACTGTTCGATCGCGAGCTGAGCTGGCTGGAGTTCAATCGGCGTGTGCTGGGCGAGGCGGAAAGCTCGGAAGTGCCGCTGCTCGAGCGGGTCAAGTTTCTCAGCATCTGCTCGAACAACCTCGATGAATTTTTCATGATTCGCGTCGGCGAGGTGCGCGATCTCATCGCGGCCAAAGTCGCTGACGCCGGCTCGGTGCTCCGCCAAAGCGAGAAACTCGGCGAGATCCGCAAGAGGTCACGCCATCTCCTCGAACTGATGTATCGATGTCTGGGCGAAGAGCTCATCCCGGCGTTGAAAAAGGAAGGCCTGCGTATCGATCGTGTGGCGGATCTCGCAAAACGCGAGCGCGCTGCGGTCGAGGACTATTTCGCCCGCAACATCGAGCCGATCCTCACGCCGCTGGCCATCGATCCCGGTCATCCGTTTCCCTTCATTGCCAACCTGGCTCTCAATCTGGCGCTGCAACTCGAGTCGTCGCGCGGCGAGAACTACGTCGTGCTGGTGAAAATCCCTGAGCTGTCTCCGCGGCTCGTTCCATTGGCGGACGCGGGGCGATACGTATTGCTCGAGGATGTCATCTCCTCGCATGTCGAACGCTTTTTTCCCGGACTTCGTCTGCGACGATCCGTCGCATTCCGCGTCATCCGAAACTCCGACATCTCCATCAAAGAAGAGGACGTGCAGGACCTGCTGAAGAGCGTAGAGAGCGAACTGCGGCGCCGCGAGCGCCGTGACGTGGTGTGGCTGGAAGTCGAGGCAGGCTCCGACGAGCGCCTGGTATCGCTGCTGATCGACGAAATGGAGTCGTCGAAAGAGGATGTGTTCTTCGCCCCCGGTCCGCTGAAGCTCGGCGATCTGATGCAGCTCTATGAGAGCAGCAACTACTCGAAGCTCAAGGATCCTCCGTTCAATCCGCGGATTCCCGCCCAACTGGCGACGTCGGAAGACATCTTCTCCATCATGCGGCGAGGCGACATTCTGCTTCACCGGCCATACGACTCGTTCACCGCGGTCGTGGAGTTCGTGCAGGCGGCGGCGGACGATCCCGACGTGAAGGCCATTAAGCAAACGCTCTATCGAACCGATCCCGGCTCGCCGATCGTCGAGGCGCTGGCCAATGCGGCGCAGCGCGGCAAGCAGGTCACGGCCGTCGTCGAGCTGCAGGCACGATTCGACGAGCTGAAGAACATCACCTGGGCGCGCCATCTCGAGGAAGCCGGAGTGCAGGTCGTCTACGGTCTGGTCGGGCTGAAGACGCACTGCAAAGTGTGTCTGGTGGTTCGACGCGAAGCGGAGGGCCTTCGCCGGTACGTCCATCTCTCCACCGGCAACTACAACGCGGTGACCGCGCGCCTGTACACCGATCTCGATCTCTTCACCTGCGATCGCGACTTCGGCGCTGACGCGGCCCAGCTCATGAATCTGCTCACCGGCTACAGCGTGGCCGGCGTGCAGGAGCTCATCGAGAACACCGACGCGCCATTGAAATGGCGGCAATTCATCGTGGCCCCGATGGACTATCAACGCTGGGTGATCTCCATGATCGAGCGCGAGATTCGTCACGCGCGCGATGGCAAGCCCGCGAAGATCACGGCGAAAATGAATGCGCTCGTCGAAACGGCCGTGATCGACGCGCTGTACCGAGCCAGCAACGCCGGGGTGAAAATCGATCTCCTGATACGCGGAATCTGCTGCCTGGTTCCGGGAGTCTCCGGCGTGAGTGAGAACATTCAGGTGCTCTCGGTCATCGATCGCTTTCTCGAACACTCCCGCGTCTTCCGGTTCGAGAACGGCGGATCGCCCGAGTTCTTCGTCTCCAGCGGGGACTGGATGCCCCGGAATTTCGTCCGCCGCATGGAAGTCACCTATCCGATCCGAGCGGAAGCCATCGTTCGGCGCATCGATCAGCAGATCCTGCCCATCTCGCTGTCAGACAACGTGAAGAGCTGGGTCCTCAACACCGACGGGACCTATCAGCGTCGAAAGGCTGATTCGCCGCCGCTGGTGCGCAGCCAGGAAGCGTTCATCGCTATCGCGCGCTCCGAGGCGGTCCGGCTTGCGCCGTACGATGAGACGATTCGGCGGCCGGGAAGCTTCCGGCGCAAAGCCAAGAGGAAGAAGCAGCCCAAGTAGGAGGAGAGGAATGAACGCCGAGACCATCCTGCCTAGGCGCCTCGTCGTTTACATCCATGACGTGGGTGTGAAAGCGCTGGACCATCTTGCCGACAATGTGAAGGGCGCGCAGTCGGATGCCGTGCAGACGCTCGTCGATCACTGGAAGGCGATGTCGAAGAATGACAAGGAACAATTCGTCGATCGCGTGGCTACTTCGGTTGTCGAAGTGGTCGCCGCGTCGGCTCTTCTGCCGGTCGGACTGAAACTCGGAAAGAAAGCGGTCAGGAAGGCGCGGAAAGCCATCAAACGTCGCGCCAAAGCGCTCCGAAAGAGCGCAAAACGAATGGCCCGAAGCAGCGGTGACGGAAAAGCGGCGAAGAAGAAAAAACAGAAGAAGGCTGCAGCCTGAGCGTCACTCCAGCTTGCGCAGCACACGCGGCGGAAGCACCCATTCCAGACTTCCGGAGCTTCCCTCGAGGGCAACGCCGTAACATCCGCCTTTCTTCAGCGCGATCGGAGAGTCAGTCTTTGTCTGTGTGAGGTCGAGCATGATGCGAGTCAGATTCGGTTCGTGGCCCACGAAGATCGCGAACCGCGCCGGCGCGTTGCTCAGGAGCCTGCGGAATTCGCTGGTATCCGCGGCAGGCCTGAGCGCATCGGTGGTCTCCACGCCCAATTCGCCGTAGGCTTTCGCGAGCGCCTCGCTGGTTTCGATGCATCGGATCAGCGGGCTGGAATAGATCGCCTCCGCCTTCGGGAAAATCGTGGCCAGCGAGCGGCCGATCTGCTTCATTCGCCGCTGTCCCTCGCCGGTCAGTCGCCGCTCTTCATCCCGTTGATCGGCGGTTCGATCCTCGGCGATTCCGTGGCGAAGCAGGACGATGAAACCGGATTTCACGTGGCCTCGAAGCGAACCTTCCTGTCAAAAAGCTCCGCGAAGTATTTCGCCCGCTTGGCGGCACTATCGATTTCCACGGCGGCGTCCGACCGGGTTCGGATCATGAAGCGGACCTGGCCATTGCAGCGCACCGCGACGTCCCTCACGCTTTGCCGATGGCTGCGATCGAGCGCCTCGGCGATGCGCAGGATAGCGGCCAGCTTTTCCACCTCTTCGCGCTGTTCCTCGGTCAGTTCCGAGAGGTTCGGATGGTCATCCGATGGTGCTGCCTTGCGGTGATAGCGCGCCACATTGGCCACGACCAGGAGCTGCTCTTCTGTGAAGCCCTTCAGGTCCGCGTGGCGAATCAGGTAATAGGTGTGCTTGTGATAGCCGCGATCGCTCACGTGCATGCCGCTCTCGTGAAGGATGGCGGCATGTTCCAGAAGCTCGCTGCAATCGTCGCGCAGTCCATGCAGATCGCGCGTCTGATCGAAGATTCTCAGGGCCAGCCTGGCTACGTGCTGTGCGTGCCGCCGGTCACAGGCGCTGCGATCCGCCAGAGCTAGCGCTGATTTGCGGCGGATGGAGCTGCCATTCTCAGGCGCAATCCTCTGCTCCGTCAGACGGCTCTCCACGATTCCCTCGCGGATCGCTACCGGGCAGGCCAGGACGGATGGCAGCCCCAGGATGGTCATGATCTCGTGCAGCACGATCGCGCCGGCGACGATATTGCGCGCTCGTTTTTCCTCTAGGCCGAGTTGCTCGACCCGCTCCTTCGCCGTGGCTTGAGTGAGGCGGCGAATGGTCTGCTCCAGCGCGTCGCGCGTCAGCATGCGCAGCGCTGAGGTGGGCGTCTCTGTCGGAGCAGTGGCCAGGTTTGTCCGGGCCTGGATCGTCCCCGACGTGCCGATTCCGATATCGATTCCCAAGAGACGGATCCGCTTCTGAAGACGTTTGAGATGCTGGGCCGTGAACTGGCGGCACGCTTCGATGTCGCTGGCCGCCGGCCGGTCCTCGAGACGGAATCGCTGGGCCAGCCGCAACGCGCCGAGCGGTTCGCTGGCCGTGAAGTAAATTTCGGACGCAGTACCGACGATGAGCTCAACACTTCCGCCGCCGATGTCGACGCACAACGCCGTGCTCCCGGCCAGATCGACGACTGAACGCACTGCGCGGTAGATGTAGTCGGCCTCTTCTTCGCCCGAGATCACTCGCACTTTGATCCCGGCCTTCTCCTTCGCCAGGCGGAGAAATTCGCGGCGATTCGGAGCCTCGCGAACGGCGCTGGTGGCGACGGTGATGATCTCGTCGACGTTCCAACCGCGGGCCACCGCCACCATCCGTTCCAGGGCCGCAACAGCCCGGCTCATGGACTCTTCATTCAGGGGAGCGCCGTCCAGGCTGCCCTGGCCCAGTTGCACCATCTCCTTTTCCTTGTCCACGACGCGATATTCGCGTTTGCGGAGCTCGGCAACGATCATGTGAATGGAGTTCGTGCCGATGTCGATCGCCGCGATCCGGCGCGTGTGTTGGCTCATGCCTCTCCGGTCAGTATCAACGAAGCGCAATTCACGCCGCAAGCGGGTGAGGCGCCAAACTTTTCCGGGCGCTTCACGCCGAATTTACATGACCCTCGGCGGAACTCCACGACCGCGCCTCTAGCATCGCCTCCAAACAAGGAGGCTTTGCCGAATGATCAACCGAAGTCTGGCAACGCGAATCGTCCTGACCGGAGGCGTGTGCGCGTGGCTCACGGCATCAGGTGACGCCGGCGCGCGGATATACACCACCCGACGACACCCAGAAACTCAACGTGGGAGCAACGATCTTCGGCGACTACAGCTATCAACAGTCGCCGCAAATCCAGGATGTGGACAAGAACAACGTGAAGCTTTCGTCGTTCACGTCTATCCGATCTCCTCGTTCACCTGGCTGTTGCTGAACCAGAGTGCACGCGATCGAGAGCGCTCGCGGGTCATGGTCGAATTCGCCAAATGGGCGCTCACCGACGGACAAAAGTTCGCTCCGGAGCTGGGATATGCTCCGCTGCCCCAGGAAGTCGTGGCGCTGGAGATGCAGGCGCTCAGCCGCCTCCGAGTCTAGGAGATCCGTGATGCGGAAAATTCTTATCGCCTTTCTGCTCGTCGGCGCCGCGTGCAAGCCCGAGGCGCCGACGAGCAACACTGTTCCGGCATCCTCAGGGACCATCACCATCAATGGCGCGGGCGCGACCTTCCCGTATCCGATCTACTCGAAGTGGTTCAGCGACTACAACAAAGTTCATCCCGACATCCAGATCAACTACCAATCGATCGGCTCCGGCGGAGGAATCAAGCAGCTCATTTCGCAGACCGTCTTTTTTGGCGCGACCGACGGCCCAATGACGGACGAGCAGCTCAAGTCGGCACCCGGGCCCATCCTTCATCTCCCCACCGTGCTAGGCGCTGTGGTTCCCGCTTACAACCTGCCGAACCTGACTGCTGATCTGAAATTCACCGGGCCGATACTGGCCGATATCTATCTGGGCAAAGTGAAGAAGTGGAACGATCCAGCCGTCGCCCGAAGCAATCCCGGCGTGGCCCTTCCGAATCTCGACATCACAGTGGTCCATCGCTCTGAGGGCTCGGGGACGACCTACATCTGGGTCGATTACCTCTCGAAGATTTCGCCCGAGTTCAAGCAGAAAGTTGGCGTCGCGACAGCGGTGAATTGGCCGACTGGCGTGGGAGCCAAGGGCAACGAGGGTGTCACGGGTATGGTGCGTCAGATACCGGGAGCGATTGGCTACGTCGAGCTGGTTTATGCGCTGCAGAACAAGATTCCATTTGGAGCGGTGCAGAACTCAGCGGGCGAGTTCGTTCGAGCCTCGCTCGATTCTGTCACCACGGCAGCGGCTTCGGCGGCAGCGAACATGCCAGCGGATTTTCGCGTGTCGATCACTAACGCTCCGGGAAGAGGTGCGTACCCCATCTCCTCGTTCACCTGGATCCTGATGTACGAGAATCCGACCGACAAGCAACGCGCTCGGGTGATGGTCGACTTCATGAAGTGGGCTCTCACCGACGGCCAGAAAGAGGCTCCCGCGCTCGGCTACGCCCCGCTGCCGAAGGAAGTGGTCGATCGCGAGCTGCAGGCCCTGCAGAAAATTCAGCTCTGATGCGACGATCGGCGGATGATCGGCTGTTCCGCCTGACCACGGGCGCATTTGCCGCGATGGTGCTGGTGATCGTCGTCGGCATCGGCATCGAGCTGACACGCCAGTCGATGCTCTCCATTCAGAAATTCGGCTGGTCCTTCTGGACAGGTCGGACGTGGGATCCGGTGGCCGGAGAATTCGGCGCGCTGCCGTTCATCTGGGGCACACTCTACTCATCCCTCCTGGCGCTGCTTCTATCCGCGCCGATCGCGCTCGGGATTGCCATCTTCATCTCCGAGCTCTCGCCTCGCTTCCTGCGGCAGCCGCTGGCGTATCTGACGGACCTGCTGGCGGCGATTCCATCGATCGTCTACGGATTGTGGGGAATCTTCGTGTTGGTGCCGATCGTCCGAAAGCTGGAACTGCTCACTCCGGAGCCGCTGCGAAGGCTGCCGCTCTTTCATGGCCCGCCGCTCGGCGTGGGGATGGGAACGGCGGCGCTGATTCTGGCCGTCATGGTTGTGCCGTTCAGTTCTTCGGTGGCGCGCGAGATTCTGAAGAACGTTCCGAGCGCACAGCGCGAGGCGGCCTATGCCCTCGGCGCCACGCGCTGGGAAGCGATCAAGGTCGCGATCGGATACGGCAAGACCGGAATCATCGGCGCGATCATGCTCGGGCTCGGCCGCGCACTCGGCGAAACGATGGCCGTAACGATGGTCATCGGGAACAACCCACAGGTCTCGCTTTCACTTTTCACGCCGCAGTACACGATGGCGGCGGTGATCGCCAACGAATTCACCGAGGCGGCGGACGAGCTGTATCTGCATGCGTTGATCGAGATCGGCCTGCTGCTGTTCGTGATTACCATCGTGGTCAACCTCGCTTCGCGACTTCTGATCTGGAGCACTAAGAAGCGCGCTGCGGAGCTCGTTGTTCTGGCGTCGCCCGCGACGAAAGAAGAGATCGCGGCATGAGCGCGCGACGACGAAAAACCGTCTCGGCAATCGCCGAAGGTCTTTGTGCCGTGGCCGTGATCCTCGCGCTGCTGCCGCTGGCCTTCATCCTCTTCTACGTGGTGAAGCAGGGAGCAAGCGCGCTGAACTGGGCGTTCTTCACCAGCATGCCCAAGCCGGTGGGAGAGCCGGGCGGAGGGATGGGCAATGCGATCGTGGGGACACTGATTCTGATCGGCCTGGCGGCGCTGTTCGCGGTTCCGATCGGCTGCATCTGCGGGATTCACCTCGCCGAATACCGCGACTCTCGCTTTTCGTCTGTCGTTCGCTTCGCCGCGGACGTTCTCAACGGCGTGCCGTCGATCGTGATCGGTATCTTCGCCTATGGGCTGGCGGTTTTGCCGGTGAAGCGCTTCAGCGCCATGGCCGGCGGCTTCGCCCTCGGGCTGCTGATGATCCCTGTCGTCGTTCGCACCACTGAGGAGCTCGTCCGCTTGGTGCCCTCCGGACTGCGTGAAGGGGCACTGGCCCTCGGTGCCAGCCGTAGCCGAGCGGTTTTTACCGTGATCGTTCCGGCCGCGCTGCCGGGCATTCTGACCGGCATTCTGGTGGCCACGGCCCGCGTGGCTGGCGAAACGGCACCTCTGTTATTCACCTCGTTTAACAACCGGTTCTGGTCAACCAACATCGCGCAGCCGATCGCGTCTCTGACAGTTCAGGTTTTCACCTACGCCATTTCGCCCTATGACGACTGGCATCGGCAGGCGTGGGCCGGTGCCTTCCTGCTGGTGATGATCATCCTCGTTTTGTCGATCGTGGCCCGGCTCGCGGTGCGGCGATTGGAACAAATGAACAGGCCATAATGACCATCACGATCGCTATGCCCAGCGCCCCGCCCGGTACCGCCGCTGTTCGAGAGATCGAAAGCGGCGCCGCGAAGATCAGCGTTCGCGATTTCGACTTCTTCTACGGATCGGCTCAGGTACTCCATGGGATCACCCTCGACATTCCGGATCAGCAGGTCACGGCGTTGATCGGTCCCTCCGGCTGTGGGAAAACGACCTTCATCCGCTCCATCAACCGGATGAACGACATCATCCCCGAAGCTCGAGCCAAAGGCACGATCACGATCGACGGCCGCGACATCTATGCGCCGGGCACCGATGTGGTCGCGCTGCGGCGCCGCGTGGGCATGGTGTTTCAGAAATCAAACCCATTCCCCAAATCAATCTTTGACAACGTGGCATACGGACTCCGTATCGGCGGTCTGACCGACAAGCGTTCGCTCCGCGAGCACGTGGAGAAATCGCTGATCCGAGCTGCGCTTTGGGACGAGGTGAAGGACCGGTTGGACGACAGTGCGCTGGCTTTATCCGGCGGCCAGCAGCAGCGTCTGTGCATCGCCCGAGCCCTGGCGGTCGACCCCGAGATTCTTCTGATGGACGAGCCGGCGTCTGCGCTCGATCCGACCGCTACGACAAAGATCGAAGAGCTGATCTGGGAATTGAAGGCCAACTACACCATCGTCATCGTGACGCACAATATGCAGCAGGCCGCCCGTGTCTCGGACCGTACGGCGTTCTTCATGTTGGGCCGAGTCGTGGAGTACAGCGACACGAAGACGATCTTCATGAATCCGAAGGAAAAGATGACCGAAGATTACGTGACGGGAAGATTCGGTTAAGGCCGGGGGCGACCATGCAGCGGCATTTCGACAAAGACATCGAGGAACTGAAGGATCTCCTGCTGCGCATGGGGGCGATGGTCGAGGATTCGATCATGCAATCGATCCGTTCGCTGCTGGAGCGAGACACTGCGTTGGCTCAGGAGGTCATCTCCAACGACGACCGCATCGATCAGATGGAGCTGGAGATCGATCGCCGCACCCTGGAGCTCATCGCCAAAATGCAGCCGACGGCGGTCGACCTTCGTTTCGTGGCCACGGTCATGAAAGTGACGCCGGAACTGGAGCGCATTGCCGATCTGGCCCAGGATGTCTGCGAGCGGGTCATCGAGCTCAATCGCGAGCCGCCGCTCAAGGCGATGGTGGCCATTCCCCGCCTGGCTCAGGACGCCCAGGGGATGGTCCGTGCTGCGCTGGACGCTCTGGTCCGCCGCGACGTCTCTCTGGCCCGCTCGGTGATCACGCAGGACGACAGCGTCGATCAGCAGACCGAGCAATCGTTCCGGGAGCTGCTCACCTACTTGCTGGAAGATCCGCGCAACATTTCCCGAGCCATCCGCCTCACGTTCATCGGAAAGTATTTCGAGCGCATGGCGGACGGCGCGACCAACATCTGCGAGATGGTCGTCTACCTCGTGGAAGGAAAGATGATCAAGCACGCCTACGGCACCGCTCATAACCGATGAAACGAATCGCCCTCATCGAAGACGATTCCGACATTGCATTCACCATTCGCCTCAACCTGGAGCGCGAGGGTTATACGGTCATCCAATTCGGTCGCGGGCAGGATGGGTTGATTGCCATGCAACGCGGAGGATTCGACTTCGTCATCCTCGATCTCAATCTCCCGGATCTCGATGGTCTGACCATCTGTCGCGAGCTGCGGAGGGAACCGCAGACACAGGCCATCCCCATTCTCATGTTGACCGCCCGCGGGTCAGAGCACGACCGCATCACCGGTCTCGAGCTCGGTGCCGATGACTACCTGACGAAGCCCTTCAGCATGCGCGAGCTGGTCGCGCGGGTGGCTGCCGTTTGGCGTCGCGCGCGCGTGGACGTGGCTCCAAATGCCGGGTATGAGGACGGCGACCTGAAGATCGACGAGAAATCGTTTCGCGTCTACCGCCACGGCAAGGAGATCAAGCTGGCCAAGAAG
>QHVS01000032.1:0-200 GCA_003223635.1 Acidobacteriota bacterium | reverse complement strand
GGTGATCTCCCGCGATCGGATCCTCTCCGAGATATGGCACATGTCCGACGAGGTGGAGACTCGCACGGTGGACGCGCACATTCGCAATCTCCGCAAGAAGATCGGTTCAGAGCGGATCGCCACGGTGGTCGGCTTCGGCTATCGCTACGATCCTCCCCAGGTGTAATCGTGCTGATTGTCCTTGGGGTCCTGCTGCTGGT
>QHVS01000184.1 GCA_003223635.1 Acidobacteriota bacterium | reverse complement strand
GTCGCCCGCCGCGGAATAGAGCCGTGCGGCTGTCGTACCGATCGGTGTGTACACGGTGAGCATCATCCGCAGCGACGGATCGACTTGCAGTTGCGCCCGCGCTGAGACGCCGTTCGGGAGGCGAAGGCGAATGAGACTTCGCTCCCCTCGAAACTGCGACCGGCGCGCAGCGAGCTGCTGTGCCGCATCGCTCGCGTTGCTGGACGTCAGCGACGTAAGAGGTGTTCCTTCGGGGACGTGCCGAATGGTGCGGCATCCGGAGAGGAGGATGAACGCGAGGAGGAGAACTGTGTGCGGGCCGGCTTTAGCCGGCCGGACCGGCTGAAGCCGGTCGCCACACCGTCCACGGCATATCACCGCTGCGAGGTCACCCGCTGCTTCTCCAGCTCGGCGATCTTCGAGCGCAGCTTGGCCTCGTCTTTCGGCTCCGGCTCCAACGTCAGTGCGGCGCGATAGAGATCGAGGGCTCGATGAACGTCACCGCGTTTGGCGAAGACATCGCCCAGGTGCTCGTGGACGGTCGCGTCGCGAGGAAGCAGGCGGGTCGCGTCGGTCAGATACTTCTCCGCAAGGTCGAGCTTCCCCTGCTGAAAGTAGACCCAGCCGAGCGAATCGACATACGCCCCATTTCGCGGCTCCTGGCTCACGGCGCGATTCAGCATTTCCGCCGCGCGATCGAGATTGATCCCGCTCTCCGCCCACATGTAGCCGAGGTAGTTGAGCGTGGCAGCATGATCGGGTTGCTTGTCCAGGATGGAGAGGAACATCTTCTCGGCGTTTTTCTTGTCGCCGGAGCGCTCGTAGACGGACCCCAGCTCGAATTGCAGATCGATCTCTTCCGGTCTGCTCTTCACTGCATCGCGCAGCATGGTCAACGCTGGCTCGTACTGATCCGTTTGAGCGTAGGCTTCCGAAACGGCGATCACATTGCGCCCGCCGAGCTTGATCTGCGTCGCCGCCGCCACTCGGGCGCGATCCTTGTCGCCCGACCGCAAGAGCATCTCCACGTATCTTGCGTTGATCACCGGATCGGAGCCAAAGCGATCGATCAGCGGTTGCAGCAGCACGACAGCGTCGCCATATCGCTTCTGCTTCTTCAGCGCATCGAGGGCCACTCCGATGGCCTGCGTATTCGGCTTGTCGCGGAAGATGAGGAGCGGGCGCGCTTCGTCGACCGCCGCGCCATAGTTCCCCTTCTGCAGGTCGACGTAGGCAAGCTGCGTTTTCGCCAGCATCTGCAGGTTGTCCGGCAGATCGGGGAGAGCGAGAAGAGCCTGAAAGCTCTTCACCGCGTCGTCGTATTTTTTCTGTCCAATCTGACTCAGTCCGAAGCTGGCCAGCAGATCGGGATCATCCGGAGTTTTCTCCAGAAGACGGCGGTAGATCTTGTCCGCCTCCTCGAATTGCTCGAGATCGTTCAGCGCCTCGGCCAGGTAGTACAGCGAGCGAGTGTCCTTCGGATCGGCGTCCACCAGCGTCTTGAATGCCGCGCGAGCCTTATCCGGCAGTCCCGCTCGCAGGTAGAAGAATGCCTGCTGGCGCTGCAGATCGAGATTCAGCGGATCGTCGTTGATGAGCGGCTGCAGCAGGTCGGCCGCTTTCCGCCACTGGTTTTCTTTCTGATAGAGATCGATGAGCTGCAGGATGGCCGGACCGAAGGTCGGATCGACCTGCACAGCGCGCTCGAGGTATTGCTTGGACTCCTCGCTCCGCCCCAGCTTGTTCAGAACCTGCGCGTAGTTGTAGTTGAGGGCGCGCTGATCGGGGGCACGTTCCAGCAGCGTGGCCAGAACTTTTTCCGCCTCGGCCGTGCGGCCGATGGAGAGAAGGATCTGCGACGCAGCCATGCCGGTGCCGAGGTCGTCGGGATTGAGTCGAAAGGCTGCCTCGAGATGCAGGAGGGCTTCGTCGATCTTCTGCTTATCGTTCCCCGCGCGATCGAGCAGCAGGCGTCCCAGCACGCGCTGAGCGTCGAAGAAGTCAGGATGCGCCGCAGCCACTTTGCGCAGCTCGGCCTCGGCCAGCGACGGGCGGCCCGCATCGATGAGGATCATGGCTCGCTCGAACTGGAGAACTGCGTTGTCCGGATGGCGGGCGATTACCTTGTCGATTCGGGAGAGCGCCTCATCGTATTTACCGTCTTCGGCGGCCAGCTTGGCCAGGACGAATTCGTAGGGATCTTCAGAGAACTCCTGCGCCACCGCCACCGCGCTGATCGACAATGCAGCGAGCAGCAGCAGGAACCACTTCTTCATTCGGTTCATGGTATCACTCGGTTTCTGGGAACACCGGCGAGGCGGGAAGCATTCTGGAAGGCGTTCCACATCCTCTTGTCTGACCCATGTTGAAGCAGCCCGTTTCATGCCATATCAGGGAAAACGGCAACCGAACTGTTAGGATTTTCATCGCGTGAGTCTTGAACGCATCGAGATCACACCGTTCGCGGTGATCGTCGGCGATCTTCTGCAGGAGAGAAGAACCGGCTACCTGACCATCATTCGCTCTCCGCTGCGGAAGGTTCTCTACTGGACCCAGGGCGAGCTGGTGCTGATTACATCATCCGCTCCGGAAGATTCACTCGGTGATTTCCTGGTGCGCCGCGGCATCGTCACCGCCGACCGCGCCTCCCAGATGCTCAGCGATGATCCGACCAACGCGGTGGCGAAGTTTCATGAGGCGGGGCTGCTGGAGCTGGCCTGGCGGCAGACGCTGCTGCGGGAGTGGATCGCCGCGCAGTTCATCCCGCTGTTCTCGATCGACGAAGGAACCGCAGCGTTCACCGAGGACCGTGCCATCGAGCCGGAGAAGCGGGTCTTTCTGCAATCGACGGCGGCGCTGGTCATCGAAGGGATCCGCTCGATCAGCAACGGCCTGGTGTTGCGGCGTTCCCTCGGCGATCTGACGCGAGAGATCGCCCCCGGACGAGAGGCGCGCTATTCCATCGACAACATTCCGCTCACCGAGGGGGAGCGGCGGATCGGCGATTCGCTGACCGAGCGGCAGACGATCGAGAAATTTCTGAAACAGTTCTCCACCGAGTCGGTCACCGCGGCAAAAGTAGTCATCGCCATGATGGCCGTCGGCCTCTTCACCACCGTCGACTACAGCACCGCCGCGCCGATTCCGGAGATGAACGCGGATGACATGCAGCGCGATCTGGAATTGCTGGCGGCCATCGGATCGAGCGACCAGCGGTCGCTGCGCGCCGTTGCCTTCTCGCGACAGCTCGCGTCGATGGATCACTATCAAGTCCTCGATGTCCCGCGAAATTCGACGCGCGCGCAGGTGATCACAGGCGCTGAAGATATGAAGAAGCGCTACGATCCGACCACCTACCCGCCCATCGTCCGCGAGCCGGTGCAGGTGATCAACCGGCGCATCGACGAAGCTGTCGGCATCTTGAAGGACAACGTTCGACGCCAGGCATACGACAAGTTGCTCCACCAGCGAACGGGCCGCGGCGGCGCCGAGGAGCTGCAGAAGCGCGTCACCCAGCGGGCCATCGCCGAACAGAACTTTGCCAAAGCCAAAGAGCTCAGCATCGTCGGCGACTACTACGGCGCGATCGTTCTGCTCAAGCAGGCCGTGGAGTTCGAGCCCGATCATGCCCAGGCCTGGTACATCCTGGGCCAATGTCAGGAGCGGAACCCGAAGTGGAGACGGGACGCGGCGGAAAGCTATCAGCGGTCGCTGTCCGTCGATCCCAACAACGTCGACGCCCTCATCTCGCTCGGTGATCTCTACAAGAGCGAAGGGCTCGGCTCTCGCGCGCAGAGCTGCTACGAGGACGTGATCAAGATCCAGCCGGAGAATCAGCAGGCCAAGAGCCGGCTGCAGGGATTCAAGAAACGCTGATCGCGTCTACTTCATGTCTTCCGGCCGGTTGTCAGCCAGGTCGTCGCCCAGATCGTCGGCCGGCTCAGGCGAGTTCTCACCGCTGTGCTCCTCCCGCCCTGCCCCTTCGTATCCAAGAGCTTCGCTTCCGCGAATTGCATGGATTTTTTCGACATCTTCTTCAGTAGCCCCTTTTTCGTCGTTCGCCATACCGGACAGAAGAGCAGGTACCATGCCGGAAAGCAGTTCAAAGGAGGCCTTTCATGAAGATGACGACATTGCGCGTGGCGCTGTTCGCCCTTCTCATCACAGGATGTGCAAAAACCGGCCGGCTGGGCGACCTGGAGGCCAAGGCCGACGATCTGAGCGGTCGATGCAAGATCCTCGAGGAGAGACTGCTGACGGTGGAAAAGAAGCAGATCCAGGAACAGCAGGTTCTCCAGGACATGCACCAGCGTCTCCGTGATATTGAGGCGAAATTGCAGTACAGCCAGAGCCCCAATCGCTGATTCGGGCTGTTCTCGGTAGCGCCAGCTCCCAGCCGGCGCCGGCAGGTTGCCGGCGCACCCGCCGCCAAGTTGGCGGCGCTCCTTCGGGCTGAGCTTGACATTTGTGCCATATGGCTCAAGATTGTGAGCCAGAAGGCACACAATGCCCCGTTCAGCGACAGCGACCAAAGCCGAGGAATCGAACCGGGATCTCGACGAGTTCCGGCTTTTTCTCCGTCGCGGCGCGCCCAGCCCGCACGCGTACGTGATCCTTCTGGGTCTGCATAGCTACGATCTCCCCGACCTGCTGCGAAGCGTGCGCAAGGGGCTGCCATACAAAGCATTCGAGCGGTTTGTAAGAAACCTGTCGTTGTCCCCGGAGGAGGCGATGGCGTTCGTCGACATCCCGCGCCGGACTGCCCATCGCCGAAAACGCGAAGGACGGCTGCAGCCCGACGAATCCGATCGTCTGCTCCGCGCTTCGCGAGTATTTGCGCGAGCTCTGGAACTGTTTGATGGCGATCGTGACGCTGCCGTCGAATGGCTGACCGCGCCGATCACCGCTCTGGGCGGGGCGAGGCCGATCGAGTTGGCGCGTACGGAGGTAGGAGCGAGAGAAGTCGAGGCGACCATCGGCCGCATTGAAGACGGCGTCTTCTCGTAGTGATCACCTCCTGGCGGATCGTCAAAGCGCAGCGGACGGCCACTGCGTTCGACGGCCAGGGGGCGCGTCTTCGCGGAGGGCGGTGGAACTCGCCAGGGATCGCTGTGATCTACACGGCGCAGAGCGCTGCGCTTGCCGCTCTGGAAACGTTGGTTCGCCTGGACCGCGACAGACCGGTTCCCGAGTTCGCCCTCATCCCCTGCCACTTCGCTGAGAAAGTGGTCGCACAGGTGGATCGCTCGCTCCTGCCGAAGAACTGGCGCTCCTATCCCGCCCCGCCGGAATTGCAGCAGATCGGCAACGAGTGGGCGAAGAAAAGCAGGTCGGCGGTGCTGGTCGTGCCGAGCGCGATCATCGAAGGCGAATCGAATTACCTGCTCAATCCGCAGCACAAGGACTTCGCATCGATCGAGATCGGATCCCCGCAGCGGTTCGCCCTCGACCTTCGGCTGCTCACGTGATCTCCGTCGCGAGTTGCGCCACTGCG
>QHVS01000031.1 GCA_003223635.1 Acidobacteriota bacterium | reverse complement strand
CGCGAAGAGGGCCAAGAAATAATGTCGCTCCGTTCTGCGTGGCTCGGCTCGGCGAAGCTCATCATCGGCACGTTCAACGCCGTGACGAACGGTCTCACCTCCTCGATGCCTGCCGCTGCAGACCGGAACGTGGACATGTTGATCGGAGGTCAGGCGGTCCTCGAGGGCGTCATGATGCGCTCGCTGACCGGCTACTCGGTCGCCGTCCGCCAGCCCAATGGCGGCGTGGCCATCCGCAAGGACAGGCTGGTCTCCATCACGAAGAAGTATCCCTTCCTGAAGTTCCCTGTCATCCGCGGTTCCGTCGTTCTCATCCAGTCGCTCATTCTCGGCATCCGCGCGCTGAACTATTCGGCCAGCGTGGCCACGGAGAATGAGCAGGGCGAGCAGGAGATGTCGAGCACGGCGGTGGCGGGGTCGATGATCCTGGCCCTGCTCGTCGGCGTGGGCGTCTTCATTCTCGCGCCGCTCGGCATCACGAATCTCATCCGGCATTACTGGATGCCGTCGATGACCAACTTCGCCTACAACGCCATCGACGGTGTGATCCGAGCGATTTTCTTCTTCGCATACATCGTCTCCATCTCCTACATGAAGGAGATTCGCCGCGTGTTCCAGTATCACGGAGCGGAACACAAGACGGTCTACACGTTCGAGGCAAACGAGGATCTGACCGTGGACAATGCGCGGGTGAAGTCGACGCTCCATCCGCGCTGCGGAACGAGCTTCCTCGTGTTCGTGATGGCCATCTCCATCGTGGTCTTCTCGCTCATACCGTCCAGCATGCCTTTCGTGGTGAAGTTTCTGGCCCGGGTGGTGCTGATTCCGCTGATCGCCGGTCTGGCCTATGAGGTGATCCGCTTCTCGGCCCGGCATCTGGCCAACCCCTTCTGTCGGGCCCTGACTCGCCCCGGGATGTGGCTGCAGAAGATCACCACCAAAGAGCCGGACGACTCGCAGCTCGAGATCGCCATCGTGGCGCTGCAAACCGCGCTGACCTACGACGTCGTCGAGCCCGCGCAAGCTGCAGTCGCCTAGCGCGGCGTTTGGCGGCTAGCGGTTGGCGGTTGGCATTCGAAGCCAAACACCAACCGCCAGGCGCCAAACGTCATGGACGACAAACTCGAACAACTCGAAAAACGATACGACGAGCTTCAGCAGAAGCTCGCCGATCCGGCCGTGGTCACCGACATCGCTGCCTATCGCGATGCAAGGAAGGCGATCGCGGAGATCTCCGCCCTGGTGACGAAATACCGCGAGCTGAAACACGTGCGCAAAGGCATTGCCGACACTCGCGAGATCCTGTCGACATTGAAGGGCGAGCATGAGCTTCGCGAGCTGGCCGAGCTGGAGCTGGCCGAGCTGGAGGCGAAGCTGGCCGGGCTGGAGAACGATCTACGCCTGCTGCTTCAGCCGAAGGATCCCAACGACGAGAAGAACGTGTTCGTGGAGATCCGAGCGGGCACCGGCGGCGACGAAGCGTCGCTCTTCGCCGCCGAAATCATGCGCATGTACATCCGCTACGCAGAGTCGAAGCGGTGGAAGGTCGACATCACGGACGCAAACTACTCGCCGGTCAACGGCATCAAGGATGCCACCCTCCAGATCGAGGGTCAGAAAGTGTATTCGCGCCTGAAGTTTGAATCCGGCGTGCATCGCGTGCAGCGCGTTCCTCAAACCGAGACTCAGGGGCGCATCCATACCTCGGCCATCACCGTGGCCGTGCTTCCGGAGGCCGAAGACATCGACATCCAGATCAGCGACAAGGATCTGCGGGTGGACACCTTCTGCTCGTCAGGTCCGGGCGGACAGTCGGTCAACACGACCTACTCCGCGGTCCGCATCACCCACCTCCCCAGCGGCGTGGTCGTCTCCTGTCAGGACGAGAAGTCGCAGATCAAGAATCGGCAGAAGGCGCTCAAAGTCCTGAAGGCGCGCCTCTACGACATCGAGAGGCAGAAGCGCGAAGCCGAGCTGTCCGCCACGCGCAAAGGGATGATCGGAAGCGGCGATCGCTCGGAGAAGATTCGCACCTACAACTTCCCTCAGGACCGCGTCACCGACCATCGCATCGGGCTCACGGTGCACAATCTTCCCAGCATCATGAACGGGAGTCTCGATGTGCTCCTCGAACCGTTGATTTCCCATTTCCAGGCCGAGCAGCTGAAAGAGGCCGTCGAGGCGAAGTGATCTGGAGTGCGGCGGCCTTGCCGCCGCTCTTGTTTCGCTGTAGAACAGCGGCGGCACGGCCGCCGCACTCCAGAATGAAATCCCGCTCCGACGCCATTCTCAAACCGAAGCAGGCCGAGTATCTCGAAACTCTCACGCTACCGCGCGATGCGCTGCTCCAGCGCATGGAGGAGTTTGCCCGCGAGCACAAGCATCCGATCGCCGATCCGGAAGTCGCGCAGTTGCTTCGCGTGCTGATGAGGACGAAGAAGCCGCGACACATCCTGGAGGTCGGGACCAACATCGGCTACTCGGTGGTGGCGATGGGGCGGGAGTGCGGGCGGGGGGCGGTGTTGGAGACTATCGAGATCCCAGATTCTGGCCACCGCCAAACGATTCGCTGCCGAAGCGAAGCTGG
Organism: Acidobacteriota bacterium; assembly: GCA_003223635.1. GTDB lineage: Bacteria > Acidobacteriota > Thermoanaerobaculia > Gp7-AA8 > Gp7-AA8 > QHVS01. The sequence continues at coordinate 20,317 of QHVS01000031.1, read as the reverse complement.
CGTGCGAGGTGCGATTCCATCAGGGGGCCGCGCTGGATGTGATTCCGCGGCTCAGCGGCCCGTTCGACTTTCTGTTCATCGATTGCGTGAAGACCGAGTACGAAGCCTATCTCGATGCACTGCTGCCGAAGCTCGAGCACGGCGCACTGATCGTGTGCGACAACCTGCTTTGGGGCGGGAAAGTGGCCGAGGGGGAGAACGACGCCTCGACCGCAGCGCTTCGCAAATTCAATCAACGAATCACGACCGACCCCCGACTGACGACGGTGATCCTTCCGCTGGGCGACGGTACAGGCCTATCGGTCGTGAACTAAGAACTTCGAACTTCTTCGCTCCAAACAGAAGCGCCGCCATTTCTGGCGGCGCTTGCCGTGGTTCGGATCGTTTCGCGTTTACTTCGAGGTTGATGTTGCTGCCACCGCGCCAGCCTTGATGGTTCCCTTCACCGGCACGGTCACCACTGGATTGACCTTATCGCTGGTGTAGATCTTCACAGCGCCTTCGATATCGCCCGGCTTCGAATTCGGCGCGACCTGCAGCGTCACTTCATAGTCGCCCTTCTGCGTGCCCGGCTTGATGGCCGTGGTGATATTCGGAATCGTCGATTCCACTTTGGTCACTTGAAACCGCTCAGGCGTCTTCAGGTCATTGGAATGCACGATGACCGATCGCGTCGCTGCAGCGTCGCTCGGGGCCACTTCGCCGAAGTTCAGAGCGCTCGGCTCCACGCGATAGGTCGGCCGCACCACGCCGGTCACGCTGATCGCGTACTCCGGCTGATGCTTGGAGTTGGTGATGATGCGGACTTTGTCGGCCAGCGGTCCGAGCTTGGCGTCGGGTCCGCCGACGGTGAAGGTCACGTTGTACTGATTCTGATCAGGTCGGCCCACGTTCGGCGCGCGATCGGCCGCATTCTCGATCTTGTTGTACGCGACCTTGACCCAGTCCCCTGGAACCTGGATTTCTTTGATCTCGAACGGCTCCTCCTCCTCCGAGTAGAGCTTGATGCTCTGGGTGTCCACGTCGCCCTGCAGAAGCATGAACCGAACGAACCCCGCCGGATAGGCTTCCACATACGGCTTGACGATCGCGTGGATGGTGAGCTGTGCCGTTGGGGCGCTGGCGTCGTTCGTCTCCAGCGTCACCGGCTTGGCGATGGGTCCGCTGAAGTTCGTGGTGTCGACGTGGGCAGTCACCTTCCCGGTGGTTCCCGGCTTGATGATTTTGTCGAAATCGGCAACCGTGCAGCCGCAGCCCGGTTTGGCCGCCAGGATCTGCAGGTCCGCGTTTCCGGTGTTCCTGATTTCGAACGACCAGTCGAGCTTTTCGCCCTTGGCCACGGTGCCGAAGTCTTTGACCGGCTGAACAATGGTCAGCCGCGGGGCCTTCTCTGCCGTCTTCGCGGTTGCCTCGCTCTTTTTCGCTTTGGGCGTCTTGCTGTCGGCAGCGAAACCCACTGGGGCGATCAACGTAGCGAGGAGGGCCATGGCGACGAGCATTCGCTTCGATGACATGAGCAAATTCCTCCTGAAGTGAATCAATGATTCCTCTGGAAACGACGATTCGAACAGAGTCCTCCCCATGTCGATTCCCGTTCGGATTGGCCGGACAATATTACTGAAAAGCACGCTTCTTGCTGGTGGCCAGGCGATGCCTCACGTCAAGCAGATCCCTGAGACTGTCCGCCGCGTTTACCTCATCGGAATCGGCGGAACGGCGATGGCCTCGCTCGCCGGAATGCTGCAGCAGCGCGGTTACGAAGTCGGCGGTTCGGACGAGCATGTCTATCCGCCGATGTCCACCTACCTGGAGAGCCTCCATATCCCGGTACTCGAGGGGTATACGAAGGAGCACCTGGAGACGTTTCGCCCCGAGCTCGTCGTGATCGGGAACGTGGCGGCCATCACCCATCCGGAAGCCGCGGCCACCCTGGAAATGGATCTGCCGTACACCTCCATGCCGGAGGCGATCTACCAGCTGTTCATCAAGGGAAAGCACTCCATTGTCGTCAGCGGCACGCACGGCAAGACCACCACCACATCGCTGATGGCCTGGATCCTGGAAGCCGCCGGCCGCGATCCGAGCATGGTCGTAGGCGGCATTCCGCTGAACTTCGATCACAACTTCAAACTGGGCAACGGTGCCGACTTCGTCATCGAAGGCGACGAGTACAACACGTCCTTCTTCGACAGGGGTCCGAAGTTCCTCCACTACGGCGCGAACACGCTGATCGTCAACAACATCGAATTCGACCATGCCGACATCTACGCCGATCTGAACGCCATCATCGAGGCGTTCCGCAAAGCGGTGGTGCGGGTCGCGCCGGCCGACGCGATCATCGCCAACAGCGACGACTCCAAAGTCCTGTCGTTGCGCAACGATGCTCGCGGGCGATGGGTCACTTTCGGATGGGACCGCAATTGCGACATCTTCGCCACCGAAGCCGAGTTCACTCCGGAGGCGACGTCCTTCACCGCCTGGTGGCAAGGTAAGGAATGGTTTCGCTTCCGCACCACGCTTCCCGGGCGGCACAACGTTCTCAATGCTCTGGCCGTCATCGCCGCGGCGCGTCTCCGCGGTCTGTCGCCTCAGGAGATTCAGAAGGGGCTGGAGACGTTCCGCGGAATCAAGAGAAGGATGGAAGTGCGCGGCGAGGAGCGCGGAGTGACGGTCATCGACGACTTCGCCCATCATCCGACGGCCATCGCCACGACGCTCAACGGTGCCCGGCGACGCTATCCGGGTCGCCGGCTGTGGGCGCTCTTCGAACCGCGCTCGATCTCTTCCGGCCGCAAGGAATTCGAGAGCGGCTACATCGAAGCCTTCCATGAGGCCGACCGCGTCGTGATCGGTCCCATCTTTCACCGGGACCGCTACGCGACGCGCTATGGGTTGGACAAGATGATGTCCATCCCCACGATCGTCGACAGCCTCAACGCCGACGGCATTCCGACGCAGCAAATCGATGACTTCGACGCAATGGCCGACACGGTGGCTGAGGAGGCAAAGCCGGACGATGTAGTGCTGGCCATGTCGTCAGGAGCGTTCGGCGGAGTGCACGAAAAGATTCTTCGCCGTCTTCGAGGCGAGCGAGCGGCGAGCGGCGAGCAGCGAGCGGGTGTCAAATCGTGAGCTTCACGCCACTCGACCATCGTTTTCGCCGACTGCAGCGCCTCACCGCGAAGCAGCGGAGCGGATCGACGGCAACCGGTAGTAATCCGCGACGCAGCGATTCGCCCAGTGGCGCTCGTCAGAAGTGATGAAGAACAGTCCGCCCACCGTCTCCGGCGCGCTCACCACCCGGGGAGTGCGCGGCCCACGGCGAAGAGCCGCATCGAGCGCGTCCCACTCCTGAGCGAAGGCGCGTTCCGATGAAACGATCCTCACATTTCGGTAGGCGCTGACCAGAGGTCCGCCGGCGATGGCTGCCACGAGCGCGAATGCCAGCGCGCGGCGCGGGATCCTCGGTCCTGCCGCGGCGCCGAGGATGGCGACGGCGAGCACGATGAAGAAGTGAGGCACGATCAGAGAGCGGGCGGGGGGCGGGGCGGAGAGCGTGGCCTGCGTGATGAACTGCGCAGCCGCGGTGCTGGCCAGGATCAGCGCGCAGGCGAATCCGATCAGCCGACGCGATGGCATCGGCGCGAAAAACGCCGACCCAAAAAACACGACCGCCAATGGAATCGCGGAATGCGCGACCTCGTCGCCGAGAAAGAGCGCGCTGTTCCAGAGCGTCGCCGAGATCACGCTGAGAGGCGGGGCAAGCGGAGCGAAGTTCGCCCGGCGGATGGCGTTGCCGGGAGCCGCCGCCTCGATGATCAGCGTGAGCAGCGACGCCGCCGATGCGACAAGGAGCGGGCGCTGGACGCGTCCGCGCGTGAAGAGTGCGGCCAGCGTGAAAAACGCGATCGCGCAAATGGCGAACAATTCCGAGAATCCAGCCGCCACAAATGGGATCACTGCATCGAGCCAGGAGATCTGCTCGGGCTGTCGGCTGATGTACGCCGCGCACCACGCCGAAGTCAGGATGAGAGGGATGACGTAGGCCATCATCCCGGTCTGCCAGATCAGCGAACCAAAGATGTCGGGCGCTCCGTCGATCGTCGCGTATACGATGGCCAGCGCTGCCGCCCACTTTGCAGAGCGAGCGGCGATCGCCGTCCAGGCAGAGATTGCCAGCAGCGGAAGAATCATCGCCGCACGCGGGCCGAACTGCTCGGCGATGCCGATGGCGAACGTGAAGGCGAAGCGCCCCGACCAGGCCCGATACCAGTACCCCTGCGATGACCAGAATCCTCGGCTGGCCAGGATTGCCGCCGTGCAGTAATCATCGGCGATATAGCGTGCGTATACTCCGCGCCAGGCGTACGTGGCGAGAGTGATGGCCGTTGCCGCGACGAGCAGGCCGAGCAACGTTCGGCGCATGAAGTAGCGAGTATGTCATCCCGATGACATCAATTGGCTACAATACGCCGCTCGACTATGGGTTTCGCCGACGATGCGAATGCGCTGATTGAAGAAAAGAACTTCGACGGGCTGGAGTCGCTCTGGATGAATCAACTGGAGCGTGATCCGGCGGAGGTCGAGGATTTCCTTCGAACGGCCAAGGCCCTTCGCAAAGCCGAGCAGCGCACGCAATCCGACACCCTCCTCTCCCTGCTGGGCGATACGCTGCTGGAGCGAAAGCTCTGGCCGCAGCGCCTTCAGGTGCTCAAGGAAATCGGCCGCCTGTCCCGCCATCCGACGCAGCTTCGCTCGCAGATCGAGCAGGCGCTGCGCCAGGCCTATGGCCAACGGAAGAGTTTTCAGCGCGCGTACGAATTCGCCGGCTTTGCCGAGCCGGCCAGCAACCCGGTGGAGCGGGCAGACAAGATCGAAAGCTGGCTTCAGTATGACGTGGGGGAGGTGTTCTTCATGGCCGGACGCGGAGCGGGCATGGTAGTGGAGCTCAAGCCGGAGCTGGGCATCTGCCGCCTGGATTTCGAGAAGGAGAAACGCGTCTCGGTCCCGCTCGGCGCCGCCGCGAAGTTCCTCGTTCCGCTCAGCGAGGGGCATGTTCTCCGCGAGAAGTTCAGCGATCCGGAGAAGGTTTTTCGCGAGGCGACGTCGTCACCGCCGCAGTTCTTCGCCCGCATCCTGCAGAGCTTCGGACGTTCGATGACGATGGCCGAGGTGCGCGACGCGGTGATTGGGATCGTGCCGGAAGAGAAGTGGAGCTCCTGGTGGACTTCCGCGCGCAAGAATCCGCAGATCGTCGTGAGCGGAACGGGCGCCAAGGCAGCGTATGCATGGAACGTCTCCGCCGGCGAGGCTGAGAAAACGGTTCGTCGCGAGTTCGATCGCGGCGACGTGAAGGCGAAGCTCGATCTGGCCCGCAAGCACAGCGGACGGAGCAAGGAGTTGGCCGATCACTTCTCCTCATCGCTTGCCGCGCAGGCAGCGAGGATGACCCGGACGGATCCGGCGATGGCCTGGCAGATCCTGGCCACGCTCGAGTCGCTTCCGGGCGCGTATTCCCGACCGCCGGAGACAGCGTCACTTCTCAGCGGCGCGCTCGCCTCGCGCACGGTGGCGGCGATCGGTGAAAAGACGCTGCGCGAGCGCGCCCTGGGCGTCGTCCGCCAGAGCCACCCTGACTGGCCCAAGGTCTACAGCGAGATCTTTTTTATCGATCAGGAGCCGCGGTTCCTGTCGCTGGTGATGTCTTCATTGGATGAAGCGGGACAGACCGAGGTGCGCGATCGTCTGATCGACGAAACGCTTCGCTATCCGCGGCGCCATCCGTACGCCTTCAACTGGTACGTCCGGCAGCTCAGCGAGGAACAGACGCTATCCGATCGGGCCAATTACGCGCTGCTCTTTCAGATCCTCGACGCCGTCTCCTCCGACGAATTCGCACCGGTCCGGGCGCGATTGAAGGACGCATTCGACAAGGGTGGGCTGGCCGTGCGCATCGTCATGAACGTGGACAACGAGGAGCAGGCGCGCAAGCTGCTCGAAACGCTCGATCGCTATGGCGCGATCGAAGAATACCGGCGCGAAAACGTGAAGCACGCGCTCCTGATGAAGTATCCGTCGCTGCGCGAGCCGAAGACGGAGCCGATTTATGCCACGGCCGACATGCTGCAGAAGAAACGCGAAGAGCTCGAGCATCTGCGCAAAGTGGAGATCCCAGCCAACAACAAAGCGATCCAGGTGGCCCGGGAGATGGGCGATCTCAGCGAGAACTTCGAATACAAATCGGCGCGGCAGCGCGCGGAGTATCTTTCCGCCCGCGCCGGCAAGCTGCTGTCGGAGCTCGGCAATGTGCGCGTGCTGGAGCCGGACCAGGTCGACACGTCTGTCGTGCGCGTCGGGACCAAGGTCGGTCTCTCCAACGGAGACGTCCGACGCGAAGTGACGATCCTCGGCCCCTGGGAGTCGGCGCCCGAGCACGGCGTCTACTCCAACGAGTCCGAGGTGGCCAAGGCTCTCATCGGCCACTCGGTCGGCGACATCGTCACCTTCATGGGGAACGACTACCAGATCGAGGCGATCCGGCGGTGGAACGAATGAGAATGTTGAATGTTGAATGTTGAATGGTGCCTCAATTCAACATTCAACATTCAACATTCCACGTACATGGAACGGCGCCCTCTCAAAACGCGCGAACGATCCTGGGCCAAGTCCCTGGCCCGCTTGCTTGTCCGTTGGCGAGTGCGGCCGAACTCGATTTCCATCCTCAGCATTCTTTTCGCGGCGCTGGCCGGCGTCGCATTCCTCCTCAGCCGCGATGCCTCTCCATTGGTGCGACTTGCGCTTCTGATCACTGCGGCGGCCGGCATCCAGCTTCGCCTCCTCTGCAACATGCTGGACGGCATGGTGGCGGTCGAAGGAAGGATGGCCTCAAAGGTCGGCGATCTTTTCAACGAGTTTCCCGATCGCGTGGCCGATGTCGTGATTCTGGCCACAGCGGGTGATGCGGTCATGCGTTTTTCTGTCGCGCCGGCACTCGGCTGGTGTGCCGCGGTGTTCGCCCTGCTGACCGCCTACGTCCGCGCTCTTGGCGGTTCACTCAAACTCGAGCAGGACTTTCGCGGGCCGATGGCCAAGCCCCATCGGATGGCAACGATGACCGCCGCATCGATTGCGGATGGCGTGGCCGGTCTGTTCGGCTATCGCGATTACGCGCTCACCGCGGCGCTGATCGTGATCATCGTCGGCTGTCTGATCACATTGTTCCGGCGTCTGCGCAGAATGGTCATCGAGCTGGAGTCGCGGTGAGACGGGCCATCGCCGCAGGAGTGGTAGGGCTGGCGCGAATTCTCGCCGGTGGCAGCGTGCGTTGCCTGGGGTGTGAATTCGATTCGCGCCAACGCATCTACTTCGCCAATCACACCAGCCATCTCGACTTTGTGCTGGTGTGGTCCGCGCTCCCGCGGTCGCTTCGCGCGCTGACGCGTCCCGTCGCTGCAAAGGATTACTGGGACAGGGCGGGGTTGCGCCGGTACCTCGTGGCGAACGTGTTCAATGCGGTGCTGGTGGAGCGTGTGGCACAGACACTCTTGTCTGTGCCGGCACAGACAGGAGTGCCTGTGCCACACCGAAAAGATCCAATCGAAATCCTTCTCGAAGGTCTCGGCGAACGCCATTCGCTGATCATCTTTCCTGAGGGTACGCGCGGCAATGGCGTGCAGCTCGGACCTTTCCGAAGTGGACTGTATCGTCTGGGGAAAGCGCGCCCGGACGTCGAGCTGGTGCCCGTCTACATCGACAATCTCAACCGCGTACTGCCCAAGGGAGAATTCGTTCCCGTGCCGATGCTCGCCTCGGTGAGCTTCGGCGCGCCGATGCGCGTCGAAATCGGTGAAGAGAAGGATCCGTTTCTCGAACGCGCGCGCAGCGCCATCCTGGAGCTGCGGCGATGGTGAACTTCCTTCACGATCGCCAGACGCTCTGGCTGTTCGGAGGCATTCTCGGCGTCCTGCTCGTGGCCACCGTCGTCGGCCAGCTTCTGAAGCTCCGCAGATCCAACGCGGTGATCGACAACCTCAACGCGCGGATCCGCGCCTGGTGGGTCATGTCGGCGGTCTTCGCGTTGTCGTTGCTGACCGGCGGCATCGGATCGGTCATCCTCTTCGCGCTGCTCTCATTCTTTGCTCTTCGCGAATTCATCACCCTCACTCCCACCCGCCCGGCGGATCATGGCGCGCTTTTCTGGGTCTTCTTCGTCATCACGCCGCTGCAATACTGGCTCGTGGCGATCCAGTGGTATGGGCTCTTCGCCGTGCTCATTCCTGTCTATGCCTTCCTCTTCATTCCGTCGCGAATCGCCGTGTCGGGCGATCCGGAGAGATTCCTCGAGCGAAGCGCAAAGATTCAGTGGGGCCTGATGGTGTGCGTCTATTGCGTGAGCCACGCTCCGGCGCTGCTCATGCTGCGCATCCCGCGCTTCGAGGGGAAAAACGCGCGGTTGCTTCTTTTCCTCGTGGTGGTCGTGCAGATGAGCGACGTTCTGCAGTACGTGTGGGGAAAACTTCTCGGCCGTCACAAGATCGCGCCGGTCATCAGTCCCAGCAAAACCTGGGAGGGATTTTTGGGAGGCGTCGCCACGGCCACGCTTCTCGGCGCTGCCCTCTGGTGGGCCACGCCGTTCTCCAGAGCGCAAGCGGCGGCCATGGCGTTCATCATCACGATCATGGGATTCCTCGGCGGGCTGACCATGTCGGCGATCAAGCGCGACAGCGGCGTCAAGGATTACGGTTCAATGATCGAGGGACACGGCGGCGTGCTCGACCGCATCGATTCACTCTGCTTCGCCGGTCCGATCTTCTTCCACCTGACCCGGTACTTCTTCACCTGATCGATTACAATTGCCACCGTCATGACGTACATCATCGCTGAGCCATGCATCGGAGTGAAGGACACCGCATGCGTGGAGGTGTGTCCCGTCGATTGCATCCACCCGCGAAAGGATGAGGCGGGTTTCGCCGAGGCGACGATGCTCTACATCGATCCGGAAGTGTGCATTGATTGTGGAGCTTGCGAGCCGGCGTGTCCTGTGCAAGCAATCTTCCCTCAGGATCTTGTCCCGGAGAAGTGGCAGAACTACATTGCTATCAACGCAGACTGGTTCAAGAAATAGGGGTTGAGATTTGTGACGGAAATCACTAAAGTATTGATGGCAATCACCTAGACTCGCAACTCAAAGCAATCGCGCCGGAAACGGCTACAAAGGGGCGTAACGCCCCTTTTTAATTTGGGCTCTTTGAAAAATTCGGCAGGTCGATCGAGACCCTTCAGTTACGCGCCCACCTCGGACCCAGCCACGGGGAGCGGGCGAATGGGCGTGCCCCCGTGGAAATTGCTGAAGCTACCTCTCTCTCTGCAACGCGAAGCCGGAGGGTCTCGACCCGCCTACCGAATGTTGAATGTTCAAGGTTGAATGCTGAATGTCATTCAACATTGAACATTTAGCATTCAACATTCCTCTCTCTCCTCGATAGAATCCGCATCCCATGAAGATCGGATTTATCGGACTAGGGGCCATGGGTTTCCCCATGGCCCGGCATCTCACCAAAGAACATGAAGTGATTGTCTGGAATCGCACGCGCGAGAAGGCGGAGCGCCACGCGCGTGAATTCGGCAGCCGGCTGGCCCGCGATCTTTCCGATTGCGCAGCGGCCGAAGTGATCATCACGATGCTGCCGACGAGCCGGGAGGTCGACGAGATCGTCGACAAACTGCTGCCGCATCTGCGCCGCGGAACGCTGTGGATCGATGCGACCAGCGGCGATCCGAACGACAGCCGCGAGACGGCGAAGCGTCTGGCTGACAAGGGAGTGGCGTTTGTCGATGCGCCGGTCACCGGCGCGACGGTGGGCGCGGAGAACGCCACGCTGACGATCATGATCGGCGGCAGCGCGGAGGATTTCGCCCGCGCGCGCGAAGTGCTGCGGCTTTGCGGCAAGACGATCATTCACGTCGGCTCGATCGGCTCCGGTCACGCAATCAAAGTGCTGACTAACTCAATCATGGGCGCCACGGTGTGGATCACCTCCGAGTGTCTGTTGCTGGCCAAGCAGTTCGGGATCGATCTGAAGACCGCGCTGGAAGTGACGAATGCCGGGAGCGGGCGCTCGAATGCATCGGAGAATCTGCTGCCCATGCGCCTCCGCGATGGCAAATGGCCGCTCGTCTTCAAGCTGGTCCACCATGACAAGGACATCCGCATCGCCTCGTCGATCGCGCATCAGCAGCACGCCTCGACGCCGCTGCTCGCGCTGACGCAGCAGCTCTTCACCGCTGCCCTGCATGAGCTGGGTGACCAGGCCGACTACATCGAAGTGGCCAAAGTCATTGCCGCGATGAATGGGACGAAGTGGTGAGCATAGAATTCGCGCCGCGCAGAGGTTACTTGGTTTCTGAGTTGCTGGGTTGGGGCACCAAGCAACGCAGCAACCTAGCAACGCAGCAACCCAGCAACCCAGCAACCCGACAAGACAACCGGAGGTTCTTCATGCGCAAAGGGATTCTCATTCTGCTGCTCGTAGTCGGTACGACGGCCGTCGCCGACGAAGGGATGTGGCTTTTCAACCGTCCCCCTCGCCAACTGCTGAAGCAGCGTTACAACTTCGATCCCACCCAACCGTGGCTCGATCACCTGCAGAAATCGTCCGTCCGTTTCAACAGCGGCGGGTCGGGATCGTTCCTTTCTGCCGACGGTCTGATCCTGACTAATCATCACGTCGGGCTGGATTGTCTGCAGAAGATCAGCACCCCGGCGCACGACTACGTGACCACCGGCTATCACGCCAAGACGCAGGCGGAAGAAGTGAAGTGCGTCGATCTCGAGCTGAACGTGCTGATGAGCATCGAAGACGTGACGCAGAGAGTCAATGCCGCGGTGACGCCGGGCATGAGCACTCCCGACGCCACGCGTGCCCGGCGCGCCGTCATGAATACGATCGAGAAGGAATCGCTCGACAAGACGGGGCTGCGCAGCGATGTCGTCACTCTCTACCAGGGTGCTGAATATCACCTCTATCGTTACAAGAAATACACGGATGTCCGGCTTGTCTTCGCTCCGGAGGTTTCCATCGCCTTCTTCGGCGGCGATCCCGACAACTTCGAGTATCCGCGTTACGACCTCGACGTCTGTTTCTTTCGGGCCTACGACAACGGCAAGCCGGCGAAGGTCGATAACTATCTGCACTGGAGCACGGCCGGCATTCAGGATGGCGACCTGGTGTTCGTCTCCGGTCATCCCGGCGGCACGGATCGCCTGAACACGCTGTCCCATCTTCAGTTCTTCCGCGACGTCGCCTATCCATTCACTCTCAATCTGCTTCGCCGGCGCGAAGTGCTGCTCAACACATATGCCGAACGGAACACCGAGAACGAGCGGCGCGCGCATGACCAACTCTTCGGGATCAAGAATTCGCGCAAGCTGTACGTGGGGCGCATCGCCGGGCTTCAGGATCCGGCCATCGTGAAAGCCAAGTCGGACGCGGAAACTGCGCTTCGCCAGCGCGTGTCAGCCGATCCGCAGTTGAGCAGCGCATATAGCGACGCCTGGCAGATGGTCGACAATGCGCTGAATACATATCGCCCGATCTACCCCGAGTTTCGCTTCCTGGAAGGCGGCGTCGCCTTCAACAGCCATCTCTTCGGCATCGCCAGAACCCTCCAGCGCCTGGCGGACGAATCGCAGAAGCCCAACGCGGAGCGCCTGCGCGAGTACCGCGAGTCGAATCTGGAGTCGCTCAAGCAGGACCTCTACTCTGAAGCGCCGATCTACGACGATCTGGAATCGCTGACGCTGGCCGATTCGCTGTCGCACTGGCTGGAAGTCGTAGGAGCGAATGACCCGCTCGTGCCGCGCGTGCTGGCCGGCAAGTCGCCACGGGATCGCGCCGCGGAACTGGTCCGCAGCACCAAACTGAAAGACGTCGCCGAGCGAAAGCGCCTCGGCGAAGGAGGCAAGGCAGTGACGGACGCCTCCAACGATCCGATGCTTCAGGTCGTCCGCATCGTCGATCCGCGGGCGCGCGAGCTGCGCAAGACCTTCGAAGACAACGTCCAGGAGCCGTTCCGACAGGCGTACGCCAAGATCGCCAACGCAGTCTTCCGCACCAGCGGCGGCGAGACATATCCCGACGCGACGTTCACCCTTCGTCTGGCCCTCGGCACGGTGAAGGGCTACGAAGAGAACGGGCGCAGCATTCCGTGGTCGACCAACATCGGCGGCGCGTTCGCCCACGCCGCAGAGCACAAGAATCAGCCGCCCTTCGACCTTCCCAAGAACTGGCTGACGAAGAAGGCGGCGCTCAACGCGGGCACGCCGATGAATTTCGTCAGCACCGCAGACATCATCGGCGGCAATTCCGGAAGCCCGGTCGTCAATCGGGCCGGCGAATTCGTCGGCATCATCTTCGACGGCAATCTGCAGTCGCTGCCATGGGACTATCAGTTCGACGATCGGCAGGGTCGAGCGCTGGCTGTCGACTCGCGGGCCATCGTGGAAGCGCTGCGCAAGGTCTACGCAGCGACGAATGTGGTGACGGAGCTGTCGGGGAAGTGACGCGCAGCGTCATCCTGAGCCGCCCCTCGACTTCGCTCGGGGCAGGCTTCGACGGCGAAGGATCTCACGAGAGAGATCCTTCGCTTCGCTCAGGATGACGATGAAAGTCCGCCCCGCCACCCCGGCCGACGCCGCGACGATCGCGCGCATCTATAGCGCCGGCATCGAAGAGCGTGTGGCCACGTTCGAGACGCGGCCCCGCTCCGCGGCGGACGTCGAGCGCTGGTTCGACGGCGTTCATCCTGTCGTGGTCGTCGAAGATGAAGACGGAGTCTTCGCCTTCGCCTCCACCTCGCAGTATCGGCAGCGCGAGTGCTACGCCGGCATCGCCGAGTTTTCGGTGTACGTGGCGCGGGAAGCACGCGGGCGTGGAGCGGGTCATGTGGCCATGAACGCGCTCATCGACTCCGCGCGCGCTGCCGGGTTCTGGAAGCTCCTGTCGCGCGTCTTCGTGGAGAACGAAGCCAGCCGCGCGCTCCTGCGCTCGGTGGGCTTTCGCGAGATCGGCATCTACGAGCGCCATGCGCAGCTCGATGGCGTGTGGCGGGACGTGGTGATCGTGGAGCGATTGCTATGATGACAACCGAATGCCTGATCCCCAGTACATCCGCAACTTCTCCATCATCGCCCACATCGATCATGGCAAGACGACGCTTTCGGACCGGATCCTTCAGAAGACCGGGGCGGTCGAGCAGCGCGACATGCAGGAGCAGATGCTCGACGACATGGATCTCGAGCGCGAGCGCGGCATCACCATCAAGGCCCGCGCGGTCACGTTGCAATACACGGCGCAGAACGGACACGAATACACCTTCAACCTGATCGATACGCCGGGTCACGTCGATTTTACGTACGAAGTGTCGCGCAGCCTCGCTGCCTGCGAGGGAGCGATCCTGGTCGTCGACGCCACGCAAGGCGTGGAAGCGCAGACGCTGGCCAACAGCTACCTGGCCATCAACAACAATCTGGACATCCTCCCCGTGATCAATAAGGTCGATCTTCCTTCGGCGGACCCGGAGAAAGTCCGCGAGCAGATCGAGAACGTCATCGGGCTTGACGCGCATGACGCCGTCCTGGCCAGCGCCAAAGCGGGGATCGGCATCGACGAGATCCTGGAGAAGATCGTCACTCGTATTTCCGCCCCGAAAGGCCAGCCCGGTCCGCTGCGCGCGCTGCTCTTCGACTCCTGGTACGACTCGTATCGTGGCGTGATGTGTCTGGTCCGTGTCGTCGACGGCGAGATCCGCAAGGGGATGAACATCAAGTTCATGTCCACCGGCCGCTCGTACGAAGTGACGGAGCTCGGGCTCTTCACGCCGAAGGCCAAGCCGGTCGACCGACTGGGCGTGGGCGAGGTGGGATTCTTCTCCGCGAACATCAAGGACATCGTGCAGGCCAAGATCGGCGACACGGTCACCACGGAGAAAGAGAATCCGCCGCCTCTTCCCGGCTTCAAGGAAGTCAAGCCGATGGTCTTCGCCGGCATCTTCCCGATCAACACCGACGATTACGAGAGCCTCCGCGACGCTGTGGGCAAGCTGAAGCTGAACGACGCGTCCTTCAGCTACGAGCCGGAAAGTTCCACCGCCCTCGGATTCGGCTTTCGCTGCGGGTTTCTCGGACTGTTGCACATGGACATCATCCAGGAGCGGCTGGAGCGCGAGTTCAACCTCGAGCTGCTGACTTCCGCCCCCGGAGTTCGCTACCGCGTCACCAAAACCGACGGCGAGGTGATCGAGATCGAGAACCCGCAGAAGATGCCGGACCCCGCTTACATCCGGTCAATCGAAGAGCCTTTTCTGGAAGTGACCATCCTCAGCACGGACGAATTTGTTGGCCCGATTCTCGCTCTAGCGATCGATCGGCGTGGCCAGCAGAAGAAGCTGGAATACGTCAGCAGCAACCGAGTCATGATCGTGTACGAAATGCCGTTGAATGAGGTGATCCTCGATTTCTTCGACAAGCTGAAATCGATCTCCCGCGGATACGCCTCGCTCGATTACCAGTTGCTCGGCTATCGCCAGAGCGAGTTGGTGAAGATGGACATCCTGGTCAACGGCGAGCCCCTCGACGCCCTCTCTCTCATCGTGCACAAGGAGAAGGCTTACGCCCGAGGAAAACTGCTCGTCGAGAAGATGAAGGAGTTCATCCCCCGCCAGATGTTCGAAGTCGCTCTGCAGGCGGCAATTGGCAACCGAGTCATCGCCCGTGAAACCGTGAAGCCTCTACGCAAGAACGTCCTGGCCAAATGCTATGGCGGCGACATCACGCGCAAGCGCAAACTTCTGGAGAAGCAAAAAGAAGGAAAGAAACGGATGAAACGGGTGGGGAAAGTCGAGATTCCGCAGGAGGCTTTTCTAGCAGTGTTGAAGATCGATTGATCGCCAAAGGTGCTCCATGAGATCTTCAAAGCAGTACCTCACAGCAGTTTCCCTGGCCCTGATCGCGACCGCTGTCTCAGCGGCGCATGTCGATCTCAAGGACCCCCGCCGAGCGCTGGGACGTGAAGGCGATATCCGAGTGGACGCCTCGCTGACCCAGGCAAACATCAGTGCCAGCTCGCCGCTGAGTGTCACGTATCAGATTCAAAATTTGTCACTTGCAGCCATCGCCTTCGCCGATAAGGTGAGCGACGCCTCATGGGACGCCGATTCCCAGACCATCACCTTGTCGCTCGGCGCTGAGATTCCGCCTGGATCGACGATGCCGCGGCTCGTGGTCATCCAGCCAGGGGAAAAGCGGGTGTTCTGCGGCGGAGCGATGGTGAGCGTCGCCATCCCTCCCGCTCACACGCCTTGGACGCGCGTGCCTCGCTTTGTCCAGATCAAGGTGAACATCCTGCGCAACGTGACGCCCTTTGCTGAGTTGATCGCGCAGCAGTCGCAGTCGGCGACCGCTCCGGCGTTGCCGAACGACATGTTCGACCGATGGGTCGACAGCAACGACGCCGTCTATCTCAATCCGATTCCGGTCCGCTGGAGCGCGGATCGTCCACGAATCACTGCGGAGAACAACAGCGGCGGTTCGTTCTAGAATGACGGGATGACCCCCACCCGTCTTCTCCGATCATCGGTCCTGCTGCTCATTCTGATTGCTGCCGGCTGCACCTCATCCAAGCCAGTGGATATGAAGGAACCGCGGCGCGTGGTGGGGACGGAGAACGACGTGCGCGTCGACGCCGAAGTGTACGGCGACAAACTGGCCCCGAATGTGACGCTGCCGCTGAAGTACGACATCACCAATCATCGGCCGCTGACGATTCTGATCGCCGACCTTCTCCCGGAGAGCTCATACGATCCGGAGACGCACACGGTGACGGTGACCATCGGTGCGGAGATCCCGGGCGAGCATTTTCTGCCGCGGCTCATTCCGATTCAGCCGGGAGAGAAGAAGAGTTTCAGCACCGCGGTGCGAGTCGTGATCGTGACGAATCCGTCGTCGCCGTGGATGCCACGCCCCAATGCCCTTCGCCTCAAGATCAATTTCCTCGGAGACCCGAAGCCATTCGAGCAGTTGGTGGCCATCCCGGAGAGGGCGCTCCACGATCCGCAGCTTGCCGAGAAACTCTTCCCCAAATGGGTGGAGGGGAACGAGACGGTGATCACCAACACACTGCCGATGCGATGGCAGGCCGTCACCGAAGAGCCGACGCCGGTGACCACACCTGCGCGCCGGCGGCGGGGAACGTAGTTCGTGCTCGGTGCTCAGTGCTCGGTAGACCGTGCTATCAGGCACCGGCATCTACTGAGCACCGGCATCTACTGAGCACCAGCTAGAAGCTCTTGATCGCCTCCTGCTCGTTCTCGTAAACCTCGAAGACGGTGATGAGCTGCGTGACGTGCAGCAGCTCGTTGAGCTTGGCCGGAAGGTGGAGCAGCTTCAATTTTCCGCCGCGATTGGTCACGGTGGTGTAGGAG
This sequence comes from Acidobacteriota bacterium, assembly GCA_003223635.1. Lineage (GTDB taxonomy): Bacteria > Acidobacteriota > Thermoanaerobaculia > Gp7-AA8 > Gp7-AA8 > QHVS01. Next base: position 3,838 of record QHVS01000031.1, on the reverse strand, counting down.
CCGACCAGCTCTCCGATTCCCGATGAGTCGATGGTGGTCACGCCGCTCATGTCGAGCAGCAGCTTGCTCTTTCCCTGACTGAGCGCGTTGGTGATGATCTCGCGGAGCTGCTGGTCACCGGAGCCGATGGTGATTTTTCCATCGAGCTTGATGACTTCGACTCCGCCGACGTTGCGAGAGGTAGCTTTCATCGTCTTCTCCTTCGCTGTTGGCCATCCGCCAACCGCTCACTCACATCTTGCCGCTGGCGACCCCTGGACCCTTCGCCAAATCTTTCGTCATGAGCAGCGACATTCCTTCTCCGGGATTGAACGAGTACTGCACTTCGTCCATGAAGGTTCGGATGTAGAAGATGCCGCGCCCGCTGGTCTTCATCAGGTTCTGCGGGTTGAGCGGATCGCCGACGGTCTCCGGATCGAATCCTTCTCCCTCGTCCGAGATTTTGATCTCCAGCTCGCTGCCGTGAAGCTCGAACGTGGCGTCCACCTTTTTCCTGACATCCAGTTTGTTGCCGTGTTTGATGGCGTTGGCGACCGCTTCGCGAACCGCCATTCCTACCCAGTGGGATCCGTCCTCATCCACGCCCGCGTTCTCACAGAGGTGCTCGGCGACCACCTGAACAAGCTCGATATTCTCGAATCGGCTGCTGATGGTGATCTCGATTCGCTCGCCGTCCCGTTCCATTTCCCCTTCGGACCGCGGCATTCTAAGTGACCATTGTTCAGGGTTCAAGGACGCCTCCGCCGCGGAATGAGGGGCGTATGAGCGCCGTTCGGATGCGCATGTCGCGCGCCTTCCGACTGGCATGTTCCGCGCTGGTCCTCCTCGCCGGCTCCGCCGCGGCCGAACCTCTGTCCACCGCCATGCGGGAGGTGGAAAGGCTGCGCGGTCTGACCTTCGTGCATGACGTCGCGCAGCGGACCGTCAACCGCGATGATTTGCGCGCTCTTCTGCGCGCCGAAGTGGTCAAATCGTTCCCCTATGCGCCGGAGCAGTATGTGGAGATCCTCTCTGCTTTCCAGCTGGTGGACACTCGCTCACCCGAGCTGATCGAAACGCTGCTGGATTTGTACCAGTCGCAGGTTTTGGCGTTTTATGACCCCCGATCGCACACATATTTCGCCGTCCGGGAGCTCCCCGCGGCGGTCGTCGGCCTGGGCGACCCCGATTTGCTCCAGCAATCCGTGGTGGTCCACGAGCTGGTGCACGCGCTGCAGGACCAGCGGTTTGGCGCGTCGCAGCGGGACGCCCAGCTTCTCGACGACGCCGATGCCGAACTGGCTTACCACGCTCTCCTGGAAGGTGAAGCGACGCTGGTGATGATCGCTTACGTCATGGATCGCGCCGGTCAGCCCCTGGACAGCGCCATCAACAGCGAAGTGCTGATGAATCTGGCATCGATCACTGCCGCGGCCGACAAGACCATCGATGCGTCGACGCCTCGCTATTTCGTCGAATCGCTCAAGTTTCCGTACCTCGAGGGGCTGCGCCTGGTTGTGGAGGGCTACCGCCGCGGCGGGTGGAAGGAGATCGACCGTATGCACGCGAACCCGCCGCGCTCCACGCGAGAGGTCCTGCATCGCGAGGAGTACTTCAAGCGGCTGGATGTGGGGGTGGAGCGGCGGGCTTCAGCCCGCCGGTGGCCTGAAGGCCACCGCTCCACGGGAACGCTCAGCGTCGAGCACATCGGCGAGTTTCAGTGGCGGTTCCTGGTTGGCGAAGCCGCGGCAGGGTGGGTCGATGATCGCGTCACGTTCGTTCAAAACCCGGCGTGTGACATGACCGTGCTGGCCGAGACGCAATGGGAAACCGCGGACAACGCGCGTGCGTTTCGCGATGCATATGTCGCGCTGCTCCGGCGGCGCGGAATTGAGCCGAGCGTTTCCATCGAGGATCGGGTGGTGAAAGTCGCGTACGGTGCGCAGATGGAGCTGGCCGAAGGGTTCGTGCGATGAACGTCGATTATCCGAACCTCGAGAATGATCTGATCAGCGGCGCCTTCGCCGATCTGCTCAAAGAGGAACTGGAGTTGGGGTTCCGCCAGATTCATCGATCCGGCGAGCGTCTGCCGCTCGCGTCGCATTACGCCTCCCAGATCGCGGAGATCATCAATCGAGCCGCCCCCGCGCCGCTCGAGAGCGAATTGGCGTACAACCTCTATCAGGAGATTCTCGGCGCGGTGGAAAAAGCCCGGGCGACGGTCCTGGCAGAAGGATGAGGGCTTTTTCATCCCTCCGCCCTCATCCCTCATCCCTCGCAGTACCATGCACACCGTGAAGCGGAAACTGAAATCCCACCCCCCGCTATCCTCTTTCGCCACCACCGGCGGTTGAGCCTGCAAGCTGGGTCAGGATGACCTTCACGCGGTCCTGGCGAAACTCCCTTCCACGGATGGGATCGAGGATCTTCTTGTCGGTCACAGCACCAGTGATGACGCTGCGGTGCTGCGCATCAGTGGAGATCAGGCCATCGCGCAGACGGTCGATTTCTTCACGCCGATCGTCGACGATCCCTATCTCTTCGGATCGATCGCCGCCGCAAACTCGATTTCCGACATCTACGCCATGGGCGCCACGCCGATCCTCGGCTTGGCCATCGCTGAGTTTCCCACCGACGTCCTCCCGCTCGAGGTGCTGCAGGAGATCCTGCGCGGCGGCGCGGAGAAGGCCGCCGAGGCGGGATTTCCAGTCGCAGGCGGCCACACGATCATCGACGACATCCCCAAGTACGGATTGGCCGTCACCGGAGTGGTGTCGGTCGACAAGATCGTGCGCAATTCCACGGCAAAGGCGGGCGACACGCTGATCCTGACCAAGCCGATCGGCAACGGCATCCTGGTCAGCGCGTATCGCGGTCTGAGCAGACGCACGCTGCGCCGGAGTGATCCGCCGAACATGGACGAAGCGATCCGCTGGATGACGATGCTCAATCGCGACGCGGCGCGCGTCATGACGGAAATCGGCGTCAACGCGGCGACGGACATCACCGGTTACGGTCTCATCGGGCACCTGCTGGAAGTGTGCGTCGGATCGCGTGTCGGCGCCGAGGTCAGCGCCAGCGCCGTTCCGGTGCTGAAAGGAGCGCGCGAATACCTGGCGCGCGGTTTCCGGCCCGCAGGCACGCTGCGCAACGAAGAATCCTTTCGCTCGCGCGTGGACGTGCGCGTTGACGAATCGGAGTTCACATTGATGTGTGACGCGCAGACCAGCGGCGGACTGTTGATGTCCGTACCCCCTGAGAAGCTCGCTGCGATCGAGCAGCGCTTCCGACAAGGCGGCCTGTTCTATGCAACGATCGGCAAAGTGACCGCTCGAAGCGGTGCCATCACCCTGATTCGTTGAGGAGACAATCATGCCCTACTGCCCAACCTGCAAAGAAGCCTTCCAGGATGTGAAGCAGTGTCCGGACTGCGGAACAAAACTGGTCGACGAGCTGCCGTTTCAGACCGTTCCCGCGGCGAATGCCACATGGGTGGAGATCACCAGTACGGGGACCGACGACGAGGCGAGGCTGCTGCAGGGATTTCTGCAAGCGGAGGGGATTCCGGCGGCGGTGGAAAACGTGAAGTTCAGTATGGAGCCGATCAATTTCGGCAAGATGGGCGAGATCCGCGTCTATGTCTCCGCCGACGACGAAGCGAAAGCGCTCGAGCTTTTGCGCGAACGTCAGCGTGAGTACGAGAATCTCGACGACGATGACCCCACGCTGGTGACGGATGACGGCATCGCAGAAGTCGACGAAAACGCCAAGGCAGAGCCGGAGTGATGCAGGAAGAAACGCAGACGCCCGCGGGTGAGCCCCCGCGCGAACGGCACCCTCACGAGCAGCCGCTTTTGCC
>QHVS01000191.1:10121-17568 GCA_003223635.1 Acidobacteriota bacterium | reverse complement strand
TGATCGCGGCGATCAACGGGCCGATGACGGTGCATTCCGAATATGCCTTGCTCTGTGACATCGTCATTGCCACCGAAGACGCCTACTTTCAGGATGCGCCGCATCCCGCATTCGGCATCGTTCCAGGGGATGGTTTGCATATCGTCTGGCCTGAAGTCATCGGCGAGATTCGCGGTCGTTACTTCCTGCTCAGCGGTCAGAAACTGAGCGCTGCGCAAGCGAAGGAGTTTGGTGCGGTGAACGAGGTCGTTCCTCGTAAAGCTCTGCTGCCGCGAGCCTGGGAATTAGCGCGGCACATGACGAAACAGAGCCCGCTCACTTTGCGATACACAAGGATGGCGCTCTCGACCCGCTTTCGTCGCAGGCTTCAGGAAAGCTTGTCGTACGGACTCGCGCTCGAGGGGATCTCTGCTGCGCACGTCGCGTGGTTGAACGCTCAAAGAAAAGGCTAGGGCTTCTCCTTGGCTGCCGATCCAGATGCTTTTCAGCGCCTGAACGACTCCGAAGTCGCGGCGTTGGAGCAGCTCGGTGTTCGGCGATCGGTGTCCTCCGGTGAATACCTGTACCGCGAGGGCGACTCCGGCTACGATTTCTATGTCGTTCTTGCGGGCGCCGTCGAGATCGTCGTCACTGATCAAGGTAAGGAAAAGGTCATCGCCCGCCACGACGCCGGCCGGTTCCTCGGTGAGCTGAATCTCCTGACTGGCCAGCGCGTCTTCGTCTCGGCCCGCGTCGCCGAGTCCGGTGAAGTCATCGTCGTTCCGCGCGACGCGCTGCGGCGACTGATCGCCACGGATCCGAGTCTGAGCGACAAGATCCTGGCCGCTTTCCTCGCTCGCCGTGCAATTCTGATGAGTGGTGCCGCATCGGCGATCCGCGTGATCGGCTCGCGGCTCTCACCCGACTCCACGCGCGTTCGCGAGTTCCTGGTTCGTAGTGGCATCCCGCACGAGTGGTTGGATCCGGACACTGACAGCGAAGTCGAGCGCCTTCTGCTGGAGTTCGGAATTGCTTCGCAAGACTTGCCCGTCGTGATCGCCACAGGCACGGTGCTGCGCCGTCCGACCCCGGGTGTCTTGGCCGATTATCTTGGGTTGACCATCGGAAGATTGCCGGACCGCGACTTCGATCTGATCGTCGTGGGCGCCGGCCCGGCAACGGCGCATCGGAAGGACTACGTACGCTCGTCCTCGAGAGGGTCGCCGTCGGTGGTCAGGCGGGATCCAGCTCGAGGATCGAAAATTACCTCGGCTTTCCGACCGGCATTTCCGGAGGCGACCTGACGCAGCGGGCCGCGGTCCAGGCCCAGAAGTTCGGCGCATCGCTTAGTAGCCCGTGCACGGCGAAATTGCTTCACGAGGACGGTGGCCATTTCATGCTTCGCTTGTCTGATGGTACGGATATCCCGGGTCGGGCGGTCGTCGTCGCGACCGGGGCGCGCTACCGAAAACTCGATGCCAACCGACTCGAAGAGTTCGAGTCGCGCGGCGTGTACTACGCTGCAACTGAGTTGGAGGCCCGATCGTGCGCGGGGTCGCCCGTCGTGGTCGCGGGCGGCGGCAACTCCGCCGGACAGGCCGCGCTGTTTCTGGCCAACGCCGGAAGCGCTGTCACCATCGTGATCCGGGGACCGGACCTCGCCGCGAATATGTCGCGCTACCTCGTTGACCGGATCGAGGCGGACAAACGGATCGTCGTCCGGCGAAGCACCAGGATCATGGCACTCGACGGTGACCAAACTCTAACTGGCGTAACTGGCGTGCGGATCAGTGGCCCCGGCCGTGAAGAAACGCTCGCCGCCACCGCGCTCTTCTCGTTCATCGGCGCTGAGCCCGCCTCGGAGTGGTTATCGGGCTTCGCCGCCCTCGATGACCACGGGTTCGTGCTCACCGACCGCTCCCTCGGTCGCGAGCACCTCGGCGACCGTTGGGAAGGTCTCGGACGCTCCCCCCTCCCATTCGAGACCAGCCATCCGGGGTTGTTCGCCGTCGGCGACGTCCGCTCCGGGTCGACCAAACGAGTCGCGGCCGCGGTCGGTGAAGGCTCGGCCGCCGTCAGCTCGGTCCACGCCTACCTGGCGTTCGATCGTCGTGCCTGATCGCGACGCGTGATCGCCTTGTGATTTCGCGAACGATCGCGCTTCGCGGGAAGAGCGAATCTACAGAAGGTACCGTCGTCCGTCGCTCAGCCTATGAGCGGGCGCTGCCAATTCTTGCGGTGCGGCCTACTACCAGGCTATCGGCTAAAGCTCGCATTTTCATCGAGCACTTGGAGAAGACCTTCTCGCTTTGTTTCTCAGTTCAATCCACGGGTCAGTTAATACTGCCCGCCGTGCGGCCATGACTCAGGACGTGACCACCGGCGCTCCAAGAGGCGTCGCGATGAGCACACGAAGCGTCTGGTCCACGATGAGTAGAAATTCTTGCCTTCAAAAGGATGCCGAGGGAACCTCGAGCCCAGGAGGCAAGAGAGTATGGATCGCAAATTCGTGAAGCAGCTTCAGAGATCATTCGAGAAACGCGGTGGCCGATTCGGAATCGCGCCGAACGCTTCACCGCAGGCGGTGCGGATGTTGCTCGAAGGGTTGTTGGACTGCCCCGACTGTCGCGCTGCAGTGCTCGAAGCGTGCAACTCAGACAATCGTAAGGACGTCGATATCGATGCGGTGATCCGCGATCTCGCGCTCTCGCGGCATCATTGAAGATCGGCTGTTGCGATCTTTATCGCCGGCGTAAACTCACGAGCCGCCGAACACATTTTTAAGGATTACGGCATCTGGCACCCAGATGTACCACCTTCCCCGAATATTGTTTCTCCGATTTTCTTTTCAGTTCAATCGCATCGTCACAGGCTCTTCATTGGTATATTCTCGGCCGAATCGAGAGCGACTGATGTCCCCGACGCCTCAAGGACGCGCGTTACGATTCCCTCTCAGCCAGTCATCGACGGTGGACGTCGCTCCGATCATCGTCGACGATGAAGCGCTCATCAGTCGAGTGAAAGAAGATCCCGCTGCGCTCCGGCTGCTTTTGGATCGCTACTGCCGCCTGGTGATGCGAATCGCAGTCCGCATCCTCCACGATTACGGCGAAGCCGAGGAAGTTGTGCAGGACGTCTTCCTATACGTCTACCAGAAGGCGGCGATGTTCGACGCGAGCAAGGGCACCGGACGGGGCTGGATCGTCCAGCTCGCGTATCACCGCGCGTTCTATCTCGATCGCAGGGGTTTCTACGCTGGTACAGACATCGCCTCCGTAGCCGATACCGTGTTAGGGGACACGGATCTGGACCGGGAGATTGGATCGCGACTCAGCCGTGCCCAATTGGAGAAGGCCTTCGAAGAACTTCCCGAGCGGCAGCGCCGGACGCTGGAGATGTTTTATTTCGAGGGATTGGACCTTCGTCAAATCAGCGAGGCGATGGGCGAGCCGCTGGCCAACGTGCGCCACTACTACTATCGCGGACTCAAAAAACTGCAGAAGAGCGCGATCGTACAGAAGCTGCGGGAGCGGGAGAAGTGAGCATGAAGATTGCGGGGAATGGAAACGATCACGAACAATTCAGCGAACTATGTGCCCTCGCGATGTCGGGTTCGTTGACTACCGAGGAACAGACGGATTTGCAGGAGCATTTGAAGGAGTGCGCTGAATGCCGTGACGATCGCGAGCGCTATCTCCTCTTGACGCAAGAGGGGATGCCATTACTCGCCCACCGCTTTGCGGGCCGCGACGTGACGACAAGCCGGTTTTTACAAGAAGACCCGCTCTTGTCCCGCAAGGTACTGGCCCGCATCGCGTCGGGCCGAATTGCGACACCGTCCTCATCTGCTTCGAAGCCTGTCGCCTGGGCCGTCGCTGCGAGTCTGATCATTGTCACGAGCTACGGGTTTTATCGCGTCGTGCAGCGTATCGACGCTGTCGAGCAGGCGGGGAATCTGGCCGAGACTCGAGCCGAAAAGCTCGCAGCCGAAAAGAACACACTGGCCGAGCGATTAAGCGCACAGAAACAAAGGCTAATGCGGCTGGAGTCTGGCAGTTCTCAGAAGCAACGGGAGATCGCGCATCTAAAGTCTCGACTCAACGCCGAGCAGCAGCGTGCCGCAGACTTGACTGCGGCCCTTACGACTGCGACAGCTTCCACCAGATCGCAACTTGAAGATCAATCGCGGGCTGCGTCTCGTGAGCGCGAAGCGCTCGCGGCACGATTGCACGAGCTGGAAACTGCTTATCAAAGCGCGCAGGCGGAGCGCGATCGTGCAGCGCTCCGGCTGGCGTCACTCGAAGGTGAGAACGGAGTTCTGGCGGCCACGAACCGCGACCAGGAGCGCCGGCTGCGCAACCAGGAGCAGTACCTGGCCTCGGATCGTGACATCCGCGAGCTCATGGGGGCGCGACAGCTCTATATTGCCGACGTCTTCGACGTTTCGAGCGACAGCCGGACGCGCAAACCCTACGGTCGTGTCTTCTATACCAAGAGCAAGTCGCTCGTGTTCTACGCCTTCGATCTCGATCGTCAGGCCGGTATCAAGAACGCCGCGTTTCAAGCCTGGGGGCGAAACGAATCGTCGCAGAGCACGCCGGTCAACCTCGGCATCCTCTATCAGGACAGCGAGCAGAATCGCCGCTGGGTCCTTCGCTTTGACGACCCGCAGCAATTGGGCGAGATCGATGCGGTCTTCGTCACCGTCGAGCCGAACGGCGGCAGCAACAAGCCAACCGGCAAACCCTTTCTTTACGCTTCTCTTCGGCGAGAACCGAATCATCCCTAACGCGAGTTGGTACACATCGCATAAGCGTGCCGTAATCCTTCAGCGAATCGCGAATCGTGCTGGAGGAGAGATTCATGCGCAGAGCGGCGACCGCTGTCCTGATCATCGTGCTGTGTGGCTTGGCCACAGCTCTCCACGCCCAATCAACGAATGCATCGATTACCGGCTACGTCACAGATTCCTCGAAGGCTGCCATTGTCGGTGCGAGAGTCATTGCCATCAATGTCGATACGAATGTGCGGTATCAGACGACCTCGAACAACGTCGGCAGCTACAGCATCGTCAATCTTCCGCCCGGCCGCTATCGCATCGAAGTGGAAAAGGAAGGCTTCAAGTCGGTCGTCAAGTCGGACGTGATGCTGCACGTTCAGGACGTCATCGCCACGAATTTCGAAATGGGCTTGGGCTCAACGTCCGAGGTGGTCACGGTGGTAGGCGGCGTGCCGCTCGTCAACACACAGTCTGCGGCAGTCAGCACGGTTGTCGATCAAACGTTTGTAAAGAACATTCCTCTCAACGGCCGTAGCTTTCAGGATTTGATCTCCTTGACTCCCGGTGTGGTGACGCAAAACCCCAATCGCGGCTTTACACCCGGTTCAGGCGGAGATTTCAGCGTGAACGGGCAGCGTACAGAATCCAACATCTATACAGTGGATGGCATATCGGCCAATACTGCCGCAGGCACGGGCAGTGGCAATTTGAATCAACTATATGCAGCGAGCGGATCTGTCCCCGCGGCTACAACTCTCGGCACAACCCAACCGCTTGTCTCCGTCGATGCTTTGCAGGAGTTTCGTGTGCAAACCTCCACCTATTCGGCGGAATACGGGCGCGGGCCCGGCGGGCAATTCTCGCTGGTGACGCGCTCCGGGACGAACGACCTTCACGGCAGCGCCTTCGATTACGTACGAAACGACCGCTTCGACGTCAACGACTGGTTCAACCATCGGCTCGGGAAAGCAAAGCCTCCGCTGCGGCAGAACGATTTTGGCGGCACGCTCGGCGGCCCGATACATAGGGACACAACGTTTTTCTTCGTATCCTATGAAGGGTTGAGACTCGTCCAGCCGCAGGCGGCAACCATTCAGCTCGTCCCTGACAGTTTCATGAGGCAGCAGGCACCCGCTGCCCTTCAGCCGATTCTCAACGCTTTTCCGGTACAGAACGGAATGGATTTGGGCACCGCCGCGAATCCCGGCCTGGCTCAATTCATCCAGGCATATTCGCTGCCGAGGCGGCTGAACTCCACGAGTGTTCGGCTGGATGAGACTCTCGGCGCGAGAGCCTCCCTCTTCTTCCGCTTTGCGAGCACGCCGAGCTCGCAAGACAATCGGTCGCTCTCTGTTCTTACGCGTCAGAGCTTCGATTCGAAGACCTTCACATTGGGCGGCGTGGGTCAACTCTCCAACACTGCGACGAATGATTTTCGTCTCGGCTATGCCCAAAGCGAGGCGAAACAGCAGGCAATGATTGACACCTTCGGCGGTGCGACGCCGGTTGATCTGAGTGCAGCGTTTGGCAGCGCTTCCAAAAACGGCGCGATGCAAATACAGATCGTCACCGACCAGGGCTTCGCTGTTCTTAGTACAACGTCGGCAATCGACCGCCTGCGGCAATGGAATTTGGTTGATGCGCTCACCTTCGCTCGTGGGAATCATCAGATCAAAGCCGGTATCGATTATCGTCGGGTCGAGTCACCGACGACGCCAGGATCTCCACTCGTCATACCCGGCTTTCAGAGCACACAACAGGTCCTTACAAACGAACCCGCGTTCGTCGCCGTGCTCGACCGCCTGAATGCGACGCCGATTTTCGACGAGTACGCCGCCTTCATCCAGGACGCCTGGCTTGTCAGGCCTAGTGTGAATCTCTCCCTCGGCATCCGATGGGAAGCCAATCCGCCTCCTCACGGCGCTAACGGTCAGGATGCCTACACCGTGCTCGGAGACGTGAACGATCCAAAAACGTGGACGCTTGCGCCGCGAGGTACCCCGCTGTGGAAAACATCGTGGCTAAATTTTGCTCCGCGCCTCGGCATCGCCTGGACGGTCAGAGACGACCCAGGCCGGGAGACTGTCCTCCGCGCAGGTGGAGGTGTCTACTACGACACGAACAATCAAGTGGCCACATCGGGGTTTCAGGGAATCGGTTTCAGCGCGACGACCACCTACACCGGCGTTTCCTTGCCGTTGACGCCGGCGCAGATCAATCTCACGCCGTCCGTGTCGCCGCCGTATACCACGAACGCTTATGTGTTTCCACATGATCTGAAGCTGCCATACACGATCCAATGGAACGTCAGCATGCAGCAAGCGCTCGGCACGAATCAGGCCATTACGCTGTCTTACGTCGGAGCGGAGGGACGTAGGATGCCAGGTCAAAACCCCCTTCTGAGGATCGGCTCCGTCAACCCACAGTTTAAGAACGTGACTCTCTTTACGACAGGCTTGACATCTGATTACAAGTCGGTCCAGGCGCAATTTCAGCGGTCTCTGTCGCATGGGGTCAACGCTCTGGCGTCTTACACGTGGTCGCACTGCCACGACTTCGGCTCAGTATATGGCGCGATCTCCACACGACCGGGAATCGGTCCATCGTCGTTTTCCCGCGGCGATTGCGATTCGGATGTTCGTCACAACTTCCAGGGCGGCGTGAGCTGGGATCTACCCGGAATCAACG
>QHVS01000191.1:0-10103 GCA_003223635.1 Acidobacteriota bacterium | reverse complement strand
CGAGTGATCGCTTGGACGAGCTATCCCGTAAGGCTGTCCGCTGGTGCTTTTTTCGATCCCGCAACCGGCCTTCAATACCAACCAGGACCGAATCTCGTCCTGAATCAACCGTTGTACATCTACGGTTCGCAATTTCCCGGCGGTCGATCCATTAACCCCGCGGCGTTCTGTAACGCGAGCTCCCCGTCATGCACCGGAAGCCCGGCCCCGCGGAATCTGGTTCGCGGCTTCGGGGCGTGGCAGATCAATATGGCACTCCGACGTGAATTTCCAATTGCCGCCGGCTTCGCTTTGCAATTTCGAGCAGAGGTTTTCAACCTCCTGAACCATACAAACTTCGGGACGATTGATAACGGCGTGGGCAGCCCCACGTTCGGCCAAGCGATAAGAATGCTGAACCAGAGCCTTCCTACGCTGGCCTCACAATACCAACAGGGCGGCCCGCGCTCGATGCAATTCGCGCTGAGACTCCTCTTTTAGAGCGATGCTGAAAAGAAGTCTGTTCCTTCTGATCTTCTCGATCGTCGTTGTCCGTGAATTGTCGGCGCAGAAGAGGGCGATCACGGCCGCCGATTGCGTCACGGTCCGCGACATGCAGTTTGACGAGACCACGTTTCGCAGCACAATCAAAATCAGTCCTGACGGAAGCCGAGTTGCTTACCCCGTGAGATCGCCGAATCTCACCACCAATGCAAATGAAATCGGGCTGTACGTGAGGAAGCTGCCAACCGATCCTGCCAATGCGGGAAAGGCAATTCTGGCCGGTGACATCAAAGCAATGCGATGGCGCCCGGACAGCCGAACTCTTACGGTCCTGATGAAGGAGAACGGCCGCCGGATGTTGGAGGAAGTCGATCCCGATAACGGGGCTCATCGCGTTTTAGTCAAAGCAGACCTGGATATCGAGGAGTACAGCATCTCCGAGGATGGTGGAACGATCGTCTATGGAACGAAGGCTCCCGCACAGGAGAACGCTGGTCGCACTGCGGAACAAATGGCCAGCGGATACCGCATCGCGTACGAAAGATCAGAAGGCGATATTCAACGGCGGGAGACGCTCTTCGTGACCAGGCGGACAGAGAGTGGGTGGACTCCTCCCGAACCAATCACCGTTACATCCCCTCTCAGTCAACAACCGCTTACGTCATTGGCCTTCGGGAATGCTCCCGATCTAAATCCGGTGCTGTCTGCTGACGGAAAGGCACTTCTGGTCACCTATTTCGATGACTCCCCAAATATGCCCGAGGAATGGCGGAACAGCGGCTACATGCAGTTCCGGAATACGGCCGGCATTGTGCAGGAAATGCACCTTCTGGTTCTCTATGACTTGACCACTCGCAAGACCACCGTGCCGCTGAAGACACCGTGGGTGATCTATACGCCGCATTGGTCGGCCGATGGCAAATCCTTTGCCGCTGTGGCTCGCCCCCCAATCAACAGCGAACTGGAGCAGCAAAACATCAAACTGAATCTCATGGGCACGAGTCGCGGCGCCCATTTGTTCGTCGTAGATCTTGGCACGGGCAAGGTCGAGGACGTCGCGGCGAAGCTGGCGAACCCATATGAAGGTCCACTTTATTGGGATAAGAACGGCGAACTGTTTGTGCGGGTGACCTCGATCAAGACAATCAGCCGTTTTTCACGTGCGAATGGGAAGTGGCAGCAAACCGCGTCGTGGCAACTTCCGCTTCCACGGATTGGGACGCATGTCGCCACGGATGGGAATTATGTCATCGGCGACTTCAACGACACCACGACCCCGCCGGAGCTCTTCATTTATCGTCCAGGCGAGAAGCAGGTCAAGGTATTTGCCAAGCTGAACCCGCAATTTGAAACGCTGACTCTCGCTCAGCCGCAGATCGTTCATTGGAACACATCAACCGGGTTTCACGCGTCGGGTCTGTTGCTCTTGCCGCCGAACTATGTCAAGGGCAACCGGTATCCACTGGTGATTCATACGAAACCGTTCGGGACGTTTTTTGCCTGCAGTGCCGGGGACTTTCCCTCCTTCGCGCCTCAGCCAATTGCGAACGCGGGGATGATGTATCTGGCGACCATTGCTGAAGAGGGATTCACACAGAACCCAGCGGATTACTACCCCAAAGGATACCCCGGCGGTCAGGGCGTCGGCAGCATCGCCGAAGCTGCCTTCGCGATGGATTTATGGGACAACGCTGTTCGAGCTCTCGATGCGCAGGGTCTGATCGACGCCAGCCGCGTCGGCATCATTGGTTTCAGCCGCACAGGGTGGTACACGGAATTCATTCTCACGCACTCCAATATCCCTTATCGCGCAGCGACCGTCACGGACAACGTTCAGTACAGTCTTGGTGAATACTGGATCTTCCATAATGCGAGCTTTATCAAGACTTCCGACCTGACCTATGGCGGACCGCCCTACGGGCCAACGCTGGAGAATTGGCTGCGCTATTCGATTTCCTTCAACATCGACAAAATTCACGCGCCGCTGCTCATGGAACAGATGGGGTACGGACAGCCGTACAACGAGTCGGAAGTCGTTCCGATCACTTTGGCGCCCGCTTTTGAAGTGTTCACCGGATTGAACCGACTGAATAAGCCCGTCGAGCTTTACTACTACCCGAATGAAGAGCACACGCCGGAGCATCCGAAGGCACGGCTCGCGACAATGCAGCGGAACGTCGACTGGTATCGGTTCTGGCTGAAGGATGAAGAAGATGCCGATCCAGCAAAAGCGGAGCAATATCGGCGTTGGCGAGAGCTGCGCAAGCTGCATGCGGAGGACGAGAAACGATCGGCGACCACAAAGCCGGCCTCGAGATAAAGGTTCGCTGGGAGCCAACTGTCTAGTCCGCGTCTAGTTCGCGCTCGCCAGACGAATCGGGAAGAGTCCGGACTGCGGTAAGAGTATCGAGTCCGGACGTGTCCGCAGATGTCTCGCGAGACCGGATCTTCTTGACAAAGTCTAAATGTCGACCTAGTTTTGCATCCGTGAAAACCGACGCGGCGGATCTGCTTCGGGCGCACGGCATCCAGCCATCCGCTCAGCGCATCGTCATCGCCCGCTACGTCCTCTTCACCGACGAGCATCCCTCGGCCGACAAAGTGTTGGCCCGGGTCCGGGCTGGGTTTCCGATGATCTCCCGCGCCACCGTCTACAACACGCTGAATCTGTTCGTGGAGAAAGGGCTTCTGCGCGAGCAGCATCTCGCTCCCGATTCGATCGTCTTCGATCCGCGAACCGACGCCCACCACCACTTCGTCGACGAGGCGTCGGGACGGATCTATGACGTCGACTGGGGGAAGGTAAGGGTTTCGAACGTCGAGTCGATCGACGGATTCGAGGTCCACGACTATCAGGTGGTCATGCGCGGGCGAAAGAAGGGCCCCGCAAAGCGTTGAGGTTGTTTTGCAAATCAACTTAGACAGAGTCCAGGTATGGATGACATTGAGGAGGATGGAATGGAATCCAAAGAAAGAAAAACGGCGAAGACCGGCGTGCCGCAGCGCGGCAGCGAAAGCGAGAGTCCGGTCATCCCGTCCCCCACTCCGAAGCGCACTCGCCCCAGGACGAACAAGGACTGGTGGCCGAATCAACTCGACCTTTCGGTTCTCCACCAGCGTTCGCCCCTCTCCGATCCGATGGGCGAGGACTTCAACTACGCAGAAGTGTTCAAGACCCTCGATGTCGAGGCGCTGAAGCAAGACCTCATCAAGGTGATGACGACGTCGCAGGACTGGTGGCCGGCCGACTACGGCCACTATGGGCCGCTCCTCATCCGGATGGCGTGGCATGCCGCAGGCACGTACCGCATCCACGACGGCCGTGGGGGTGGCGGCAGTGGGATGCAGCGCTTTGCTCCCCTCGACAGTTGGCCCGACAACGCGAACCTCGACAAAGCGCGGCGGTTGCTCTGGCCGATCAAGCAGAAGTACGGCCGGAAAATCTCCTGGGCCGATCTGATCATCTTCGCCGGCAACGTTGCTTATGAATCGATGGGCTTCAAGACGTTCGGCTTCGGCTTCGGGCGAGAAGACGAATGGGCACCCGACGAGATTTTCTGGGGCTCGGAAGAGACGTGGCTCGGAGATGAGCGCTACAGCGGCGATCGCGAGCTCCACAAGCCTTTCGGCGCCGTGCAGATGGGTCTGATCTACGTGAATCCCGAGGGGCCCAGCGGGAAGCCGGATCCGCTCGCGGCAGCAAGGGACATTCGCGAAACGTTCGCTCGCATGGCGATGAACGACGAGGAAACCGTTGCGCTCATCGTCGGCGGCCATACCGTCGGCAAGACCCATGGTGCGCACAGTGCGAAGCACGTCGGTCCGGAACCTGAGGCCGCGCCGGTAGAGGCGCAGCTCATCGGATGGAAGAACGCCGCCGGTACCGGCAAGGGCGCCGACACGGTCACGAGCGGGCTCGAGGGCGCATGGACCAACAACCCGACGAAGTGGGACAACGGCTTCCTCGACAACCTCCATAAATATGAGTGGCGGCTGACGACGAGCCCTGCCGGCGCGAAGCAGTGGGAACCCAAGGATCCCTCGGCCAAGAACACCGTGCCGGATGCTCATGATCCGTCGAAGAAGCACGCCCCCATGATGCTGACGACCGATCTTGCGCTGAGGATGGACCCCATCTACGCGCCGATTGCCAAGCGCTTCCACGAGCATCCGGACCAACTCAATGAAGCGTTCGCCAAGGCCTGGTACAAGCTGTTGCACCGCGACATGGGTCCCGTTTCACGCTACCTGGGTTCGTCGGTTCCGAAGCCGCAGTTGTGGCAGGACCCGGTCCCTGCCGTCGACCATGAACTGATCGGGGAACCGGACATCGCCGCCTTCAAACGCGAGATCCTCGCATCGGGCCTCTCCATCTCGCAGCTCGTGTCTACCGCGTGGGCGTCGGCGGCCAGCTTCCGCGGCACCGACAAGCGCGGCGGTGCCAACGGAGCACGAATCCGCCTGGCGCCGCAGAAGGATTGGGAAGTGAACAACCCGGCCGAGTTGTCGAGGGTGCTGCAGAAACTGGAACAGATCCAAAAGAAATTCAACAGCTCGCAGCGTGCCGGGAAGAGGATCTCGCTCGCTGACCTGATCGTTTTGGGTGGGTGCGCGGCCGTCGAGCAAGCGGCGAAGAAAGCCGGGTACGACATCACGGTCCCGTTCGCGCCGGGGCGGACGGACGCGACCCAGGAGCAAACGGACGTGGAGTCGTTCGCCGTGCTTGAACCGACCTACGACGGGTTCCGCAACTACGTCGCAGCGGGAGAGAAGCTGTCGCCGGAGACCCTGTTGCTGGACCGCGCCTTCATGCTGAACCTGACCGCTCCCGAGATGACGGTTCTCATCGGCGGCATGCGCGGGCTGAACGCCAACTTCCGGCAGTCGCAACACGGCGTCTTTACGCACCGGCCCGAGACTCTGAGCAACGACTTTTTCGTGAACCTGCTGGACATGAGCACGGAGTGGAAGGCATCCGCGTCGGCTGCGAACGTCTATGAGGGTCGCGATCGCGCCACGGGCAAGGTCAAGTGGACCGCCACCGCCGTCGACCTCGTCTTTGGTGCGAACGCTCAACTCCGAGCGCTCTCCGAAGTCTATGGATGTGACGACGCGAAGGAGAAGTTCGTGCGTGACTTCGTGGCCGCGTGGAACAAAGTGATGAATCTTCATCGCTTCGATCTCGCCGCGCGGTGCGGCCGTTCGCGGCGGCGGCTGGCGTCGAGATTTAAATGAGCGCCTAGATCGGATGCCCGGGGAACTGCCGGGGACTTCGGGTCGTTGGCTGGTCGCGTTCGCCGCTGACGGGCACCGCCGGCACAGCAGGGATAGTACGGAAAAACAAGATTACGAAGCGATGCACTAGAATCCAGCTCCGCTGCTTTATCTTGCGCAGGCGCTCGCGTTCGCAAAATTTGAACCCGGCTTGTACGAAGTTGTCGAGACATTCTCCGCCGACGAGGAGCTCATTTCATGAAAAATGCAACCGAGGAATCAACAACTACTGCTGCCACGATCACGGAACATGAGGCGCAACAGGTCGAGCGCGCGAACGCCACGAACGCACAGCCAGTCGTTTTCGTGCACGGTCTCTGGTTACTGCCGAGCAGTTGGAACCGTTGGGCGAAAGCATTTGAGGATGCCGGCTTCACGGCGTTAGTGCCGGGCTGGCCCGACGACCCCGAAACCGTTGGCGAGGCAAACGCGAAACCGGAAACCTTCGCGCACAAAACAATCGGTCAGGTCGCAGACCACTTCGCCAAAATCATTGGCGGGCTGAAAAAGAAACCGGCAATCATCGGCCATTCGTTCGGCGGACTGTTGGCGCAGATCCTCGCCGGACGAGGCCTGGCGTCCGTAACTGTAGCCATCGACCCCGCGCCATTCCGCGGTGTGCTGCCATTGCCACTTTCCTCGCTCAAATCCGCGTGGCCGGTCCTGGGCAATCCAGCCAACCGCGACCGTGCCGTTCCACTCACGTTCGACCAGTTCCGATTCGGGTTCGCCAACGCAGTCAGCGAGCAGGAGGCGAAGGAGCTCTATGAGACCTTCGCGGTACCTGCTTCTGGTCGGCCTCTCTTTCAGGCAGCGGCTGCCAATCTGAATCCGTGGACGGAAGCCAAAGTCGATACCAAGAACCCGAAGCGCGGTCCGCTCCTGATCATCTCCGGCGAGAAGGACAACACGGTTCCGCGTGCGATATCCCACGCGTCTTTCAATATCCAGCAGCGCAACAGCGGCGTGACGGAGTTCGTCGAGTTACCAAACCGTGGCCATGCGCTCACGATCGATAACGGGTGGCGAGAGGTCGCCGACAAAGCGCTCGCGTTCGTCCAGCGGTTCGTTCGCGCGAAGTGAGGGCAGTCGTTTCATAAAGGCGAAACGTCTCGTAGCGCCTTCTCTCTTGATCGCGATCTATTTTTCGTCTCCTGATGCGGGATTGATACCACTGCCGATTGTTCATCCCGCCAGCTCGTCTCCCGGGTACAGCCTCTCGAACTCCGGGTCGCCGTGCAAAAGCGCCAGGTCGGCGTCACGCCGCACCCAGACCGTGTCGCGGTAGCCGAACTCCCACGCCTTTCGGAGAGAATCGAGCGCCTCCGATTTTCTTCCGAGGTTGCTGTACGTGCAGGCGCAGTTGTAGTGCAGCGTCGGATCGTTGGGGCGCAATGTCACCGCGAATTGCATCTCGCGAACCGCATCCTCCGCGCGGCCGATTTGCGAGTAGTAGCTCGCCAGCAGCGATCGCGCACGGGCATCCTCCGGAACCTTCGAGACCTGCTTTTCGAGCGTCTGAATGGCCCGCTGCCGGATGTTCCGAAGCTGCTCTTCCTTGCCCAGCGACAGCAGCGCATTCGCGATCGGAACGAAGACGCTGTAATCCTCTCCCGCGGCCTCGACCGCGGTGTCCGCGATGTCCGCAAGCTCCTGATAGTTGCCCGAACTGAAGAGCGCACGGCCGAGGAGATAGTAGGCGCCCTCGCAATCGGGTTTCGCCGCAACGACCTTCCGAACGATGGCGGCCGCTTCCGCCTGGTGGCCATCGCTGTGCAACACCCAGGCCTCGGCGACCTGAACCTCGGGCAGATCGCGTGCGATCGCGCTCGCTCGTTTCGATGCGCTGACGGCCTTCTCGGTCCATTTCACAGTTCGTTCGTAGTCGAAGTAATAAAGAGCGCAGACGTGCGCGATCCCGGCGTAGGCGAGTGCGAAGTTGGGGTCGAGCCCCACGGCGTTCTCGAACATCTGCAGCGCGAACTCGAAGTCCTGCCGCGTGCGACGCCGCGCGTAGCTCCTGCCCCGGAGGAAGAAGTCGTAGGCCTGCAGATTCTCCGTCGGCCTCGCCGCGATGGCCTGCTGCTCGCCCGGTGAAAGCGTAATCCGGAGCGCTTCGGCGATCTTGCGGGCGATCTCGTCCTGCACCTCGAAGACGTCCCGCATCTCGCGGTCATAGCGCTCGATCCAGAGCGGGAAGTCGGTGTGCGTGTCGACGAGCTGCGCGCTGATCCGCAGCCGGTTCCCCGCGCGGCGCAGCGTCCCCGCCAGAACGTATGCCGCACCGAGCTGCTGGCCGATCTGCGATGGTGTCGCCGGCTTGTCGCGATACGTCAGCACCGTGGGGCGCGAGAAGACATTCAGCCCCTTGATTTTCGACAGCTCGGCGATGATGTCCTCGGTGATCCCGTCGCGGAAGTATTCATCTTCCTTCACGCCGCTCAGATTCTCGAAGTAGAGGACGGCAACCGATCGCTCCCGCTGTCCGGCTGAAGAGACGTCGCGCGAGTCGCCCGCATCGGCAGCCTTGCGTCCACCGGAATCGAGATCGCGCTTGAGCCGCAGCAGCTCGGTCTTGAGGTCCGTGGCGCTCTGGTAGCGGAGCGCGCGATCTTTCTCCAGCGCACGTCCGATGATGCGGCCGAGCTCCGCGGGAAGGGTGGGATTCACCTGGCTGATCGGAGCGGGATCGCGGTTGAGGATGGCGTCGAAGATCACCGCCTGTGTATCGCCTTGAAACGGCAGAATCCCCGTGGCCATCTGATAGAGCACCGCGCCGAGGGAAAACAGATCGGAGCGAGCGTCGGTGAGTTGTCCGCGAGCCTGCTCTGGCGACATGTAGGATACGGTTCCCAGAGTGGTCCCTGCTTTGGTCAGCTCGTCGGCGCGCGCGGTGGTCGCCCCCTCGGATTGTCCGGTCGCCGAGCGCCGTAACTCGATTTTGGCCAGGCCGAAATCGAGGATCTTCGCCTGGTCGCGCGCGTTGATGAAGATGTTCGCCGGCTTGATGTCGCGATGCACGATCCCCTTGGCGTGCGCCGATTCCAGCGCGTCGGCGATCTGGATGCCGAGGTCGAGCAACTGGGGGAGGTCGAAGGGGCCGCGGCGGATTCGCTCCGCAAGCGTTTCACCCTCCAGGAGCTCCATGGCGATGAAGTGCTGGCCTTCGTGGTGATCGATGGCGTAGACGGTGCAGATCCCGGGATGATTCAGCGCGGATGCGGCGCGCGCCTCCCGCTGGAAGCGCTCGAGCATCGACGCGTCCTGCGCGAACTCGGGGGGGAGAAACTTCAGTGCCACCCGGCGGCCGAGGCTGGTGTCCTCCGCCTCGTAGACAACGCCCATCCCGCCGCTGCCGAGCTTTGACGTCACTCGGTAGTGAGACATCGTGCGACCGATCATGAATGCGCAATCGTATTACAAACGCTCAGAACGAGCAGTTCCGCCCCGCTTCGAGCGCGGGACGTCGTAGGTTCGATCCCGATCAGCTCCACCAAAATCCAAAAAAAGTCCGCTCGGTCACGGGACGAGCTGGAACGCCGCCACATGCTTGGGGCGAACGACAGAAAAATGTCGTCGATCCAGCGTCGCAACGGTCGTGGCGCCCAGACGCTCTGCTGTCGCCACTACAGACGCATCTACGGTACCAAGCGGAAGATCGTGGTATGCCGCGACAAGTTCTGCGATACGGATCCAGTCGGACGCAAGGACCGGTTCGGTGAGCAGATTTCCTGTCGCGAGATCACCCAGGAACCGAGCCTCTGCAGACCAGCCCAACCGCGTCTCGAGAAGATACGCAACTTCGGTTACTACGAGTTGCGGGACGATGAGAGGACCTTCGTGAGACTCGAGCAGTGTGAGACTCGCTTCGTGGTCGCGGTCGTCTTCATCGATGTAGGCGTAAAGCGGCCCGGAATCGACAATCAGTGCTATCGCCGAGCCTCCCGACGAATGATTTCCTCGATGCGCCGTGCCGTGTCACGCCGGCCGCTCCGTCCTGCTTTCGCCGCGATGAGCCGTCGCCGACTACCACCGCCCAGATGCGCTTCGATCGCTTCGCGAGTGATCTCCGCAATCGTTGTTCCGCGGCGCGAGGCCTCGTGTCGAAGTTTCGCGTCAAGGTCGTCGGGCAGTTTGACGGTTGTCCGTCGCACGGTATGCCAGCATACCATATCAGGCGTCCCCTCGGGGCCGCGAGGATCTGCAAGCCATACCAGAAGCGCTGAGGGTCTGCGGGTGGTGTTCAAGTTCTGGGTTTTTTCGAAGCTCTTTTCAGATCGCGTCCACCGCGGCGAGAGCGTAGACCACAACCCGCTGCAGCAGCTTTTCCTTGATTGTTCGTGGGG
>QHVS01000030.1:15290-35223 GCA_003223635.1 Acidobacteriota bacterium | reverse complement strand
TGCAGTGATGACCGCGACGTCGGAGTTCTCGGTGCCGTCGTAGCTGTTGGTGCCGGAGAGGATCGCGTCGTATTTTTCGATCGGCGCAGTCTCCATCAGGTCGAGCGTCTTGCCTTGCGGCACACCTTCCACGATATCGACCACGACAACATCGGCAAGCTCTTTCAGCGCGATCCCCTGCGCGACGGTTGCGCCGACGTTGCCCCCGCCGACTACGGTGACTTTTGTTTTCATGCGCTAACCTCTCACCGGGGCGCGGATTCTATCCCATGCTTTCTGACTTCACAGTGGTGGCCAACGCCATCGCCGCAACGACGAAGAAGCTCGAAAAGGAGCGGCTCCTGGCGAACTATCTTGCGGCGCTGGACGACGCTTCACTCGAGCGCGCGGTTGTCTTCTTTTCCGGCTCGGCGTTTTCGGACGGGCGTTGGCGGAGCGACGATCAGCGACGCGGTGTCGGAAGTGACCGGCCGCGACTCGGAGAACGTATGGGCGTCATGGTCGAAGTACGGCGATGCCGGCGACACCGTCGCCGAGAGCTTCCCGAACGATCCGGCGCTCACGATCAGCCTGCCGGAGCTCGGCGAGTATTTTGATCGCCTCGCCGCGACTTCCGGCGCGTCAGAGAAGAAGAGCATTCTGGCGGAGCTGCTCCGCAAAGTGGACGCGCAGGGGGCACGCTACGTCGTGAAGATTCTCATCGGCGAGCTTCGGATCGGACTTCAGGAAGGGCTTGTGGAGTCGGCAATAGCCAAGGCATTCGGGCGGAGTGTCGGCGCCGTGCGACAGGCCAACATGTTCACGGGCGATATCGGCGCCGCGGCGTTGCTGGCGAGGAGCGATGCGTTGGACAGCGCGAAGATGACGCTCTTCCATCCCTTCGCGTTCATGCTGGCCCAACCGGAAGAGGATCCCCAGGAGATCGTGGCCAGCCTGGGGGCCGAGGCGATTGCCGACGACAAGTACGACGGCATTCGCGCGCAGATTCACGCTGACGGCGAGCAGGTGCGCATCTATTCGCGCACGCTGGACAACGTGACGCATCGCTTTCCCGAACTCGAGTCGGCTGCGCTCGAGCTTGACCGCAGCATGATTCTCGACGGCGAGATCGTCGCATTCAGCGATCGCATCCTTCCCTTCGCCATCATTCAAACGCGTCTCGGCCGCCGGAAAGTAAGCGAAGCGCTCTTGCGTGACGCGCCCGTCGCGTTCTTCGCCTTCGATCTGTTGTACCTCGACGGGCAAGCACTATTCGAGTTGCCGCTGCAGGAGCGGCTGGCCCGCCTTCGAAGCGTCCTCTCCTCATCATCAAAGATTCGCCCCTCCGATCAGAGTCTCGTGCGGGATGCAAACCACATCGACGAGCTATTCGATGCCGCCCGGGCACGGGCCAATGAAGGGCTGGTCGTGAAAGATCCGAAATCGATTTACACGCCTGGGCGCCGCGGCAAATCATGGCTCAAATACAAAAAGGCGCTGGCCACTCTCGACTGCGTGGTTACGGCTGCGGAGTACGGGCACGGCAAGCGGCGTGGCGTGTTGTCCGACTACACGTTCGCGGTCCGGCGCGACGCGGAGCTTGTGAATATCGGCAAGGCATACTCCGGATTGACGGATGCGGAGATCGATCAATTGACCGCGCACTTCAAGGCCACCACGCTCTCGCGCTATGGGCCGGTGCACCTCGTGGAACCGAAGGTGGTCCTCGAGATTGCCTTTGATCGCATCCAGGAGTCTTCTCGCCACAAGTCGGGATACGCGCTGCGCTTTCCGAGGATTGCCCGCATTCGCGATGACAAGAATGTCGATCAGATCTCAACTATCGACGAGGTGCGCCGTATTTACGAAGGTCAACTGAAGCGGGAGAAAGGAGCGTGACATGGCCCTTCATCGCTCACGGAAGCACTCCATCATCGCCGGCGTCTGCGGAGGAATCGCCGAATGGCTCGGCTGGAGCCCCGTCGCCGTGCGCATTCTCTACGTCGTCCTCTCCGTACTTTCCGCGGCGTTTCCCGGTGTGATCGTCTACATCATTCTGTGGATCGTCATGCCCCGCGCGGCAGAATGAGCTATTCTCGCCGGCCGAATGCCGCAGCAGCTGCAGAACACGTTCATCGCCGCCCCTCCCCGGCAGCTCCTGCTGAGCGAAGGATTCCATTTCGTGCACGGCGAAACGATCGCGCCGTTCACGATCCAGTACGAGACGTTCGGTGAGTTGAACAGCGACCGATCGAACGCCATCCTTGTCTGCCATGCGCTTTCGGCGAGCGCGCACGCTGCCGGCAAGTACAGCGAGGATGAGGATGAGCGGCCGGGCTGGTGGGACGGACTGGTCGGCTACGGCAAGGGAATCGACCTCGAGAAATACTTCGTGGTGTGCGTCAATCTTCCGGGCTCGCCATTTGGTACGACCGCGCCGAAGTCAATCGATCCGTCGACGGGCCGGCCGTATGGGTCGCGATATCCGTGGCCCATGATCGAGGACATGGTCCATTCCCAGAAGATCGTTCTCGATTCCCTCGGCATCCGGCATCTGCGGTCGATCGCCGGCGGGTCGCTCGGCGGTATGCAAGTGTTGATGTGGGCTGTGCTCTATCCCGAGTTCGCCAATTCGATCATCGCCATGGCCAGCGGTGCGGCGGTTCCGGTGCAAGGGATCGCCTGGCATGTGATCGGGCGAAAGATCATCGAGAGCGACGCGCGTTTCCGCGGCGGCGACTACTACGATGACCCTCATCCGCTTCGCGGGCTGGAAGTAGCGCGCATGGTCGGCCACATGACGTACCTCTCTGCCATGGCATTGCAATCGAAGTTCGGCCGGCGCCGCCGCGGCAACACGCGTCAGTTCGAGATCGACTCCTATTTCGAATACCAGGGGCAGAAGTTCGCCCGGCAGTACGACGCGAATTCTTACATTCGCGTGCAGGCGGCCATGGATGAAATGGACCTGGACGAGCAGCATGGGACGCTGCAGCGCGCATTTGAGAGGTGGCACGCAGAGACGCTCCTCGTCTCGTTCGATACCGACTGGCTATTTCCGGTGAGGGAAGTCGAGCGAGTCGAGGATGCGATGCGCATCAACGGAACGCCAGTGCGCCATGAACGCATCTCGTCGTCAAACGGGCACGATACGTTCCTGATCGACTACGAGCTGATCACGCCGCCGGTGCGAGATTTCCTGACGGCTCGCTGAGCTCTTCCGTTAGGCGCTGACGACGTCTTTTGTTCCGCGCGCCGCGCGATAGCCGCAGTCGGGGTTGTTGCAGACCTCGATCGCGCCCTCACGCTTCGTCTCTTTTTCCAGCAGGTACACCGCGCCGCATTTCGGACAGGGGCGCGGGACGGGGCGGCTGTTGAGAGAGAAGTCACACTTCGGATAACGGGAGCACGAATAAAAGATGCCGCGGCGCGAGCGCCGCTCGACCAGATCGCCCTCGCTGCACTGCGGGCACTTCACTCCGGTCGGCTTGGGCGGCGTCCGTAGCCCACCGCCAATCTTTCGAATGTTCCGGCAGTCGGGATAGCCGGAGCAGGAGTAGAAAGGGCCGTAGCGGCCGCTCTTCATGACCATCTCTTTTCCGCACAATTCGCACGGCGGCTGCGGTTCCGTGGGGATTCCGGCTTTCATCAGCCGCGGATCTTTGGTGTTCTTGCAATCGGGATAGCCGGTGCAGGCGAAGAACTGCCCGAAGCGCGATCGCTTGAGGGTCATCGCCTTGCCGCACTTGTCGCAGATGATCGTGTCGTCTCCCGCCTCCGCGGCATCGCCCTTGGCGATTTCCTTCGTGGTCTTGCACTCCGGGTAATTCGAGCAGGCCAGGAACTCGCCGAAGCGGCCGAACTTGATGACCATCGGCGCGCCGCAGTTCTCGCACACCTCATCGGTGGCGATGCCCTCGCCTTTTACCTGGGTCATTTCCTTTTCGGCGCGACGAAGATCCTTGTTGAACTTCGTAGCGAACTCTTTCAGGGCGTCCGTCCACTCCAGCTTCCCATCCTCGATCTCGTCGAGCTCTTCCTCCAGTCGCGCCGTGTAGGTCTCATCGATGATGTCGCCAAAAGACTTGATGAGCAGCTGCGTGACCAGCATGCCCAGCTGCGTCGGATGGAACTTCCCTTCGTGCTTGTAGGTGTAGTCGCGAGCCTGGATCGTCGTGAGGATCTGACCGTAGGTCGAAGGGCGGCCGATCCCGTTCTCTTCCAGGGCCTTTACCAGCGTGGCTTCGGTGTAGCGCGGCGGGGGCTGCGTGAAGTTCTGCTTCGTCTCCAGATCGAGCAGACGCAAGCGGTCACCCTCTGAAAGTAGCGGCAGGTCGCGCTCGTTGTCCGGCTTCTCGTCGTCGTCCTCCTCGCGCTCCTCCTGGAAGACGGCGAGAAATCCGGAGAACTTCAGAACCTGGCCGGTTGCACGCAGCGTGTACGGCCCGTTCTGAATATCGACATCGGTGACATCGAATAGCGCCGGCTTCATCTGCGATGCCACGAAGCGATCCCAGATCAATTTGTAGATCTTGTACTCCTCAGCGGTGAGGAAGCTCTGGACCTTCTCCGGATCGAGCTCCAGCGACGTCGGGCGAATGGCCTCGTGGGCCTCCTGAGCCTGTGCAGCTTTTTTGACACGATAAACGTTCGGTTTCTCGGGCAGAATATCGTCACCATATTTAGCGGCGATATATTGGCGAAGCTGGCCGAGTGCATCGTCGCTGATGCGAACGGAGTCGGTCCGCATGTAGGTGATCAGGCCTGCGAACCCCAGGTCCCCCAACTCCTTGCCTTCATAGAGCTTCTGGGCGATGGACATCGTCCTTTTGACCGGGTACTTGAAGCGGTTGTACGCGGTGCGCTGCAGTGTGGAGGTGATGAAGGGAGCTGCAGCGGATTGCTTTTTCTCTTTGCGAGTAATCGTCTGGACGACGAAATCGCCGTTCTTGAGCGCAGATTCGATGGGGCGAGCCTGCTGCTCGTTCACGACCTCCGCCTTCTTGCCGTCGATCTTCGACAGCTTGGCGATGAAAGGCGGCGGGTTGTTCGCTTCCAGGTTCGCAGCGAAGGTCCAGTACTCCTGGGGAACGAACGCCTTGATCTCCTCCTCGCGGTCCACGATCATCTTCATGGCCACGGACTGCACGCGCCCGGCGGAGAGACCGCGGCGTACCTTGTCCCACAGCAGCGGTGAAAGCTTGTATCCCACCAGCCGATCGAGCACTCGGCGTGCTTGCTGGGCGTTGACCTTGTTCATGTCGATGATGGTGGGATTGTTGATGGCCTTGAGCACCGCGTTCTTGGTGATCTCGTGGAAGAGGATGCGGCGGACCTTCTTGGATTCGCCGCCCAGGAGGTTCATGACGTGCCAGCCGATGGCCTCTCCCTCGCGATCGGGGTCGGAGGCGATGAAGACGGCGTCGGCTTTCTTGGCCGCCGCCTTCAGCTCGCTGACCACCTTCTCTTTTCCTTCCAGCACCTCATAGGTGGGCTCGAAGGTTTTCTCGTCGACGCCGAGCTCGCTCTTGGGCAGATCGCGCACGTGTCCCACGGACGCCTTGACGACGTAATCCTTGCCGATGAATTTGTTGATCGTCTTCGCTTTTGCGGGGGATTCGACGATCACGAGGTTCTTGGCCATTGCGGAACGCCCCAAACGGCAGTCACGATTCGCAAAATTCCTCGCGCGCGCGTCACGGGCGCGCGCGTGTGAGAGGAAATCGGGCTGGGTGGAACGAAGATACCACGAGGTGAGGCGAGGTCGGCCTATTCCTCTTCTTCGTCGTCTGCGCCGCCCGCTGCTTTGTACTTCTTTGTCTTGTTGTACAAAGTCTTGTACGAGATGCCGAGGATTTCGGCAGTCTTGCGGCGATCGCCATCATTCATGTTGAGCGTTTCTTCGATGACGATCCGCTCCACCTCTTCCATCGGCTGTCCCAGCGGAATGATGACCGAATCCCTCAGGCGACGGCGGCGATTCCCCAGCAGCTTGTCCGGAAGGCAGTCCACGGTGAGCGAGTTGCCACGGGCCATGATGAAGCCGCGGTTGATCACATTGCGAAGCTCGCGCACGTTGCCCGGCCATTCGTACTGCTGCAGCGCTTCGATGAAGTCCGGCTCGATGTTCTCCACCTTCTTCTCTTCCGTCTCGTTCAGCTTCTGCAGGAAGAAATGGGAGAACAGCGGAATGTCCTCCAGGCGCTCGCGCAGCGGCGGTACTTCGATAGGGAAAACGTTCAGGCGGTAGTACAGATCCTCACGAAGCTTGCCGTCGCCGATCGCCTTCTGTGGATCCCGATTCGAGGCGGCGATGATCCGCGCGTCGATATTGATCTCCTCGTTGCCGCCCACGCGCCGGAACTTGCCCTCTTCGAGCACGCGCAACAACTTCACCTGCAGCTCGATCGGCATCTCCGTGATTTCGTCCAGAAAAACCGTGCCGCCCTTGGCCAGCTCGAAGTAGCCTTCACGCCGCTTGATGGCGTTGGTGAAGGCGCCCTTCTCGTGGCCGAAGATCTCCGACTCGATGAGCGTGGGGGAGATTGCGCCGCAGTTGAAGGCGATGAAGGGCTTCATGCGGCGGCGCGACAGCGAGTGGATCGTGTTCGCCACGACCTCTTTGCCCGATCCCGACTCGCCCACGATGAACACGTTGGCGTCGGTGTTGGCCACCATCTCGATCTCTTCGAACAGCCGCTGCATGCGCGGCGACTTTCCGACCAGGTGCCCGAGAGCACCCATCTTCTGAAGCTGCCGACGCAGCTCCAGGATCTCCTGCTTCATTAGCTGCTTGTCTTCAACCGTCCTCAGGATGACCTGCAGGCGAGGGAGATCGACAGGCTTGGTGACGTAGTCCTCGGCGCCGACCTTCAGCGCCTTGACTGCGGAATCGACCGTGGCGTGCCCGGTGAGGATCACCACGGAAACGTCGGGATAGTCCTCTTTGATCTTATGGAGCAGATCGAGGCCGGAGCCGTCCGGGAGCTTGAGGTCGACGATGGCCACATCGGGCACCATTTTGGAGACGGACGCCCAGCCCGCCTTCAAAGTATCCGCGACTTCGGCTTCGTATCCCCACTCCTCGATGACATCGGCCATGCCCGCACTGGTGGCCCGATCATCATCCACGATCAGCACTTTCTTCATTTTTTTGTGTCCAGTGGAAACGACAACCGTATCGAGACCTTATCACGTTCCTGCGAGGCGTTCAGCTCTCCACCGTACGTCTCGGCAATCAATCGGGTCGCCGCAAGAGCAAGATCAGGATTGCCATCCAGATCGGTGTAATAGAACTTCAAAATTTTCGTCAACTCGAATGGCTCTGCCCGAGGAAGCCCGGTGATGGCCAATTCCAGCCGACCGTGCTTGCGCTCGACCGCAATCTGCCTTCCCTGTTCCTTGAGAACCCTTGATGTTGCCTCAAAGAACATCTGCAGAGCATTGCGAATTCTGGATTCGTGGGCTCGGGTGACGGCCGAGCCCTCCACGTGCGCTTGATAGCCTGCCGCGGCCGCGAATTCATCGCAGAGCGGCGCCAGGTCGATGTGCGTCGGGGGATCGTCGATGCGGGGCGGCGTTGAGAGAAGGAAAAACGTATCGAAAATTCTGGCCATCCGGCGCAACTCGGTCTCGATGGCGCTGGCGTAACCCGCGAGCTTGGGGTCATCCTGTCCCTCGAGCAGCTTGGCGACGCGCATCCGCAGCAATTCGAGATTCAGTACTGCGATGTTCAGCGGCGTCTTCAGATCGTGCGCCGTGTCGCCGCTGCGCCGGAAGTTCGTGCGCGCGAAGAATTCGAGCCACGGTTCCATCGGTGTTCCGATTGTAGCGACGATCAGATCCCGCGGTGCACGTTGATCATGGCCACCGACTCTTCCAATCGTCCCTCCACCACCGCGAACTCAGGATCATGGGACGACAGGTAGGCCAGCTCCTTCTCGGCAGCCAGCCGCTCCGCCTCGGCCGCAGCCGGATCAATCTCCTGCGCCAGGTGAGCCGTTTCGGCCATCACAATGACCCGCTCGGGAAGGATCTCGGCGAAACCCCACGACAGGACGAGGCTTTGGCCCTCCCCGTTGGTGCGGTATCGCATGATGCCGACCTTCAGCGAAGTGAGCAGCGGCGCGTGCCCGGGCAGCACACCGATTTCGCCGTCGCTCGCAGGCAGAACCGTTTCGACGGCGTCAGTCTCCACGATCTTGCGCTCGCGCGTGACGACAGTGAGTCGGAACTTGGTCGGCAGCTGGTCAGCCATCTATGCCGCTTCTTTCCTGATCTGCTCCGCTTTTTCGAGCACGTCCTCGATCGTTCCCTGGTTATAGAAGGCCTGCTCCGGAATCTCGTCGTGCTTTCCTTCGGCGATCTCTTTGAACCCGCGGATGGTGTCCGCGATCTTGACGTACTTGCCCGGTAGCCCGGTGAACTGTTGGGCAACGAAGAAGGGCTGGGAAAGAAATTTCTGAATCTTCCGCGCGCGCGTCACTACGATCCTGTCCTCTTCCGACAGCTCATCGATTCCCAGGATGGCGATGATGTCCTGCAGGTCTTTGTACTTCTGCAGGATGGCCTGAACGGCTCGCGCGGTGTTGTAGTGCTCGTCGCCGACGATGCGCGGATCGAGAATGCGCGACGTCGACGCCAGCGGATCGACGGCCGGATAGATCCCCAGCTCGGCAATCTGTCGCGAGAGCACGGTGGTCGCGTCCAGATGCGCGAATGCCGTGGCCGGCGCTGGGTCGGTCAGGTCATCCGCGGGAACGTAGATCGCCTGCACCGAGGTGATGGAACCGCGTTTCGTAGAAGTGATCCGCTCCTGCAGCTCGCCCATCTCCGTCGCCAGATTCGGCTGATAGCCGACGGCGCTGGGCATGCGGCCCAGCAGCGCGGAGACTTCAGACCCCGCTTGCGTGAAACGAAAAATGTTGTCGATGAAGAGCAGCACATCCTGTCCCTCCGCGTCACGGAAGTACTCGGCGACAGTGAGGCCGGTGAGGCCGACGCGCAGTCGGGCACCGGGAGGTTCAGTCATCTGACCATAGATGAGCGCCGCTTTGGACTTGGATGGATCGCCCGGAACAATCACGCCGCTTTCGGCGAACTCCAGCCAGAGGTCATTCCCCTCGCGTGTTCGCTCGCCGACGCCGGCGAAAACGGAGAAGCCGCCGTGCTGTTTGGCCACGTTGTTGATGAGCTCCTGAATCAGAACGGTCTTGCCGACTCCAGCACCCCCGAACAGACCCGTCTTGCCCCCCTTGGTGTACGGTTCCAGGAGATCGACGACTTTGATGCCGGTCTCGAAAATCTCGATTTCCGTCGACTGCTCATCAAATGGAGGCGGCTGGCGATGGATGGACCAGCGCTCCTTGGCATTGACGGGTCCCAGGTTGTCCACAGGCTCGCCAAGCACGTTCAGAATGCGGCCCAACGTCTCCTTACCGACGGGGACCGAAATCGGTTCGTTCAGGTCGGTCGCTTTCATCCCGCGCACCATCCCGTCAGTCGGT
The DNA here is from genome assembly GCA_003223635.1 of Acidobacteriota bacterium. GTDB lineage: Bacteria > Acidobacteriota > Thermoanaerobaculia > Gp7-AA8 > Gp7-AA8 > QHVS01. The sequence goes on along the minus strand of QHVS01000030.1, from coordinate 25,738 downwards.
TTCATGGCGATGCAGCGCACTTGATTTTCGCCGATGTGATTGGCCACCTCGACGACGACGTCGATCGGCACCTTCCCCAGCTCGAGGTTGTCGGTGATGCGCACGGCGTTGTAGATCGCCGGAAGATGTCCTTCCTCAAACTCGACATCGACCGCGGGGCCGATGATCTGGATCACTCTTCCAACTTTCTGTTTGCTTTCAGCCATGCCCGTCTCCCTTACTGAGGTCATCCTTCCGAGGCCGCTGCGCCCGACACGATCTCGATGATTTCCTTCGTGATCGAAGCCTGCCGGATGCGGTTATAAGTCAATGTGAGGTGCTCGATCATGTCGGAGGCGTTCTTGGTCGCTGCTTCCATGGCCGTCATGCGTGCGCCTTGCTCCGCGGCGGCGGATTCGAGGAGGATTCGATAAAGCTGAAACTCGATATGTTTTGGGAGCAGATCTTCGAGAATCTGAACCGGGCCCGGTTCGTACAGGTAGTCGACTTCTGTGCCCACCTCGTCCCAGTCGCGCTCGATGGGCAGGATGCGTTCCACCCGTACGTGCTGGGCGATGATGCTCTTGAATTCGTTGTAGACACCGTAGACCGCGTCGATCTTTTCGCCGATGAAGTCTTCGATCAGCGTCTGGGAAATCTCATGCGCCGTCTGCAGAGTGAGCGCGTGCAACGCATGCGTCTCCTGACGGCGAATGGGAATGGGACGGCGGCGGAAGTAGTCGTTCGCTTTCCGCCCGATCGGCAGCAGCTGAACAGAAGACCAATGGTGTTCGCGCATGGCGTTGAGGGCAGCGCGGATGACGTTCGAGTTGAACGCGCCGCACAGGCCTTTGTCGGCGGTCACCACGAGGAGAAGAACGCTGTTTTCCTCCCGGGCGCTGAGCAGAGGATGATCCGTCCCTTCCACGCGGGTGGCGACCGAGGAGAGCACTTCGCGGAGCGCCGCGGCGTAGGGTCGGGCGGCGAAAATGCGCTCCTGGGCACGGCGGAGTTTCGCCGCCGCGACCATCTTCATGGCCTTGGTGATCTGTTGCGTGTTCTTCACGCTTCGGATCCGCCGCCGGATGTCGATCGTATTCGCCATCAGGCCGCGAGGACGTCCGCTCGATCCTTGACGTAGTCGTTCTTGAATTCGTTGATGGCCGAGCGCATGTCGTTGGCCAGGGCATCCTCGAACTTCGATGCCTTCTCCATTCGATCGAGCAGATCGGCGCGATTGTCCAGCATCCACTGATGCATCGCCGATTCGAACGCTCGGATCGCGTCCACCTGGAGGTTGTCCAGGAAACCCTGCGTACCGGCGAACACCGACATGACCTGCAGAGCGACCCGCATAGGCGAGTACTGGCCCTGCTTGAGGATTTCCACCAGCCGTCGTCCCCGATTGAGCTGGGCCTGCGTCGTCTTGTCCAGATCGGATCCGAATTGGGCGAATGCCGCCAGTTCGCGATATTGCGCGAGGTCGAGACGCAGCGTGCCGGCCACCGCGCGCATGACGCGGATCTGCGCCGATCCGCCGACGCGTGAAACCGACAAGCCGACGTTGACCGCAGGGCGCACGCCGGAGTGGAACAGATCGGTCTCCAGGTAGATCTGGCCATCGGTGATGGAGATGACGTTGGTGGGAATGTACGCGGAGACATCGCCTGCCTGCGTCTCGATCACGGGCAGCGCGGTCAACGAGCCCCCTCCATTCTCGTCGTTCAGCTTCGCCGCGCGTTCCAGAACGCGGGAGTGGAGATAGAAAACGTCGCCTGGATAGGCTTCGCGGCCAGGCGGGCGGCGGAGCAGTAGAGAGATTTCGCGATACGCCTGGGCGTGCTTCGACAGGTCGTCGTAGATACAGAGCGCATGCTGCTTGTTGTACAGGAAGTACTCACCCATGGCGCAGCCGCCGTAAGGAGCCAGGTACTGGAGAGGCGCGGGCTCGGAGGCCGATGCGGAAACGACGATGGTGTGATCCATCGCGCCGTAATCCTCGAGAGTTTTCACGACCTGCGCCACAGTCGACTTCTTCTGACCGATGGCCACGTAGATGCAGACGACATCTTTTCCCTTCTGATTGATGATCGTGTCGATGGCGATCGCGGTCTTTCCGGTCTGGCGGTCGCCGATGATCAGCTCGCGCTGCCCGCGGCCGATGGGAATCATGGAGTCGATCGCTTTCAGTCCGGTTTGCAAAGGCTCCTTGACCGGCTTGCGATCGACCACGCCCGGCGCGATGCGCTCGATCGGGTAGTACTCCGCAGATTCGACCGCACCCTTTCCGTCGATTGGGATGCCCAGCGGGTTCACTACGCGGCCGACCAGATTCGGCCCCACCGGAACAGACATGATCCGTCCGCTGCGCCGCACTTCGTCGCCTTCCCGGATGGCCTGGTATTCGCCCAAGAGCACTACGCCGACGTTGTCCTCTTCCAGGTTGAGGGCCAGTCCGGCGACGTCGTGGGGAAACTCGACGAGCTCACCGGCCATGACCCGATCGAGACCGTACACGCGGGCGATTCCATCGCCCACGGACACCACGGTCCCCACTTCAGAAACGTCGACTCCCTTGCTGATCCCGCTTAATTGCTGGCGAATAATCTCAGTGATTTCTTCTGCTTTTATATCAGTTGCCATAAGTTCACATTAATGATTCACGGAATTTGTTGATTTTGCCGGCGACGGATGCGTCGTAGACTTCGCTTTCCACCTTGGCCACGAATCCGCCGAGAAGGCCCGGGTCGACCGACACTTCCAGTTCCACCTTGCGGGCGAATTTCTCTTCCAGGAGACGCCGGAGCGTTTTCAGCTCCTGATCGGTGAGTCGATGCGCAGTGCGCACCTGCGCAGCGAGCGTCCCTGTGGCCTGACGGATCATGGCCGCCAATGCGTCGACGACGGAGTCGAGATCGTTGATGCGGCGGTTGCGGATGAGAACCTCGAGGACCTTCACCGTCGTCTCCGAGAGCTCCAGACGCTTGGCGATCGACTTCGTCACGGAGATCTTCGAGTCGACCTCGATTCCCGGATTCGCATACATCTCCTGCAGATCGCCGGCGGCACGACGAGTCTGCTCAAACCGCGTCAGCTCCACGCGGATGTTGCCCGCCTTCTCCGGTGAGCCGGTGACGTCCATGATGGCGCGCGCGTACGGGCGGGCAAAACGGCGAATCACGAGCCCACCTCTTCGATGTCATGCACGCTCTCAGCGAACAGCTTCCGCCGGTCCTCGTCGGTGATCTTCTCGCGCAAGATGTTCTCCGCGCGCTGCGCGGCCAACTCCCCCGCGTATTCGGTGAGCTCATGGCGTGCGTGTTTGATTCGGTTGTCGACATCGCTTCGTGCCGCCTGAAGAATCTTCTGTGCTTCCGTCCGCGCCGCAGCGATCATCTCTTCTTTCTGGCGCTCCCCTTCCGCTTTGGCGCGTTCCAGAATGGCCCGCAGGTCACTGTCCAGCCGGGCCAGCCGTGACTGGATATCCCTGGCCATGCCGTCGGCTTTGGAGCGACGCTCGCGCGCCTCCTCCGCCTGGCGACGGATCTGCTCACCGCGATCGGCGAACCCGCGCTTCACCGGCCCATAGAGAACCCAGCCCAGGAAGCCGAAGAAGAGGACCATGTTGGTCAATTTCCAGATCCAGTACGGCAAGCCGAGGAACCGGGGCTCTTCGTGCGGCTTTTCCGCGCTGTGCGCGACGGCGTTGGGTTGATGATTCTCCGGCGTTTGGGCGATATGAGACAGCGAAGCGACGACCAGGATCAGGAGCAGGGAAACAGTCCGCAGTTTCACACCGCCCTCCCAAGGATCCGTTCGGCGACCAGTCGAGCCAGCGACTCCGATTCGCGCGCAATCTTCTGCCGGGCTTCGGCGACCTGGCGACGAAGGCGTTCTTCCGCTTCGGCGACGAGCTTCTTCGCCTCCGCCGTAGTTCTTTCGATCAGACTGGCGCGGTGCGTACCTGCCTCAGCGCGAAAACGCTCGCGAAGTTGCGACGCGTCGCGGCGGGTGGCGTGGAACCGCTCCTCGATCTCCGCGGTTCTCTGATTGAAATCAGCGAGCGAGCGCTCGTAGGTTTCCTGCGCCGTGCGCGCTTCCGCCTCTCTGGCCTCCAGGACGTCGTTGATCGGGCGAAGGAAAAAGCGGCTGACCACGAAGTAGTTCACGATGAAGATCGCCATCACCGCGAACAGAGAGAGATCGGGCACCAGGTTGATTTGCATACGATCTTTGGAACCGGGAAACGCTGCAGGGGCAGAGTTTACGCCCATTCCCGAGGCCGCCGCTGTATACCATAAGGAAACAAGGTTGTCATCAGGAAGGTTGTCAGATCGTCACGCATGGCCGACGACAACTACACGCGGATTCTCGATCGCGCCGACGCGTTCTTTCGCAGCGTCGCGAAAGCGCAGCCACAGAATCTCCAGTGCGGACGCGGATGCTCGTTTTGCTGTTACGGACTCTTCGCGGTCGGCGCCGCAGATATCGCGGTGATCGACGAAGGGCTGCAGAAACTTCATCCTATGCGTCGCAAGCGGATCATTGAGCGAGCGAAGGAAGTGATCGCCACGACGAATCATCCCAACCTGCGCGACTGTTCTCCAGCGGAAAGCAACCTCTTTTTCGAGCGGACCGCGTCGACGCCGTGCCCGAATCTGAGCGACGCCGGCGAGTGCATGATCTACGAGCATCGTCCGCTCGCCTGCCGAACGTTCGGACTTCCCCTTCGCGACGGCGATCGCTACATCGGCGACATCTGCGATCTGAACTTCACGATCGCTTCCAAGGGGGAAAAGGACAGCGCAGCGTGGGATCTGCAGTGGGAGGATCAACTCGACCCGGAAGATGAATACACGATTCCGGAGGCGATCGTTCTCACCGCTCGCGTCCGCGGCTGGCTGTGAGCTCCCCTCCCCCTCCCGGTCCGCGAGCGCGCTACACTTATCGATCTGCGTAGAGATCGGTAGCAGCGGTGGGAGGAAGCGATGTATTGCCCGTACTGCGGTGTGAAGAATGATCGCGGCGAGAGCGAATGTTTCATCTGCGGCAAGAAGCTTCCGGCGCTCACTGACGCGGAACCTCCTGCCAGTTCGTCACGGCGTTCCAAAGGCACTCAGCGTTCTGGCGCTTCCTCATCCGGCGCTGCCGACCCCGCCCGTCTGGGCGACCGGTTCATCGCCATCATTCTTGACACCATCTTTCTCGGCGCGTTGATTCTGGTCATTGCAGCTGTCGTATCGCTGCGGTGGTCAATGATCGAGGGACTCGGGCTGTCGAAGCCGATGCTCATCGCGGCCGCGAGCGGCGCTGCACTGCTGATTGCCTTTCTCTATTACTGGCTGCTGGAAGGAGCCTTCGGCGCGACCATGGGGAAGGCGATGGTCGGCGTGCGCGTGCTGCATCTCGGCGGAGGGCTGCCCGGAATGCGCTCCTCCGCTGTGCGGAATTTGTTGCGGGTGATCGACGCCCTGCCGTTCTATCTGCTCGGTTTCTTCGTCGCTGTGTTCTCACGCGGCAAGCGGCGAATCGGTGATTACGCGGCAAAGACGGTCGTGCTCGAGCAGCCGCCGACGTTGGGCAGCCGGATCACGGTCGTCTGCCTGTGGTTTGTCTTGATCGCCGCTGCGGTGTGGGGCGCCTACGTTTTTCGCCCGGAGTGGTTCCAAGCGCCGCGACTTACGCCTTGACCGCGATGCTGGTGACGTTGGCCGACTTGCGGTCGCCCATCACGCAGTTGCCCTGAAAGATCGCACCCTCTTCGATCACCAGCGATGGCGTCTCGAGGTCGCTGTACACCTTTCCCGTGCGATGGATCTCCACGCGTTGATCTGCCGTGATTTTCCCGATGATCGTCCCGCTGATGGCGATGCGGCCAACGTGGATGTCGCCTTCGATCGTCGCGCTTTCCCCGACGATCAGCTCATTCTTGGACACGATTTTTCCATTGAAGCGGCCATCGATGCGCATGGTGTCTTCGAATTCGAGCTCACCCTTGAACGAAGCACCGCTATCGACAAAGCCGTTCAGCTCTCCACTGCCCTTGTTCTTCATCGTCGTCTCCCGGTCAATTCGTCGAATATTCGAATCAGATCATCCTCGCTTGCGAAGCGAATGTGAATCACTCCCCCACGCCGTCGCCGATCAATATCCACCTTCGTCCGCAGCGATCGCGTCAATTTCTCCTCCGCGTCGCGCGTGAAGACGTCCTTCGGCTTCGCCCGCTTCGCTGGCTTTGCGGAGGTTGTCGCCGCCAGCATTTCTGTCTGCCGTACGTTGAGATTGCTTTTTACGACGCGCTCAGCGAGCTGTTCCTGCCGTTTAGCCGAGTCGACCGACAGCAGCGCGCGAGCGTGGCCCATGGTGAGCTGCCCGGCGGCAAGCAGCTCCTTTACGGAATCCGGGAGCCGGAGCAGACGCAAGAAATTCGCGACCGTCGATCGCTCCTTGCCGACACGCCGGGAAATCTCTTCCTGGGTCAGGCCGAACTCGTCATGAAGCTGGTGATAGGCCCCGGCTTCCTCGATCGGGTTGAGATCCTCGCGCTGGATATTTTCGATGAGAGCAATCTGCAGAGAATCGCCTTCTTTCAGTAGCTCCTTAATGACCGCTGGGACAGTCTGGAGGCCCGCGCGTTGCGCCGCCCGCAGACGACGCTCACCTGCGATCAGCCGGTAGTGGCTGCCGCTTGTGCGAGTGACGACGATGGGCTGCACGATTCCGTGTTCCCGAACACTTCGCGCTAACTCTTCGATCGACGCCTCATTGAATGCTTTGCGCGGTTGATAGGGGTTTGGCGTGATCTGTGTGATGGGAATCTGGGCCAGGCCGTCGCGCAGCGGATCCAGGTCTCCGCGCTGCGGAATGAGCGCTCCGAGGCCACGTCCAAGGACCTTCTTCTGGTTCATCGGCTTACGCTTTCCGCCCGCTGGATGAATTCTTTGGCCAAACTGATATACGCCTCGCTGCCGCGGGAGCGAATGTCATACAGGATAATCGGTTTACCGAACGAGGGCGCTTCGCCGAGGCGCACGTTGCGCGGGATCACCGTACGGTAGACCTTCTGTCCGAAATGATTTCGGACTTCCTCGGCAACCTGTCGCGCGAGGTTCACTCGTTCGTCATACATTGTCAGGGCGATTCCCTCAATTTCGAGGCGCGGATTCAGGGACGCGCGCACGCGCTCGATCGTGTTGAGCAGCTGAGACACCCCTTCCATCGCAAAGTACTCGCATTGCATGGGAACGAGGACCGAGTCGGCCGCGGTCAGGCCGTTGACGGTGAGCAGACCGAGAGACGGCGGGGAGTCGATCAAGATGTAGTCGTAGTCACTCCCGATATCCTCGATCGCCCGGCGAAGGTGAAACTCCCGTCCCTCCGCGCTTCCAAGCTCGACCTCCGCTCCCACGAGGTCGACCGAGGAGGGGGCCACAAACAGCATCGCCAGCGCGGTCGGGCGAATGATGCTTCTGAGGGAAACGCCATCCATGAGAACGGGGTAGATCGATAGGTTCTCGTCTTTTGACAATCCGACCCCGGACGTAGCGTTGGATTGAGGGTCGAGGTCGATCAGAAGCACTTTCCGCTCGCAGGCTGCAAGCGAAGCCCCCAGGTTGATTGCAGTCGTCGTCTTGCCAACGCCCCCCTTCTGATTGGCAAGCGCGACGATTCTGGTCATGGCTGTTCCACGTGGAACGTCACCAGATGCCCGCGCATGAGCGGAAAGGACTGGCCTGCCCGGAAACCTTCAATCGAAGAAGCCTCTGGGGGGCCCTGGAACAGGGCAACGCGCCCATCGTCAGCCATCCATTGCGCCAGTAACGGCAGCCATTCGTGTGGTTTACCGACAGCACGCGAGGTGACCAGGGAAAATCGGAGGTTGGGAGGGAATCGTGCCAGAACGCGCGCCAATCTATCACCGTGCACCACGGCGCTCAATCGACATTCGCGCACCGCCCGCTTTAGAAAGGCCCATTTCTTCTGGTCCGACTCGACGAGATGAAACACTGCTTCCGGGGATGCGATCGCCATGGGGATCGCCGGCAACCCCCCTCCACTCCCGAAGTCGAGCACGTTCCCGCGAGGCTGGAGAATCGAGGCGGCGGTCAAAGCCTCCTCGATGTGCACGTCCAGGTTCTCCCGAGCTTCCGGACCAATCAGATTGATCTTCTCGTTCCAGGTGAGGAGAAGGCGCTTATAGAGGGCGAGCCTCTCGTCGGTCATGCCGTCGCTGCTACGCGGACGCCGCGACGCAAATGCATTCGCAGAATCGCGATTGCAGCCGGCGTCACGCCGGAAATCCGACTTGCCTGCCCCAACGACACCGGCCTGACAAACGTCAGCTTCTCGACCATCTCCCGCGATAGGCCGGGCAGCGAATAGCGCATGTCGCGCGGAATCTGCAGGTTCTCATCCTCGGCCAGACGCGCCGCCTCGCGCTCCTGGCGCTCGATATATCCCGCGTAGCGGAGCTGGCTGACGACGCCTTCGGACTCCTCCTCCCCGAGCGCGCGGAAGGCGGCAGTCATCTCCGAAAGCGGAGCTTCGGCTTCATCCAGGAATCGGTCAAGGTCCAAGTCGTGACGCTGCATCAACTTGGCGATGGAAATCTTCTCGGTCAGGACAACCCCGGCCTCGTGAAGCCAGGCAAGCGTGTCGCGATCGGGGGTCAGGGTCGTTTCTTCCGCTGCTGCTTTTGCCTCGCTCATGCGGCAGATTCGGTCGGCGATGCGGCGCCGCCGATCGTCATCGAGAACGCCGAGGCTCTCCGCGATCGGTGAGAGCCGCTCATAGACGGAATCGCAGCCCAGAAGAAGACGATGCTCCGCGCGGGAGGTGAACATCCGATACGGCTCAGTCGTGCCCAGAGTGACCAGGTCGTCGACCATGACACCGGTGTAGGCGCGATCGCGGCGAAGAATCACCGGATCGCTGCCGCGTACGGCCTGAAGTGCATTCATGCCGGCGATCAAACCTTGCGCAGCCGCTTCCTCGTAGCCGGACGTGCCGTTGATCTGGCCGGCCAGGAAGAGTCCTTCCACCCCCCGAACCTGGAGCGTGGGATCGAGTTGCTCAGGATTGACGAAGTCATACTCCACGGCGTAGCCGTAGCGCGCGATCAGCGCGTGGGTAAACCCGGGCAACGAATGGACGACGCCTTCCTGAACGTCCGGCGGCAGCGAGGTGGAGATTCCGTTGAGATACAGCCAGGGATGCTGCAGACCTTCGGGCTCTACGAATACCTGGTGACGCTCCTTCTCGGCGAACCGCACCACCTTGTCTTCGATCGACGGGCAATAGCGAGGGCCGGTGGCCTTGATCTGTCCCGAATACATCGGCGCCCGGTGAAGATTTGCGCGAATGAGCTCGTGCGCGGAGCTGCCGGTATAGGTCAGATGACAGAGCACCTGCGGCAGCTCGATGCGGTCCGTGAGAATTGAGAATGGCCGGGGATGTCGGTCGCCTGGCGCTGGTTCGAGTTGGGTGAAGTCAACTGATTCGCGCAGAACGCGCGGCGGCGTGCCGGTCTTCAGTCGTCCGAGCACTAAGTCGAGCGCGCGAAGCGAATCGGAAAGCGTTTCGGCTGAGCGCTCACCGAACCGGCCGCCCACCGTCTTCACCTCGCCCGAATGCATCAGAGCGCGGAGAAATGTGCCGGTGGTAACAACGATCGAATGCGCCCGCAGCCTGGAGCCGTCATGTAGAACAACGCCGGTGACGGATGGGCCGGCGTGAATGAGGGCCGAGATGGATGCCTCGACGAGCGTGAGATTCGGTTCGGACGCAAGAATGTCCTGGACGGCGCGGGCATAGAGGTCGCGGTCGCATTGCGCACGCGGGCCCTGCACGGCGGGTCCCTTGGATCGGTTGAGGATCTTGTACTGGATGCCGGCGCGATCGGTCGCTTCGCCCATCAACCCGCCGAGGGCGTCGATCTCCTTGACCAGGTTTCCCTTGGCCAGTCCGCCGATAGCGGGATTGCACGACATTCGGCCGATGGCCTGGCGCTCCATGGTGACCATGGCTGTTCGTGCGCCGCCGCGCGCACAGACGCGTGCCGCCTCCGCCCCTGCATGGCCGCCGCCGATTACGATGACATCGAAGTCTGTCATTGGTTCCACGTGGAACGTCATTTGCCGATGCAAAATTTTGAGAAGATCTCGTCGAAGATCTCTTCCTGAGTGATCGCGCCGGTGAGAAGGCCAAGCGACGTGGACGCCCGATAGAGATCCACAAGAATCATCTGTTCCTGGAGACCGGCGTCGAGCGACGCGCGCGCAGCACGAAGCGCATCGAGGCCGCCGGCCACCGCTTGCCGCTGCCGCTCGTTGACCAGGCTTGCCTCCGGAGCGGCAAAGTTCTCCCGCACGATCGCATCGAGCCGCTCGAGCAACTCGGCGATTCCGCGATCGGTGGTTGCGCTGATCTCCAGGGCCCCTTGCGGCGCGCGTGCGAGATCGCCCTTCGTG
>QHVS01000030.1:0-15282 GCA_003223635.1 Acidobacteriota bacterium | reverse complement strand
CGCTAAGCGTTGCGAGCTCTCGGCGATCTTCTTCTATGATTCCTACTGCGGCATCGATCAGATACAGCACGATGTCCGCCGCTTCCGCCGCGCGGCGAGCCCGTTCGATCCCGATCGACTCGACCGCATCGCTGCTGTCGCGAAGTCCGGCCGTATCGGCCAGCGTCACCGGCAACCCGCCCACTTCGATCGTCTCGCGCACGATGTCGCGCGTCGTGCCCGGAATCGGTGTGACGATCGCCCGTTCGCTTCCGACCAGTCGGTTGAGTAGCGTTGACTTCCCGGCGTTCGGGCGCCCGAGAATGACGGCGCTCAGCCCCGCCGTCGTCGCTCGTCCGCGGCGGTATGTCTCCATCAGCGTCTCCGCGTCGGCGATGGCGGAATCGATCCGCTGCCGCGCTTCCTCCGGCGTGACGAATGCATATCCTTCTTCAGAAAAATCGAGAGCAGCCTCCAGTCTCGAAATCAGGTGCAGCAACGACTCTCGGATCGCGGATGCTTTTTCGCTCAACACACCCTCCAGATTCGAGAGAGAGAGCTTCGACTGAAGCGCGGTGCGCGCGTTGATCAAATCGGCGATCGACTCTGCCTGCACCAGATCGAGCTTGCCGTTGAGCACCGCCCGTTCCGTGAACTCGCCCGGCTCCGCAGCCCGCGCGCCGAGCTCGATGGCCGCGCGCACCACACGTTCCACGATGAACGGACTGCCGTGCAACGTGAGCTCGACCAGGTCGTTCCCGGTAAACGAATGAGGAGCGGGGTAACGAATGGCAATGGACTCGTCCAACATTTCGCCGGAATGATTGAGATAAGCCAGGGTGGCAAGACGAGGTTCGGGAAAGGAACCGGCGAGGTGGGTGAGGATCGAAGAGCTCAGAGGACCATCGATGCGCACGATGGCCAGGGCACTTCGGCCGACCGGAGTCGCCGGAGCGACGATCGTGTCGATCGCCGCAGAGCTCACGACGCGGTGGAGGTCTGCTCCTGCGGAGTGGCCGCGGAGCGTGGAACGATCGCTACGCGTTTGTAGAACCCTTCGCCACGAGACTGTGTGGTTACCTCGCTATGATCGCGCAGCGCGAGATGGATGATGCGGCGCTCGATGGGCGTCATCGCTGGCAGAAGCTGTTCCCGCCCGTCACGAGAGACGCGTTCCGCGATCTCGCGCGCCTTCTGCTCCAGCTCTTCGGCGCGCTTTGCTTTGAACTGCTGGCAATCGAGCTCGATGTCTTTTTCGATCTTCCGCGCAACGAGCGCCTTGTTGGCCAGCACCTGGAGTGCGTCGATCAGTTCGCCGTGATGTTCGATCATCCGCCGCGCATCGGGCCCGTAGAGTCGAACCACGACTTGTTCTTCGTTCTCCTCAGTTCGCACCTGGAGCTCGAGTCGAGCCAGAGTGATCGCCCGCTCGCACCAATCGCGGACCGACGCAGCGATTTCAGACTCAGGCGTCTGTTCCGGAGCTTCCTCTGGGACGAATGGCTCCGCCTCATCCCGCCGCTCCTCGCTCTTGCGAGGCCGGTTGCGGCGCTCGCCTCGCCCCCGACGCTCGTCCCTCCCATCGACGCGCCCGCCGCGCCGCTGGTTGCCTCCCCGCGGCCCTCGCTCCTCGCGGAAACCGCGCCCTGGCGGCGCGGCGACTGCAGCGACCTGTTCGGGCGTCTGAGTATTGATCTCCGCCTCGATCACGATGCGCTTCATCCCGCCGAGGAAGCCGCGCTTCTCCATCAGGACGTGATAGGTGAGCTGATAGCGTTCGACGCCCAGAGTTTGAGCCGCGTTGCTCAGAGCGTCTTCGAGATTCTTTCCTTCGAAACGCTGGGCCATGTCAGATCCTCGGTTCAAGCGGTTTGGAGTTCAGCCGGATGGTCCTTCCAGTACCTATTCATGATCATCTGCTGAACGATCGTCAATATATTCTGGACCAGCCAGTACAGGACCAGTCCGCTGGGGAACTCTTTGAAGATCCACCCGAACACCAGCGGCATGATCAGGAACATGCGCCGCTGGGCCGGATCGGCGGTCGTCGGCGTGATGATCTGCTGCACGAACATTGCCGCCGTCATCAGGATCGGCAGAACGTAGGTGGGGTCTCTTGCCGAAAGATCGTGAATCCACAGGAGAAACGGTGCGCCGCGCAGCTCGATCGCGCGGGACAGCAGATTGTAGAACCCGACGAAGATCGGAAACTGAATCAGCATCGGCAGGCAGCCGCCGGCGGGATTGATTCCCTCCTGCTGGTACAGCTTCATCATCTCCGCGTTCATCTTCTGCCGCTGTTCCGGATCACTCTTGTGCTTCCGATAGCGCGCCTTGATCGCCTCCATCTTGGGCTGAACTTTCTGGATCTTCTTCATCGACATCATCCACTTGTGCTGCAGCGGGTAGAGGACGATCTTGATGAGGATGGTGAGCACGATGATGGCCCAGCCATAGTTGTGCGTGTACCGATTGATCCACAGCAGCGCGATCAGAAAGAAGCGGGCGATGATGTCGAACCATCCGAACTGCAGCGTCTTCTCCAGGCCATACCGGTCCAGGATGTTGGTCTGTTTCGGGCCGAAGAACGCCGCGCCGGTGACGACGCCGTCCGGACCGGCGTTGAGGCCGGCGTAGAGCTCTCGCCGCTTTTCTTTTCCGTCTCCGAAATCAGCAGCGCGGAGGATCGCGCCGGCAGCCTTCTCCGGGCGCAGAACCGAGAGAAAGTAGTTGTCCTCCATGCCGACGAATTGGACCGAATCGAACGCGGTCAACCGGTCGGCTTTCTCCCGCCGGATGATTTTCAGATCGTCGTCGCGCTGTACGACGCCGTTTCCGGTCACAGTGAATTGACTGTCCTTTTCATCGGGATCCAGCGTGCGGATACCAGGCCCCACGATGACGCGATAGGGCTCGGGAGGAGTGATGGCGATCGCGAAATGAAAGAGATATTCCTTCGAGAATCGAAACGTCTTCGTCGCTGCCACGCCGTCGCTCGCTGCGTACCGGTACTCCAGCACGCCCGCTCCGTCTCGGGTCTGATTGTCGACCGCATACAGCGCGCTATCGAGGCGGGCAGTGAGCGAAGCGTCGCGCGCCTCGATGCCGAAGGGGAAGTCCGTCCGCGAGGGATCGCGCGACTTCACGAGCTCGACAAGCGAGCCGTCTTTCGTTTTGTAGTGTTTGAGCTGAAAGGAGACGAGCTCGGCACCGCGGTTCGAAAAGCGCGCGATGTAGTCGTCGGTCTCGATACGCGTATAGGTGATTGCCGTGGCAGCGATGGGCGACGTCGGCGCGACAACGGCTGCCGGTTGCGTCGGTACCGGGCGCGCCGCTGGCGGTGCGCTCGCGGTGTCCGAGACGGCAGCGGGCTTCGTCGTGGTTGGTGCGCTCTTCTGCGGCGCATTCAGATTCGTGCGCGGCTTGACCAGATCAGGGAACAGCTTCGGAGCGACCGCCGCCCACAGCCATAGCACGGCGATTGAAATGATGACTGCAGTGAAGATCCGTTTTTCCATCTCAGGGGACCGGGTCCCAACCTCCGGGATTGAACACGTGGCACCGGGAAAGCCGCCGCACGCCCAGCCAGGTGCCGCGTACGACACCATACTTCTCGACCGCCTGCATCGTGTAGACGGAGCAGGTCGGTTCGAAGCGGCACATCGGCGGCAGGAGCGGCGACAGAAAGAGCTTGTAGCCCCGAAGAAGGGCGATCACCACCTCGCGCATGAGCCGTGTGATGCTCAGCGGCCACGCTCCGTCGCTACGCGCTGCAGGATGCGCTGCAGATCGGAACTGTAGTCGAGGAAGGTGGCCTCCGCCGCGTTTGGTTTCACGTTCACTACGAAATCCAATGAGTTCTGATCGAGACCGAGCGGCAACCGCTCGCGCCGGTAGACTTCGCGTGTCCACCGCTTCAGTCGATTCCGAACATTTGCTTTTCCAATTTTCTTCGTCGTGGTGATGCCGATGCGCGAGTACCGCAGATCGTTGACGGCGAAGAAGAGAACACAGTATCGGGAGAAGAGTTTGCGGCCGGTTTCGTAGACGCGGAGAAACTCGCGACGCTTCGCCAGCCTCCGTTCTTTCGGCAGACCTTCCGGACGCGCTTCCACGGATTCGGCGGCGCGCGCTCGCGCCATTAGACTGCGAGGCGTTTGCGACCCTTGCGACGACGGCGGGAGAGTACCGCCTGACCGTCCCTCTTCCGCATCCGGACCAGGAAGCCGTGCGTCCGTTTCCGGCGGCGATTGTTTGGCTGATAGGTGCGCTTCATTTTGCGTTAACCCTCTGAAAAGAAAGCGGTGAGTATAGTGACCGCCCACGATCCGGTCAAACCTCGATCTCAGAAGCAACGCGCTCAACCCCGCATCAGGTGGGCTAAATTCCGAGCGAATTGTGCGCGTCGCCTCGGTTCGGCTTTCGCGATGCTCGAACCGCGGCAGGAGGCCGCTTTTCGCACTGATTACGCGGCGCAAAACCTGTGCTAGACTCGCCTCCCGTTTGCGCCCAAAGATTTTCCACAATTGTGGAAAAGCTGTGGATTTTCAGAAACTTACACCGTCCTAGCCTCATGAATATTTGGAAGCAAGTCCTCGATCGGCTGGAGCAAGGCATTGATCGGACGGAGTATGTAACCTGGTTCGCGCCGACCCGTTTTTTGGCGCAGCGCGGCGAGACTGTGGACGTCAGCGTCCCTTCCCAGCGATTCGTCGACGCCATCCGCGATCGGTACGGGATGCAGATCCGTTCGATTCTCGACGATCTCTCGACCGACCGCTTGAATCTGCAGTTCATCGCCGATGCGGAGATTCCGGTCGGAGCACCGCCTGCCCCTCCGGCGGCCGAGCTCCCGGCGTCGGTGTTCAATCCGCGGTATCGGTTCAGCACCTTCGTGGTCGGGAGCTCGAATCAGCTCGCCTACGCGGCGTCGTTGTCGATCGCCGAGAATCTGAGTGGCTCGTTCAATCCACTGTTCATCTACGGCGGCGCAGGCCTGGGCAAGACGCATCTGATCCAGGCCATCGGACAGCAGCTCCGAGACGTCAGTCCCCGCAGGAAAGTCGTCTACATGTCGGCGGACTCGTTCGTGACCGAACTGATCACGTCCATCCGCTACGACAAGATGCAATCGTTCCGCGATCGCTACCGCTCGGTCGACGCACTGCTTCTCGACGACATCCAGTTCCTGGCCGGAAAAGAGCGCACGCAGGAAGAGTTCTTCCACACCTTCAACGCGCTTTACGAGGCGCAAAAGCAGATCGTCTTTACGTCTGACGCGCCGCCGAAAGAGATCCCCACGCTGGAAGAGCGGTTGCGCTCTCGCTTTGAGTGGGGACTCATCGCCGACATCCAGCCGCCTGACCTGGAGACAAAGGTGGCCATTCTGCGAAAGAAGGCGGAGGAGAAGAAGATCAATCTTCCCCATGAGGTGGCACTCTTCATCGCTGAGCGCGTCCGATCCAACATTCGGGAACTGGAAGGTTATCTGAATCGTGTCTCCGCGTTCGCCTCGTTGACCGGCAATTCGCTGAGCATCGATCTGGCCAAGGAAGCGCTGAAAGATCTGCTGGCCAAAGACAACAAGCCGATCACGCCGAACGACATCCTCAAGGTGGTCGCCGCGCACTACGGCATCAAGGTCACCGACTTGAAGTCGAAGTCGAACGCCCGGCCCATTGCGTACCCTCGGCAGGTGGCGATGTACATCTGCAAAGAGCTGACGGATCTGTCCTATCCGGAGATTGGCAAGATCTTCAACAACAAGCATCACTCGACGGTGATGTACTCGGTGGAGAAGATCGATCAGCTGATTCAGGACGACCAGCAGGTGGCCCGGACGGTCGAGATGCTCACGAAGCAGTTCCGCTGAGCGGATGCGACATCATCGCGCGCCGGTCGCCAAGGCGCGGGATCGCTCGATCCGATCCTTCATCGACACGCCCAGCAGCCACGCGGCACAAACGCCCACCATCAAAACGGAGAACCACTTCCCGTACACACCCACCGGCGAGAACGGCTCGGTCGCGTTGTGAATCGCTTCGCTATGAGGCAGCACGTTCGCTTCGGAGAATTCGTGAATCGCGTAAAAGACGATCTGGATGGCGAAGAGCAACAGGAAGAGCCCGGTCACCTGGAAAAACCGGCGAACGTTGATCCGATGGCCGTAGTGCGCCCAGGCCCATGACATCGCTGCTGCCGCGCCGATGCCGAGAAGCGATCCGAGGATGAAGCGACTGTTGCGGACCTGGATCAGCATCAGGGCAGTCTCCATTCCCTCGCGGGTCACCATGAGAACCGTGAAGAGGAAGACAGCAGCCATGGCCAGCGCGCGCGAGGTGTTCGACGAGGCCACCTCCAGCCGCGTCTCCATGTTCGCTTTCATCCGCGGTGCAGTGCGCCAGACGTGCACGACAAACGTGCCGACCAGCAGGGCGGCGACGATGCCCAGGACGCCCTCCCACAGCGGCTGGTTGACGCGCATCAGCAGCCAGCCGAGCGCGAAACTGGCGGCCACCGATGTGGCGATGCCCCAGTAGACGGGCGGGCGCAACCAGTCGCGTCCCGTCTTCCGCAGGTAGGCCAGGATGATGGCCACAGTGAGGAACGCTTCGAAGCCTTCGCGGAACACGATGATGAGCGCTGGCAGCACGGGGAGAATCTATTTGCGGAGCTGCATGGCGCTCAGGCCGATCATCTTGACTCGATCGGGAGCGTCGGGCTGCTCGCCCTTTCTTCGGCAGGAGTCGCAGACCCCCAGGATCTGCAGATTGTGAAAGGTGGGAGTGAATCTCTTACGGCCGCAAATTTCGATCTGGCGAGCTTCGAGCAGAGGGTCATGAAACTCGATCACGCTGCCGCAGGTCGTGCAGACGAGGTGGTCGTGGTGTGAGTTTCCGCTGACGTGCTCGTAGTGGTAGTGATCTTCCCCGAGGTGGACGCGCCGGACCATGCCCGACTTCACGAGCAATTCGAGCGTCCGATAGATGGTGGCGCGGGAGATCTTGACGCTCTTCTCCTTCATCTTGAAGAGCAGCTCGTCGGCGTCGAAGTGGTAATGAATGGAGAAGATTTCCCGAACGAGCGAGGCGCGTTCTCCGGTGAGCTTGAGGCCCTGACCCTGGAGGAAGTTCTGGAAGCGATTGACTTCGCGCTGGACGACGGGCATGGGAAGCGGCGGCTCTCGATGTCTGCTAAATGAGAATGAGTCTCATTTGCGTCAGGCAGTCTATGCCACGCCGGAACGGAGTGTCAAGTTACAAACGTGTCCGTGCCGCCTCCACCGCCTGGCGGATCTGCGGCTGGTGCGGCTCGATCGACAAGGAACGGTTCCAGTAGTCGAGCGCGCGGGCGTAGTCGCCCTTCTTTGCGTAGAAAATCCCAAGGTTGTTCAACACTGACGTCGAGGATGGCTGCAAACCGAGGGCGCGCTCCAACTCCGGAACCCCCTCGCTGTAACGATTGGCCGCCAGCAGCGCCGAGCCCAGGTTCGCTGCGATGGCGTATGACTGCGGGAATACTTCCTTTCCCTTCTCCAGAAGAGCGATCGCGCGCGAGGTCAAGTCCCGCTGCCGGTAGAGCGCGGCGAAATCGACGAAGTAATTCTCCGCGTTGGGCAGACCCTTCGCCACGGCTTCCATGAACGCCTCCTCTGCGTCGGTGTACTGCTGCCGGTCGAAGAGGGCCATGGCCAGATTCAGGTACGGCGTGGGTCGATTGGGATTGAACTCGATCGCCCTTTGAAAAGCATCGATCGCGTCCTTCAGTTGTCCCTTCCCGCGCAGTTCGACGCCCAGGTTGTTGTAGTACGCGTACGTTCCCCACTTCTCGGGTGGAAGAGGTGTCGCTTCCTTCGCCGGCTGCTGCTGGTCTTCCGGCACCGACGTGAGCTTTCGCATCGGATCATTGAGATGACCGATGGCCTGCAGCGCGCGCTGATACTGCTGTGCCTCGACATGCGCCGACGTGGCGATGGGGCGGTCACCTACGAATTCGCTGTAGCTGACGACGCGGACCGACGTGATCGGCTGCAGATCGCGAAGGGCCCACGTTGCCGTCCGTCCGGGCATGTCGATGGATTGCGGCAATCCGAGAAGAGTGAGTACGGTCGGCGCGAGATCGTAGATCGAGATCGAATGCGTTCCACGCGACGGGGAGATGTGCGGACCGTAGGCGATGAAGACGCCCGGGTTGCGATGATCGGAAAGTGCGGAACCGCCTTTGGGCATCTCGCGCGGCCGGTCCCTTCCCCAGCGGAAGCCGTTTGCCGAAACGATCATCACCGTCGTGTCGCGCGGCAGAACGTTGATCCACTCCCCGATGAGCCGGTCGACTTCCGCGTAGTAGTTGGCCACGGTCGGCCAGAATCTTCGATAGTCCTCCTGGCTGATTCCGTCGCGATAGGGCGGATGGAACGGCGCAAAAAGGTGATTGACCGCGTCGGTGCCTTCGTACGAGACCATGATCAGCAGCGGATCGCGTCCTTGTTGGCGCTGATCGTTGTACACATTGATGGCCACGCGGTGATCGCTCCAGGTCTTGGCCAACACGTCGCGGAAGACGTTGATGGGATCGATGGGATTCCTTCCGCTCGTGGCGCGGTCCCATTCGCTGGGCAGGATGTTCATGAAGCGGTGTACCTGGTCGTAGCCGACGGTTTGTCCCGGCACGGCCACAGACTCCGCCCGCGAGGCAAGGTCGGCGGGATAGATCGCATTCGGCACCAGGACCACGGGCTCATCAAAGAAAATGCTGGAGCGTGCGGCCGGCGGCCATGCTGTCCACCAATTCGTCACCAGCGCCTGGCGTCCGAACGCATCGGCGATGTCCCAGATTGCCGGCGCCCGTCGCGAGTAAGAGTCGACCGGCGTATGACGCGACCAATCGATGAAATCGAGCACGCCGTGTCGATCGGGAGGGAGGCCGGTGGCGGCCGTGGTCCAAAGCATCGACGATACGGTCGGCTGAATGGTCTGCGAGGAAGCGATCGTGCCTCCCTGTGTCAATGCCTTGATATTCGGGATGCGCCCGTCGCTGGCGAGCTCCGACAGCAGCTCCCAATCGGCACTGTCCAGGGCAAAGATGGCGACGCGCGTGGGAGCGCTGCGCGCGTCGCGCCGAAGCTCAGCGCGTTTCACCCGCAGCAGCTCCTCGTGATCGACGTCGAACCGGACGATCTCGAAGGCGGTTACGCGAAGGCCACTCCGGGCCAGGTGTCTGGCCACCGTTTCCCGGAGCGGCGCCCGCTGCGAATTGAATTGTGAATTCGGAGACAAAAGATCTTCGACCGGAATCTGCGACGTGACGGCCGATACAGCCTCGGAGACGCGGGCGCGGATCCAGGCGTTCCATCCTTCGTCCACGACGCGGCGAGCGTCGGCGATCCGATCGCCCGATACGCCGAACCGCAGGCGATAGGTGACCGTAACGGGAACGCCTTCTTTGGAGTTGATGCGGATCAGTCCATCCCGCTGCGCAAATCCTTCGCGCTTCTCGAATTTCAACCGGTAGAACTGATATGGCGGAAGAAACGTCACGCGCTGCTCCACCAGCCGGACGCGCCCGGTGCGCTTGTCGATTCCGAAGATCAGCCAGCGTGACGACGGGAGATAGAGGCTGATCAGGAGGTAGATCACGACTACCAGGCTGACCAGAAGCAACAGAGATTGAGCGAGCCGGTTACGGTGCATCGCGCCTGACCGAATGCAGGGAGAGCGCCAGTGTGCGACGACTATTTCTTGCGCTTCACCAGCTGTTTGATTTCATCGTTCCCGATGGGGCTCTGCGCGGAGATGATGATCGCCGCCGTCCCTTCCCGAAAAGCGGGGATGGTGCAGCGGATCACGGCGGTTCCGTCGCCGGAGGTCTTTCCTTTGAAGATGACCTGGGGCGCCTCGACGGTGGAGATCACTTTGACCTCGATTACTGCGGCAGGAACGGGATTCTGGGAAAGACTCTTCCGCGCGGCGATGCGCAGTTCCACCGGCGAACCGGCGAAGAACTCGGCGTTCGTGAGAAGCGAAAGCTCCAGGTGCTCGCTCTCCGCCTCCGAGGCCAGATAGTCGATGATGACCTGGTCGAGCGTCTTGTCGCCGTCCGCCGGCGCGAGGAGCGCCGCAGCCGACTGCTCGATGGTTGCCTTCGATTCGCGGGTCGTAGTCTTGGGCGCGGCGTCGGCCTGATCGAGCCGTCCGCGCTTGATGGCAGCGATCATCGTCCGATGTTGCTGCTCCATCAGGCTGCCGATCCACTTCTCGTCCACTCCCGCTTTTGCCTGATCGGCGTACGACGTCTTCTTGGAGGCCAGAATCTCGCCGCCCACGTAGACCAGCGACTCGATGTACGGATTCTGCAGACCTTTATCCTCGGTCTGGATGTGATAGACCTTGTCGTTGTGCCGGATGTCGGTGTTGAACCCGGTGATCACGGGTCGAAGCTCCGCCTCGTCAATTGCTTGGCGTTGGAGTTTACCAGAGAGGGCGCAATCAATTCTGATCGAGCCACGCGCGCAGATACGCAATCTGTTCGCGCACGCGGCCGTGATCATCGCCGTGCGGCATGAGAGCGAGATAGCGCTCGAAGCATTCGATCGCTTCGCGATAGGCGTGCATCTGCACGGCGATTGCACCGCGGTCGCGAAGCTCGTACGGATCGTTCTCATCGAGAATCAGCAGACGATCCATGGACGCTGCAGCACGAGGCAGATCGTGCTGGGCCAGGTAGGCAGACTTCAGATGCGCGAGCTCCCGAGCCAGGATCTGTTTCGCCGTGAAGGAGCGGAGGTGATGCTCGCGGAGGCGAACGCCGCCGCCGTAGACCGCGTCGAGCAACTTCTGGATCTCGACCGTGGAGAGGACTCGACCGCCGTCAAACGGATCGATCACGATCTGTCCGAATGCACCGCTGAACTTCACCAGGAACCGGCCGGGAAGTGACACTCCGGCAGCATCCATGCCCACGCGCCGGCAGATTTCCAGGTACAGGATGGAGAGGGTGATGGGGAGGCCGGCGTGGCGATCGAGCATCTCGCTCACAAGAGCACTGCGCGGGTCGTAATAGTTCTCCTCTTCGCCGTGAAAACCTTCTTCGTGGAAGAGAAGGTGATTGATCGACTCGACGATCCGCTCAATGTCGCGCGAACCCTCCAAGCGATCCCGCACTGCGCCGCTCCACTCGTTCACCTGACCGAGGTAGCGATCCATGTCCAGTGCCGGATCCTCTTCCAGCGCGATGACCAGCGAGGCCTCGACCAGATCAAGCATCGGCTCGGGCAACTCGGCGATCTGCCGGAAGCGTTGCCGGGCCAGGGCGGGATGGGTCAGAACTCGTCGCGATTGCATGCTCACTCCGCTTCCTTTTGAAACAATCGCACCTTGCGTCGCAATTCATCGCTGATCGGCACCTTCGCCTGCTTCTTCCAGTCGAAGAGGACGACCACAACTCTTCCCGTGGCAGAGACTTGCCGGCCATCGGCCGTGCGGATCTCGTATGACGTGTCGAAAGAAGTGTTGCGCATTTCACCGATGCGAACACGGACTTCGATCGGTTCCAGCGCGATTTGGTGACGAAAGTCACACTCGGCGCGGACCACGATGAAACTGACATCGGTTGCGCTGGTGCCGCCGGTGAGCTCCAGCCACATGCGCGTGCGGGCCCACTCGAAGTATGTGAAGTAGACGGCGTTGTTGACGTGGCCGAACGCGTCGAGGTCGCGGAAGATGACTTGCCAGGGGACGACGTACCACTGACCTTCCCATCGCGCCTCCCCATCCGCCGCCCGCCGCCCGCCTCGCGCAGTCACGACGTCATTGTAACGCGGTGCTTTTCGTAGCGAACGGAAGGCCGCCGCGCGTGCATGCCTGGAGATAACGACCGGGAAGGGGATGATCGAGATACGGCGCCACGATCGAGGATGCCGCGACGAGCCGTTCCAGATTCACTCCCGTCTCGATGGCCATCTTGTCGAGCATGTACACCAGATCCTCGGTGGCCAGATTGCCCGATGCGCCGGGAGCGAAGGGACACCCGCCCAATCCGCCGGACGAGGCATCGAACGTGGCGATTCCCATCTCCAGTGCGGCGAGCGTATTGGCAAGCGCGGTGCCGCGCGTATCGTGGAAATGCATCGCCAGTTTGCCCGCCGGAATCACTTGAAGCAGCATTCCGATCACGCCCTGAACCTGCGTGGGCGTACCCACGCCGATCGTGTCGCCCACGGAGACTTCGTAGCATCGCAGGTCGAGGAGACGAGCGCAGACTTCGAGGACCTTTTCCGGCGGGACGTCGCCTTCATACGGGCATCCGAACGCCGTCGAAACGTACCCGCGCACGCGCATTCGCTCCTCGAGCGCTCGGGCCACGACCGGCGCGTAGTTGGCGAACGACTCTTCGATGGTCATGTTGATGTTGCGTTTGTTGAAGGTTTCGGAGGCGGCGGTAAAGATGGCGATCGATTTCACGCCGGCCTCGATGGCACGCTCCAGTCCTTTCATATTCGGTACAAGAACCGGATACTCCACGCCGGGATCCTTCGGGATGTTCCGATAGACATCCGCGGTATCGGCCATCTGCGGCACCCACTTCGGACTGACGAAAGCTCCAGCCTCGATGACGCGAAGGCCGGCGTCGGCAAGGGTGGTGATGTATTCGACCTTTGCCTCGGTGGGGATGGTGACCTTCTCGTTCTGCAGGCCGTCCCGCGGTCCCACCTCGACGATCTTCACGCTCTCGACGGGAATCTTCATGTCAACTCGATCAAATCAACGCCCGGCTGTACCAATTCTCCCTCACTACAATTCACGGCGCTCACCCGGCCGTCGCGCGGCGCAGCGATGGCGTGCTCCATCTTCATGGCTTCCAGGATGAGCAGTGGCTGGCCTCTCGTCACAACGTCGCCGATGGAGACCAAAATTTTCAGCACGACGCCCGGCATCGGCGCGCTCATGGAGTGATCTCGGTGTTTCGCCCGGGTCGGCGAGCCTTTCTCTGCGATGTCCACGATGTAGGTCTCGCCGTCGAATGCGAAACTCACTCGGGATTCATGCATCACAAACGGCACGATGTGGGTGCGGCCGTCGACGTGCAACTCCGCGATATTGCCGCGGATGCCGACGATGGTCACCTCGTGTGTTCCGGAGCGAAACGTGTCGCCGTCGCGATCGACGGCAATTGCCTCCGTCTGGCCGCCAACGTTGACGATCTTCTCGCTCACGCCGGTCCCGAGTAGCGGCTGCCGGGAGCGTCCAGAGGCACGCGATTCGCGCAGAGCGGGCACCGCCCTTCGTCGTACGCCTCGAGGTCGAGCGAGAGCAAGGCAGCGTAGGGCGCATCGAACGGATTCTGCTTGCCGCTTCGGTTGAGGATGGAGGCGAATCCGCTGACGCGTGCGCCGCGCCGAGTCAAGACGTCCGAGGTCTCGCGCGTCGACTTCCCTGTGGTCACCACGTCTTCCACAATCACCAGCAAGTCGGCAGTATCGACACGGAATCCGCGCCGCAGCGTCATGTCGCCGCCTTTTCGTTCCGCGAAGATAAAGGGAACGTCGAGTGATTGAGCGACGGCGTAGCCGATGATCATTCCGCCCAACGCCGGCCCGATAATCTTCGAAGGCGTCATCGGCCGGACGAGCTCGGCCAGCTCCTCGGCGATAGCCACGGCGTTGCGCGGATGCTCGAGCAACAGAGCGCATTGCACGTAGTAAGGGCTGTGCAGCCCCGACGAGAGGCGGAAGTGTCCCTCCAGCAACGCCCCCGTTTCGCGAAGCAGGGCCGGCAGGTCGAGGGCCATGGCCGCCGAGAATAGAATGTCGCGAGGAGAGGTGCAATGGGCAGACTAACCGAGCAGGTTCGCGCCGACCTTACTGAATCGATGAAGGCGCGAACCGCCGAAAGGACGTCAACCTTGCGCATGCTGCAGGCGGCGATCAAGAACGAGCAGATCAGTCTCGGACACGAGTTGTCTGATGAGGAGGCGCTCTCCGTCATCCGCAAGTCGGTCAAGCAGCGACACGACTCGATCGAGCAATACACCAGGGGAAATCGGCCCGATCTCGCGTCAAAAGAGGCTGCCGAAGTCGAGATTCTGAAATCGTACATGCCCCCGGAACTGTCGGACTCCGAGCTGGAGTCCGGGCTGCGCGAGATCATCGCCTCCACCGGCGCGCAGTCGAAAAAAGACATGGGGAAAGTGATGAAGGAGGCCACCGCACGGTACAAAGGGCGGGTGGACGGAAGGAAAATTCAGGAGATCGTTTCGCGTTTATTGCCCTAGACAACGATGCTCACCCAAAGCGAACGCTCGCGGTACGCACGTCATCTGATCCTTCCTCAGATCGGCGAAGAAGGTCAGGAGAAGCTCAAGCGCTCCTCCGTCCTGATCATTGGGGCAGGAGGACTGGGAAGTCCCGTCGCCATCTATCTCGCCGCGGCAGGGGTGGGCCGGATCGGCCTCGTCGATTTCGACCAGGTCGACGCCACGAATCTGCACCGGCAGATTCTCTACGGCACTTCCGATGTCGGAACCGCGAAGCTCGAAGCGGCTCGCGCCCGGCTCCACGATCTGAATCCCGAGATTCGCATTGAAACGCACGACGCGATGCTCTCCTCGTCGAATGCGCTGGACATCCTCCGCCCCTACGATGTGATCGTGGACGGCACCGATAACTTTCCAACGCGCTATCTGGTCAATGACGCCTGCGTCTTGCTGCGGAAGCCGAACGTGTACGGCTCGATTTTTCGATTCGAAGGGCAGGCGTCGGTGTTCGATTCGCGGAACGGGCCGTGCTATCGCTGCCTCTATCCCGAACCGCCTCCGCCGCAGCTCGTTCCGTCGTGCGCGGAGGGAGGAGTGTTGGGTGTGCTGCCGGGCGTGATTGGAACGATTCAGGCGACGGAAGCGATCAAGTTGATCACTGGCGCGGGAGAGCCGCTCATCGGACGTCTCTTGCTCTTCGATTCGCTGCAGATGGCGTTCCGGCAACTCCGCCTGCGGAAGGATCCGGATTGTGCGGTGTGCGGCACCAAGCCGACAGTGACTCAACTGATCGACTACGAGGGATTCTGCAATCCGGCCAGCGGGCATGAAGTGACGCCGGTGCAACTGGCGGAGATGCACGACGCGTTGGTGATTGACGTCCGCGAACCGCACGAATGGAGCGCCGGTCACATCGAAGGCGCGCGCCACATTCCGTTGCGGCAGATCGAGCGCAGTCTCGATTCCATCCCGCGCGATCAGGACGTGGTGTTGTACTGCCACGTCGGCGCCCGCAGCGCGCACGCCCTGGAGATTCTGCGCAGCGCCGGGTTT
>QHVS01000195.1 GCA_003223635.1 Acidobacteriota bacterium | reverse complement strand
GAGGAGCGGGATCGCGATGCGCTGCAACAACAGCGGGACGAGAACGAAACGATCGAGCAGAACGAAGAGGAGGTAGACGGCGATGACGATGGCGAGGATGCGGCGCATCAGATCGGCGGCAATGCGCGGCGAATGGCCAGCACGTCCTCGATGATGGAGCGCGCGTCGTCCGGCCGAATCTGGGTGGTGCGGTCGGAAAGCGCAGCCGGCGGATTGTCGTGCACCTCCATGAAGAATCCGTCCGCTCCCGCCGCCGCCGCGGCGCGCGCCAGCGGGCGCGCGAACTGCGGCGTGCCGCCGGTCTGCTTGCCCTCGCCGCCCGGCTTCTGCATCGAATGCGTGATGTCGTACACCACCGGCGCGCCATATCCTCGAATGATGGGAAACGACCGCATGTCAACCACCAGGTTCTGATAGCCGAACGACGATCCGCGCTCGGTGATGAAGACGCGCTCGTTTCCCACCTCGTGCCCCTTCTCCAGAATGTTCCTGGTCTCTTCCGGCGAGAGGAACTGCCCCTTCTTTACCGCCACCGGTTTATTCGTACGTGCCGCCGCCGCGACCAGATCGGTCTGCCGGCAAAGGAACGCCGGAATCTGCAGGATATCCAGAACCTCCGCGGCGGGCGCCGCCTGCTCCGGCTCGTGAATGTCAGAGATGAGCGGCAGTCCGGTCTCCTGTTTCACGGAGCGAAGAATGTCCAGACCTTCTTCCAGGCCGGGGCCGCGGAACGACTCGATCGACGAACGGTTCGCCTTGTCGAACGATGATTTGAAGACCAGGTTGATCTTCAGCTCGTCGCGGAGCTTTCGCAGCATGCGGCCCATGGCCAGCGCGTGCTGGCGCGACTCGATCACGCACGGCCCGGCGATGAAGAGGGGAGGATTGTCGCCGCCGAACGCGATCTCGTCGGTGATTTGAATGGTGCGGGTGATCATCCCCTGTTGATTCTACGCGACGGCCGCGGCGGAGACCGCGACGACCACTACACGAGCTCCGCTTCGCGCGGAATCGTCGTCGGCACCGTCCTGGGCAGGCGTTTGAACTCGCGCGCCGCGGCGATGAACGACCGGAAGAGCGGATGTGGCGCCATGGGGCGGGACTTGTACTCGGGATGGAACTGGCAGCCGACGAACCACGGATGCCCCTCCAGCTCGATGATCTCCACGAACTTTCCATCCGGCGATGCGCCGGTCACGCGGAAGCCTCGCTCCTCGAGCGTCGGCACGTACTCGGGATTGACCTCGTATCGATGGCGGTGCCGCTCCTCCACCAGATCGACGCCGTACGCTGCCCGGGCGAGCGAACCGTCCTTCAACGCGCAGGGATATTTGCCCAGACGCATGGTTCCGCCCAGGGCGTCGACGCCGATCAGGTCGCGCAATTTGTAGATCACTTTGTACGGCGCCTCATCGTCGAACTCCGTGGAGTTCGCCCCGACCATCCCGCACACGTTGCGGGCGAACTCGATCGTGGCGCACTGCATGCCGAGACAGATCCCGAAGTAGGGGATTTTCTTCTCGCGCGCATAGCGGATAGCGCGCAGCTTTCCTTCCACACCGCGCGATCCGAATCCGGGACCCACCAGGATGCCGTCGACATTGGCCAGCTCCCCGTGATAGCCGTCTTCCTCCAGCGACTCCGAATCGATGTAGACGATGCGCACTTTGACGTTGTTGGCGATCCCGCCATGCACCAGCGCCTCATTCAGCGATTTGTAGGAATCGCCGAATTCAACGTACTTGCCGACGAAGCCGATCTTCACTTCGTCTTCCGGATGCCGCAGCTTGCGGACGATGTCTTCCCACTTCGTCAGCGCGCCGATCTCCTCGTGCGGGAGATGCAGTTTGTCCAGGAGAATCTCGTCGAGCCCCTCGCGGGCGAAGGCCAGCGGCACTTGATAGATGAACTCGACATCGAGCGCGGAGACGACGGCCTCCTCCTCGACATTGCAGAAGAGGGCGATCTTCTTCTTCATCTCCTCCGGGATGGGACGCTCGCTGCGACAGAGGAGGATGTCGGGCTGAATGCCGATCGCCCGCAGCTCCTTCACTGAGTGCTGGGTCGGTTTCGTCTTCAGCTCCTCGCTGGCTTTGATGTACGGGACGAGAGTGAGGTGGACGTTGATGGCGTTGCCGCGTCCGACTTCCTGGCGGAACTGACGGATGGCCTCCAGGAACGGCAGCGACTCGATATCGCCGACCGTCCCGCCGATCTCCACGATGACCACGTCGACTTCTTCGCTCACCTCGCGGATACATTTCTTGATCTCGTCGGTGATGTGGGGAATGACCTGAACGGTCTTGCCGAGATAGTCGCCGCGCCGCTCCTTTTCGATCACCTTCAGGTAGATGCGGCCGGTGGTCCAGTTGTTCTTGCGCGAGGCGCGCATGGAGGTGAAGCGTTCGTAGTGTCCGAGGTCGAGATCGGTCTCCGCGCCGTCATCGGTGACGAACACTTCACCATGCTGGAAAGGAGACATGGTGCCGGGGTCGACGTTGATGTACGGATCGAACTTCTGCAGAGTGACCTTGAATCCGCGGGCTTCGAGCAGAGCGCCGATGGAGGCAGCGGCGATTCCCTTGCCCAGACCCGAAACCACGCCGCCGGTAACGAAGATGAATTTGGTGCTCATCGCTCGCGCCTCCCTAAGAAGATCAATGCAGAATGCAAAATGCAGAATGCAGAACGGGTGCTGATGCAGATCAATTCTGCATTCTGCATTTTGCATTCTGCATTCGGTGAGGGGGGAGACTTCCGGCGGGTTACTCTTCTTTGCAGCGTCGTGAGCCTCGCGCTCACGCTTTTCCCCCGCGATCAACCATGTCTGGCTAGTTCCTGCTCGACGCGCAACACATCCTCGGGCCGATCGACGCCGAAGTGTGGTTTGTCGGTTTGCAGTACTCGAATTCTAAAACCGTTCTGCAGGGCTCGCAACTGTTCCAGCGATTCCGCCCGTTCCAGCGGAGAGGCAGGAAGCGCGGCCAGCGTGCGCAGCACCTGGGTCTGGTAACCGTAGAGCCCGACATGCCGGCGAGCGCCGGCCAGCGGCGCTCTCGAGAAATAGAGCGCCACGCCCTGTAGATCGGTTACGACTTTCACGACGTCGCCTGAGCGGCGCTCGCTTTCGTCTTCGAACGGGCAGGCCAGCGTAGCCATGTCCACGCCGGTGCTCTGCAGCGTCTCGATGACTGCATCGATGCTGCGGGAATCGATCAGCGGCTCGTCCCCCTGGACGTTGACCACCTGATCGAACGAGCCGTCGAGAAGATCGAGCGATGCGGCAATCCGGTCGGTCCCCGATTGAAAGTCGCCGTCCGGCTGGGCCACCCGTCCGCCAAACGACCGCACGTGATCGGCGATCCGCCCGTCGTCCGTAGCTACGTAGACGCTGTCCGCGCGGCGTGCCTTCGACGCCTGCTGGTAGACGCGCTGGATGAGAGAGACTCCGGCGATGGGCACCAGCGGCTTCCCCGGGAAGCGCGTCGAGGCATAGCGCGCGGGAATTACAATCACAGCCTTCATGGCCGAGATTCATTCTAACGGGCGAGCAGCGGGCAGCGAGCAGCGAGCGGGGCGAGGCCTGCTCGCCGCTCGCCGCTCGCCGCTCGCAATCTCTGACAATGATCGGCGTTTGATGGGCCGCCTGGCCATTGCCACACTCGGGCTCTTTCTCTTCATCGCGGCCTTCCACCGTCTCAACCTTCTCTATTCGCACAAGTTTTTCGACGTCACGGGCCGCGCGCAATGGATCTGGCCCCAACATCGTGTCGCGGCGAATGTGCCGGTGGCGTTCTTCGCCACGCGGGACTTCGATCTCCCGAAGAATCGGTACTTCACCAGGATCAAGCTCGCCGGCGATCCGCAATACACGCTCTACTTCAACGGGCGGGAGGTGGGCGGCCGGCGCACGGCGGACGACATGGCGCTGGACGTTTACGACGTTTCAACGCTGGCCCGCGACGGGCGCAATCGCATCGTGGTGGCCGTCCGCAGCGCCAACGGAGTGGGAGGCCTGCTCGCTTCGGTGGACATCACTCCGGAGTATCAAAACATGGTGCCCAGCGGCAGCGAGTGGACGATCGTGCGCCGCTGGGGCAACGATCTTCCGCTGCGTGATCCGCCGCGGATCTGGCGTTCCTCGCCGATGCTGCTGGGACGACCACCGGCAAGGCGCTGGAACTTTCTGTCGGCGCGGCCGGGCAAGTTCATGCGGCCGGCGCAGCGGATCGTCGCCGCACGGCAGGTGTTTCGCGTGCACACCGCCCTGCCGGTCATCGACATCCTCGGCGGAGTGGCGGTGGTCGGCTCGCGTCCGATGGAGGCGGCGGTTTTCGACTTCGGACCGGTGGCCGGACGTCTGCGACTGACCAATGGTTTCGACGGAGTGACCCGGGCGGTGAAAGTGCGCTTCGCAAACGATCGCGCGGAATTTCAGACCATCGAAGGATCGGTCGAGTCGTTCGTGTTTGCCCCGGGGGAGCGAACCATCGTCGACCCTCAGGAGCGACGTTTCCGTTACGCGATGGTGTACGGCGGGAACGCGGCGATCGACGTCGTTCAGTAAATCACTTTGCGGATGAAGTAGTCCTCGCGCGACATCTGCTTGGAATCGAGGGCCTGGGCATCGGCGCGCGTCATCTGAAAACGGCCCGACGATCCGCCGGTGGTGGTCTTCATGAACAGTTCCACCATGTCCACCTGCGCTCCGGAGACGCCGGCGTTCCGCAGGATGAGGAACGACGTCGCGGAAATCGCGTTGAAGACCTTCTCTTCGTTGTCGGCGGTCAGATCGGCGCGGAGCGAGTGCGCTCCGGTGGCAACGACCTTGTGCTCGAAGATGCCGACGTTCTCGTACGCCCGTTCGAACTTCTCGAGCACCTCCCCGCCGAGCAGGGGGCCACTGGGTCGCGCTTGCACCGGAACGGTCGAGGTCACGGCGGGTTGTTGCTGGCCGGGAAGTTTGCGCAGTCGAATCGCCGAACCGAGTGACGATTGCTTCGGGGCCGAATTGGTCGGTGCCTGTCCCACCGCTAGCACCGAGGCGCCGCCCATTCGCGTCATCTCTTCCGATTTCGCCGGGTCGATTCCGCTCGGGTCGAGCGAGATCGTGGAGCCGTTCTCCAGATGCACGATGGCTTTCCCGTTGACCACCGTCCATTTCGATTTGGCCAGGTAGCGCGAGCCGTCTTTCATGACGACGTAGTACGTGGCGAACGCTGGCGCGGACAGGAGCAGGACAACGGCAAAGACGACGAGCGGTTTTCGCATGCAAGTCTCCCGGAATGAGTGCTTAAACGTGGTCGATTATACTGACGTCAGAACGCCGGCGCGTTCCCCAACGATTCCTGGCGCCCGGCGAACCCGAGAACTCAAATGCTCGTCGTCATGGAAGCCGGCGCGACGCCGGAGCAAGTCGAAGCAGTCGTTCGGCACATCGAACGCCTTGGACTGAAGGCGCATCCGATTCCCGGCGCGCATCGCACGGCGATCGGCATCACCGGGCATCAAGGGGCCAAGGATCCTGCGAGCGTCGAGAACTTTCCCGGCGTCAAGGAGATCATCCAGGTCACCCAGGCCGGACGACACGATTATCGACGTCGGCGGGGCGGATGTGGGTGGCAAAGGGGTGGTCGTGGTGGGTGGGCCGTGCGCGGTGGAGTCGCTCGACCAGACGCGGACGATCGCCGAGCACGTCAAGCGGGCCGGCGGCCAGCTCTTCCGGGGCGGGGCGTACAAGCCGCGCACCTCACCCTATTCATTTCAGGGCCTGGGAGAGCCGGCACTGCAGATTCTGGCCCGCGTGCGCGAGGAGTTCGATCTGCCCATCGTGACTGAGGCGATCGATGACGAATCGTTGAAGCTGGTGGAGCAGTACGCGGATTGCATCCAGATCGGCGCGCGCAACATGCAGAATTTTGCGCTGCTGAAGAGCGCCGGACGCATGCGCACGCCGGTGCTGCTCAAGCGGGGCATGTCGGCGACGCTGGAGGAGCTGCTCCTTTCCGCCGAGTACATCATGTCCGAAGGGAACTACAAGGTAATCCTCTGCGAGCGCGGTGTGCGAACGTTTGCCGATCACACGCGCAACACGCTCGATCTCTCGGTCGTTCCGGCCATCAAGCGGATCAGCCATCTGCCGATCGTGGTCGATCCGAGTCACGGCACGGGAAAACGCAACAAGGTTCTGCCGATGTCGCGCGCGGCGATCGCCGTCGGCGCCGACGGCGTGCTGATCGAAGTCCACCACAAGCCGGAGGAGGCGTTGTCGGACGGTCCGCAAGCCATCCTTCCCGAGACCTTCGCGCAACTGGTTCGCGAGGTGGATGCAATCGCGCAAGTGTTGGGCAGGACGCTCCAGCCCGCCCTCGCAGCCTCTTAATGCGCCGCACGAAAATTATCGCCACCCTCGGCCCGGCGTCGTCCGGTGAAGAAAACATTCAGTCGCTCCTCACGTGCGGGGTCGACGTCTTCCGCCTCAATTTCTCGCACGGCACGCATTCGGATTGCGCACGATTCGTTCAAATCATCCGCAAGGCCTCCACGGAGTTCGGCAAGTACATTCCGATCATCGGCGACATCCAGGGGCCGAAGCTGCGCATCGGAGATGTCGACGGCGTCGTTCAGCTGCAGACCGGTGCGACGTTCATCATCACCACCGATCCCGTCTCCGGCAACGCCTCGATCGTCTCCACTTCGTTCACCCCGCTGCCGCGCGAGGTCCAGGTGGGCCAGCGCATTCTGATCAACGACGGCCTCGTGGAGCTGGTGGTCACCGCGGTGGAAGCGAAGCGGGTGATCACGCGGGTTCTGCACGGCGGACCGATCTCCTCGCGCAAGGGGATGAATTTTCCGGACACGGAGCTGACCATTCCGGCGATCACGCCGAAGGACCGCGAGGACGTCGCCTTCGCCGTACAGAATCAACTCGACTACATCGCCGCCTCGTTCATCCGCCGTCGGAGCGACATCGAAGAGCTCCGTGCCTTGCTGCACTCGCTGGGCGGCGATGAGATCAACGTCATCGCCAAACTGGAAAAGGCGCAGGCCATCGACTCTCTTGAAGAAATCTTCGAGGTCAGCGACGGTGTGATGGTGGCGCGCGGCGACCTGGGCGTGGAGCTGCCCCCGGAGGCCGTGCCGATCGTGCAGAAGAGAATCCTGGCTCGCGCCAGCCGATGGGGGAAGTTCGCAATCACCGCAACGCAAATGCTGGAGTCGATGACGGTCAGCTCCCGCCCCACGCGCGCCGAGGCGTCCGACGTGGCCAACGCGATCTTCGATGGTTCCGATGCGGTCATGCTGTCGGCCGAGACGGCTTCCGGTCAGTATCCCCTCGAGGCGGTGCAGATGATGGCCCGCATCATCCTGGCCGCTGAAAAAGAGAGCGAGGTTCAGCCGCTGGAGAAGCGCGAGCCGTACCGGCAGCTCTCGGAGACGGACGAGTTCACCGATGCGCTGGCTGGCGCCGCCAACTACGCGGCGGAGCAGCTCGACGCGAAATTCATCGTCGTCTTCACCCAGACCGGATTCGCAGCGCGGCTGATGTCAAAGTTCCGGCCCAAGCAGCCGATCATCGCTCTCACGCCGTCGAGCTGGGTCGCGCGGCGCATGAACATCCTGTGG